>JAGRBF010000419.1:17181-20391 GCA_020434205.1 Calditrichota bacterium | reverse complement strand
GAGCGCAGGGTGGTGGTGTATTTGTATAGCTCGGACAGCGGTACCGTGGCGTTAATCACCTGGAAGCGTCCGTCGGTATCCATTCCCGCAATTTTGCCCCGGCGACTGGAGATATCCCCCATAACATCGCCCATGTAGGCTTCGGGTACTTTGACTTCCAGCTTGTAGATCGGCTCCAGCAGCATCGGTTTGGCGTCCAGAAAGGCTTTCTTGAAGCCCATCGAAGCGGCAACCTTAAAGGCGTTTTCCGAAGAATCCACGTTGTGATAGGTTCCGTCAAAAACGGTCACCTTAACATCTACCACCTTGCAACCGGAGATAACCCCTTTTTCGATGGTTTCCGCGCAGCCTTTTTCCACGGCGGGAATAAATTTACCCGGAATCGCCCCACCCACGATAGCATCGACGAACTCAAAACCGGTTCCCCGGGGAAGGGGTTCGATCCGCAGGTGAGCATCACCATACTGACCGCGACCACCGGATTGTTTCTTGAATTTGCCCTGGGCTTCGGCGGTAGCGCGAATGGTTTCCCGGTAGGGGATTTTGGGCTCCAGTTCTTTTACTTCGACATTAAAGCGCTCTTTCAGGCGCTTCAGGGCGATGGACAGGTGAAGTTCCCCCTGCCCGGAAACGATGGTTTGTTTCAATTCGCCGTCGAAGCGGGCCAGCAGGGTGGGGTCTTCCAGATGCAGGGTATGAAGCCCGGTGCCCACCTTGTCCTCCTCGCCCTGGGTAACCGGTTCCACCGCGATATTGATCAGCGGTTCGGGGAAGGCAATCGGTTTGACCTCCACACTGTTGCCTTTTACGGTAAGGGTATCCCCCGTGTGGGTGCTTTTCAGCTTCACCAGGGCAACCACATCCCCGGCATGAACTTCTTCGACCCCTTCCTTGTCCTTGCCATTCAGCAAAAACATCTGGCCGATCCGTTCGCTGCGATTGTGGGTCGAATTAAACACCTCGTCCCCGGTTTTCAGCACGCCCGAAAAAACCTTTACGTAGGAGAGTTCGCCCACGTGCGCTTCGGCAGAGGTCTTGAACACCTGGGCCACCAGCTTTTCATTTTCCGAGATAGCGACTTCGCCGCCGTCTTTAAGGCCGAAGGGGGGCAGAGCGGAGGGGGCAGGGAGATAATCCACGATGAAATCCAGCAGGCTGCTGGATCCGATATTGCTGACAGCGGAGGCACACAAAACCGGGACCACCTGCCGTTTGATCACCGCTTTTTTAAAACCGGCCATAATTTCTTCGTCACTGAGGGTGCCTTCCTCAAAGTATTTCTCCAAAAGCGCGTCGTCGCTTTCCGCAACCGCTTCGACCAGGTCGCTGCGGATTTTTTCCACCTTCTCGGCAATTTCACCCTCGAGCGGTTCTTCGACACCCTTGCCACTGCCGTCGGTTTCGTACCGATAAACTTTGCGGTGGAGAACATCCACAACGGTGGAGAAGCCGGGACCGGATTTCAGGGGAATATCCACAATCGTCAGCGCTTTTCCGAATCGGTCGCGCAGGTCCTTGTAGATATCCATATAGCTGACGTTTTCTTTCTCGAGCTTGTTGATGACGTAAAAACGGGGCAGTTTGTATTCATCGGCCAGTTGCCGCACCCGTTCGGTGCCCACTTCCACGCCGTTGGCGCCGTCTACAACGATCATCATTATGTCTGCAGCGCGCATTCCGCTGGATACCTCTCCCAGAAAGTCGCTGAATCCGGGGGTATCGATCAGATTGACTTTGGTCCCGTGCCAGTCACCGTGCAAAAGGGAGGCACTGAGAGAAATCTGGCGTTCGATTTCATCCTGGTTGAAATCCGAAACGGTATTGCCGTTTTCAACGGTCCCGATCCGGTTGATGCGCCCCATGGCAAACAAAACAGCTTCTGCCAGGGATGTTTTTCCCGAACCGCTGTGCCCGCCAATGCCGATGTTGCGAATGCGATCGCTGCTATAGACTTTCAAGGTTGGACCTCCTTTGGAGATATGTGGCTGTAATGTGAAAATGCGATTACAATCTTGTGCAGTTCAAGAATATACGGTTGACCCTTTTGGCAGTCAAGACCTTTAGGCAAAGCACTTAGCCCGCTATCTCACCCGTTTTCAGGGGTCCTCCGTCGCCCCCGCGGCGGAACTCTCACCGGCCAGCCGAATCCATTCTTCACGGCCTTCCCGCATCTCGGCACGGGAGAAGTTTCCCCTGCGCAGGGTCTCTTCGCTGAGGGTTTCCATACCGGAAAAAAAGGCCAGTCCTTCCTTAAACTGCCCAGGCGCAACAGGCGGCTCCAGCCGGAACAAATAATCCTCGGCCCCGGCAAAATCTCCCAATCGCCAGAACAAACGAAAGATCTCCCAGGTTTCTTCCCGGTTTTCCGGACGATGCGTTTTTTGGAGTATTTCCCGCAGGGTGGCAGGGCTGCCGGGCAGGGGCAGGGTCATGCCGTCGATATGAGGGCTGAGGACCAGAAAAAGGTCCAGGGTTTTGTGGTACAGACTTTGTCCCCGGGGAGAATCCGGCGATTCGACTCTGGCCGCACAGGCCAGGATCTCCGCAAAAAGTTGCCCCCGGGTCAGGTCCGGGGCGCCGTTTTTGTCGAGCAGGCGCAGTAATTCCTCAATGGAGAGAGCTTCCAGAACAGGCAGCGGCAGCCCGCTCTGCCCCAGGGTAACTTCCTCCAGCAATTCCCGGGCGGCAGAGGCCTCTCCCAATTGCAGCATGGCGGCAATCTCCCGGAAAGCTTTACCGAGTTGCTCAATCAGTCGCAGAATGAAGTCCTGGCGTAGCGGCATTTGACCCCGTCAGTAGATTCGTCTGTTATGATATAATGCCGGGGAAAGTTTAGGGGCAAGGAAAATTTACATCCTCTAAAAATCGGGAATCTTCCCAACCAGCTAACCAGGGCCGGAAGACGGCCTGGGGGCGGTGAGAAAAATGCCCGGCACAGGATGGTGGGCGGGCGGAAAAGCGTTATTCCCGACCGTTACTGTGGGTAGCGGCAAACAGCAATTCCAGGTCCTCCCGGGTAAGCTGCTTGATAAAACCGTCGTCGGAGGAAATCAGCTCCTCGGATAGCTCGCGCTTGGCGGCCTGGAGCTTCAGGATTTTTTCCTCGACCGTATCGCGCACAATGTATTTATACACGAAAACGTTGCGCTCCTGACCAATGCGATGGGCCCGGTCGGTGGCCTGCTGCTCCACCGCGGGATTCCACCAGGG
>JAGRBF010000419.1:0-17119 GCA_020434205.1 Calditrichota bacterium | reverse complement strand
GAAATCAGAAAAGCGGAGATGTCGGGATTCTGCTGAAAATTGTGAATCCGGGCCGCCCGGTCCCGCACCTTGCCATCCAGGTATTCGTAGCGCCAGTTGTTCTGGTCAAATACTTTGCGCACCAGGCTCAGGAAGCGCACAAACTGAGAAAAAATCAGAACTTTGTGGCCCTTGTCCAGCAACTCGCCCAACATGTCTTCCAGCAGTTGCACCTTGCCGGACTCCTCCAGGGGAATATTTTCGTCCAGAATAGCGGGGTGGCAGGCGATCTGGCGCAAGTAGGTCAGCGCTTCCACAATTTTGATGCGCGTTTTGTTGATCCCGTCGCTTTCGATCCCGGAGAAAATTTCGTTCCGGTAAAACTCCAGGGATTTTTGGTAGGATTCGCGCTGCTTGTCGCTCATCTCGATATACTGCACAATTTCGGTGAGGGGCGGCAGTTCGGTTTCCACCTCTTCCTTGGTCCGGCGCAGAATAAAGGGAAAGATCATTTGCCGGAGGGAAGCAAACTGCGTTTTCTGCTCTTCTTCGGGAATCTCGATGTAGCGGGTCTGAAATTGCTTCAGGGTTCCCAACAAACCGGGGTTGGTAAAGTTAATCTGCGCCCACAGGTCGATCAGGGAGTTCTCCACCGGGGTACCGGTCATGGCCAGTTTATAGCGGGACTGAAACCGGGTGATGGCCTTGTAGGTTTTGGTATTGGGGTTTTTGATCTTCTGGGATTCGTCCAGAATAATATGGTTAAAACGAATGCCGCCCAGGGCTTTCTGGTCCTGAAGGGCTACCCCGTAGCTACACAAAACCACATCGTACTGCCCGACTTTCTTGAGGTATTTGCCGCGTTCGTTGCGGTTGCCGTAGTAACGCAACACCGTTAACCCCGGGGCGAATTTGGCCAGCTCTTCCCACCAGTTAAAGATCAGGGTGAGCGGCACCACGATCAACGCCGGCCGCTTCAATGCTCCGCGCTCCTTGAGCAGCAGCAGCATGGAAATCACCTGAACGGTTTTCCCCAACCCCATGTCGTCCGCCAGAATGCCCCCGAAGCCGAAATCGTTCAGAAACATCAGCCAGTCCAAACCGTGGCGCTGGTATTCGCGGAGATTGCCGGTTAGGCCCTGGGGCGGTTCTACCCGCTGAATTTCCCGGAAAGCGCGATACTGCTCCAGCAACTCGCCCGCAGTGCGGTCGTAGCGGATGTGTTCCGTTATTTCGCTGAGTTCGTTAAGCAGGGCGATCCCGGCCATAGGCAGGCGTTCGTTGCCGTGCCCCTTCTTCAATTCCAGGAATTGATCGAAGCGGCGGATTTTCTCCACCATATCTTCCGGCAGATAGATGTTGCTCCCGTCGGCCAGGCGCAGGTAATGGCGCTCGCTTTCGATCTGCTTGAGCAAATCGGGAATTTCGATGATCTCTTTCCCGATGCTGAGCTGGTAGTTGAGATCCAGCCAATCGATTCCCGATTTCACCTTGATCTGGAGGCGGGGACGCTGGCGGTGCACCCGGTATCGCACCAGCTTTTCTTCATTGACGATGGTAAAACCGGCTTTTTCCAGCTTGGGAATTACCAGGCGCATCCAGTCCAGAGAATTGTAGTCCGCCGCGATACTCCAGGTGCCACCCCGGTAGATCAGGCCGTTGTCCTCCAGGATTTTACGGCTTTCGCACTCCTCGCGGCGGTTGCGTTCGATGATAAACAAATTCCGGCCTTCGTTGGCCAGGCTGCGCTTCACCTCCGGATAAGCGGGAAACTCAAAGGCGCCGTACTGGTAGCGGACGTCCACCTGAAGGTGCTGATTCCATTCGGAGAGGTAAATGAGCTTTTGGCCGAGCGCCACCGGCTTTTTCTGAATGTGCTCCCCGAGGTTCTCCCAATCCAGAACCGGCAGGAGGTGTGGCACGTACAGGCGGATAAATTCGCCCAGTTCGGCGTGGGGGATCTCAAATTTTTCCCGAATCCGGAAATAGTTATGCCACAGCACCGCCGGCAAAGCGGAGCTGATTTTATAGATCTTGTTTTTAACCAGCATGTAGATGGGATTGGAGCACAAAACCACCGCGGGATCGTTCAGCTCCATCACCGACTGATCGGAGAAAACCAGGGAAGGCTGCAGATAATATCCGCTCCGTCCCTTTTTTAGTTGAAGGATAATGGTGGCCACTTCCGGGTGAATGCTGACCTTGACCGGCTCCTTGAAGGCGCTTTCCTTGACGACGATCCGGCTTTCCGAGAGCCAGTCCATCAGAAAGCCGACCGGCTGGGTATAGCTGAAAATCGAACGGGAATTGGCGGCCGAGTCCGCCTCGAGATAGATCAGGGCATCCAGCTCATTCTGGGTGATGTCCACCTTGCTGCTGTCCACCACGCTCAGGGTTAAACGCACCTCCCGCCCGGGGGAATTATCCAGACGGGTGTAAGAGGCGTAAGGCACGATTTCCCAGTTGCTGGCCCGCAATTCAATAATAAAATAGGGTTCGTAAACCCCGCTCTTGGAAGCAAAGCTCTGAGGTTGGGGAATCTTTTCCAGCATCCCCACCAGTTGTTCCAGCTTATTTCGCCAGATCATTATCCGATTAACCTATCTCTTTTCGAATTAGCAGTAGAATTATGAACTTTGCCCCAGGGGGTCCTGGCGGCCGGTAATAATTTTCGAATTTAAAATGTAGCGATGCCATAAAAATAAAACAATCGCGCTCAGCACATTCATCCCCATCAACCCCAGCCAAACGCCCTCTAATCCCAGCCAGCGAGCCCCGAAATAAACCATCGGGAACATGAAGACAAAGAGGCGGAGGATGCTGGCGATAAAGTACTGATTACCCAGCCCCAGTCCCTGAAAACTGGAAACGGCAGGGAGATAAGCTGCAAGGCTGATCATCCCCAGAGCGGAATAAAGCAGGCCGGTGGTTCCCAGGGAAAGCACTGCCGGACTGTCGGTAAACAGCCCCACCGAAGCGGCGGGCCTTGCCAGAATCAGCAGGGCCAGGCTGCCCATCATGGCGAAGGCAATGCCCACCCCGGCGCGATAGGTTTGTTTGACCCGCAGGGGTTTGCCGGCACCGTAATTATGCCCGGTTAGGGTGGTTACCGCCTGGGAAATACCGATCGCCGGCAGGAAAACCACCATATCGAAGGTGAAGATGATGGTGTAGGCGGCCAGGGCGTCCGGCCCGAAAGGGGCCAGCACCCAAAACACCAGGGCCCGGGATAGCGAGGTCATCACCTGCCCGGCGGAAGAAGGAAGGCCCACCTTGTTAATGCCCAGGATGATCTCCAGATCGAAACGAAGGCGGCGGAAAGGCAGGCGCACCGGCTGGTGTTTCAGCAACATTTTCCAGAGAATGTACAGCAGGGCAATGGCCTGACTGATCCCGGTGGCGAACGCCGCCCCGGCAATCCCCATAGCCGGGAAAGAGGCCCCGAACAATGCGGCGGGATCGGGAATCAGGTTGAACAGGAAAGCCATCGGCACCCCGTCCGGGACCCTGCCGAATCCGAAAATCAGCAGGGGATCAAGTAGAAGATTGAGGGAGGTCCCCAGCAAACTGAAGCGCATGGGGGACATGGTGTCCCCATAACCCTGGAAGATGCTCCCGGCGAACATGGTCAGCAAAATAACCGGAGAAAACCACAGAATGACGGTCAGATAGTCGAGGATGTTTTGCAGGAGTTCCCCTTCGGCGCCCATCAACCCGAAAATAAAACGCTGGGAAGGGATAATTATTACGATCATGCTCAGGCCAATTAAAACGGCCATCAGCAAACCGTTCATCGCAGAATTGGTAGCCTGATCGGTTTTGCCGGCCCCCAGATTTCTGGAGATAAAGGAGTTGATCCCGGCCCCGATGCCCGAGCCGATCGAGTAGATCACCATTTGCAGGGTAAAGGCCATTCCCACCGCTGCAATCGCAATATCCCCGAGCGCGCTGACAAAAAGGCGGTCGATAAAATTGTAACTCGTCACGAAGATAAAGGCAATTATCATCGGCAGCGCCAGGCGCAGTAGGTGACGTGAAACAGGGCCTTCGGTCAGATCCATAATTTGGGTCGTTTTGTGCAAGGGTAAATGGGATTCTAAGCCTGAAATATAAACAATTCCCATCAGATTGAAAGGTCGAAAATTTTAAAAATGCCCGGGTTATCCCCAACTTGACCTATATTGACGAAAGGTAATACTCAGGGAGGCTGATCTTTATGGCTGAACAACAGTATGGATTGCTGTATATTGAAGATGATCCGGCTTCGCGCTTACTGATCAAAAAAACGCTGGCCGGCTCGGTATTTGATTTTCATGAAGCGCCCGACGGCATTACCGGACTGGAAGCCGCCCGCTACCTGTGCCCGGACCTGGTCCTGCTGGATCTGCGCCTGCCCGATCTCACCGGCGCCGAACTGGCCACCAAACTGCGCCAGATCCCCTGTTTGCGAAACGCCATCCTGGTTGCCCTGACCGCCCAAAAGGACGAAACCACCCGCGAAATTTCCCTGGCCGCCGGCTGCGACGGCTTTATCAGCAAACCCATCGACACCCAGAATTTTCCCACTCAGTTGCAGGCCTTTCTCGGCGGGCACCGGGAGAACATTGCCAGCGACCGGCGGGAAGCCGCCCAGAAGCAGCTCCAGGAAGAGCTGGTCGACAACCTCAGCGAACGCCTGATCGAACTTGAGCATCACCGGGGACTTCTGGAGTCCCGAACCAAACGCCTGAAGGAAACCGTCCAGAAACTGGAAAAGCTTCTCTTTGCCAACAACCGCCTGCAACAGGTCAGCCAGCCGGCCCAACTCAAAAACGCCATTCTTTCCGAGCTGGCGGACCGTTTCGGTTTCGAACGCTGCGCCTACCTCAAGCCGGACCGGCAGGGTCAGTCTCTGTATGTTCATTTGGCCCGGGGATTGGATCATTTTCAACTGGACACCCTCCAAATTCCCTATTCCGAAGCGGAGTTAAAACCCCTGTTCCGGGATCGTTCGGTGACTTTCTTTTCCGGCAACACTCCCGAACTCCCGGAAAAATCGGGAGCGCTGCTGGAAACGCTGGGGGTGAAGTCGTTCCTCCTGTGCGCCTTTGGTTTCGCTTCACCCCATTTCCGACGCCTTTCGCTGAGTCAGGATCTCCAGGTTCCGGGAGACCAAATCCTCGCCGAAGGAGGCCTGACCCGCTCGGACCGCCAATCGATCGAGCAGGAATTGGGGGCCTATTTCGATTCCGAGATCTTTCGCTTCGGGGGATACTTTTTCCTCGACATCAGCGACAAAAACAGAACCCTGGCGCGATACGACCTGTGGATGCTGGAGATGTTCCTGGCCGACGGGGCATTTTTGTATCAAAATCTCCTGCTGCGCGAACAGCTTACCCGCCTTTTCATCAATGCCCGCAAGGATGCCATCACCGACCACCTTACCGGCCTGTTCAATTTTCGCTATTTTTCCCAGCAGTTGGAGCGGGAGAGCAGCCGCTCCAGCCGCCACAAGCTGTCCATGGCCATCCTGATGCTGGATCTGGACTTCTTCAAACGCTACAACGACACTTTCGGACACCAGGCCGGGGACGAGGTGCTGCGCATCCTGGCCCGCCTGCTGCGCGACAACACCCGCCATTCCGATTTCGTTGCCCGTTACGGGGGGGAGGAATTCGTCATCATTTGCCCGGAGTTAAAACGCGCCGGAGGCTTAAAGCTGGCTCGCAAACTTTGCGGCATTGTAGCCTCCACCCCCTTTCCCCGGGAAAAGGAACTGCCGCATCGCAAGGTCACCATTTCCATTGGGGTGGCGGCCTTTCCCGAGGACGCCCTTACCGGAGACGATCTGGTGGAAAAAGCGGATCGCGCCCTTTATCTCGCCAAGGCCGGCGGCCGCAATCAGGCGCGGTTGTATGAGGCGCTTACCCCGGGAACCGCATAAAAAAACAGGGACAGGTTTTGCCCTGTCCCTGCCGGTTGCTAAAGTTCATCTACTTGCGGGTTTGATTAACGGTGGTCGAATTGCTCTTCCTCGGTCGAGCCGTGCAGGGCTCCGGTCGAGGCCTGGCCACCGGAAATGATATTTTGAAGCTCGTCGAAATACCCGGCTCCCACAAAACTCTGGTGTTTGACGGCCCGGAAGCCGCGATTTTCGTGCAGGTCGAATTCTTTGTCCTGCAGGCGGGAGTAGGCGGTCATACCTTCGTCCCGGTATCCGTCCGCCAATTCGAACATGCTGGTATTGAGGGTGTGGAATCCGGCCAGGGTAACAAACTGGAACTTGTAGCCCATTGCCCCCAGTTCCCGCTGAAATTTGGCAATGGTATGTCCGTCCAGATGGCGCTTCCAGTTAAAGGAAGGCGAGCAGTTGTAGGCCAGCATTTTGCCCGGGTATTTGTCGTGAATGGCCTCGGCAAAATTTTTGGCATCCTCCAGGTCCGGGGTGCTGGTTTCGCACCAGATGGCATCTGCGTAGGGGGCATAAGCCAGTCCTCTGGCGATGGCGCGATCCAGCCCGCCTTTCAGGTAATAGAAACCTTCGAAAGTCCGGTCGTGGGAACGGTCGATAAACGGCTCGTCGTAGGGGTCGACGTCACTGGTTAGCAGGGTGGCGCTAAAGGCGTCGGTCCGGGCGATCAGCACGCTGGGCACGTCCATCATATCGGCAGCCAGACGCGCCGAGCACAATTTGACGATAAACTCGCTGGTCGGCACCAGCACCTTCCCGCCCATGTGCCCGCATTTTTTGGCGGAAGCCAGCTGATCCTCATAGTGCACCCCGGCGGCGCCGGCTTCGATCATGGCGCGCATCAGTTCAAAGGCATTGAGAGGACCCCCGAAGCCCGCTTCGGCATCGGCGACGATCGGAGCATACCAATAAATATCGTTGCGGCCTTCCATGTGGTCGATCTGGTCGGCCCGCGCCAGGGCGTTGTTGATTTTGCGAACCACCTGGGGAACCGAGTCGGCGGGGTAGAGGCTCTGGTCGGGATACATCAGTCCGGCGTGGTTAGCGTCTGCGGCCACCTGCCACCCGCTCAGGTAAACGGCTTTGAGGCCGGCCTGGACCTGCTGGACAGCCTGATTCCCGGTCAGCGCCCCCAGACAATGCACGTACGGTTCGGAATTCATCAAATCCCATAAGCGGCGGGCCCCCAATTGGGCGAGGGTGTATTCGACTTTTACCGATCCGCGAATGCGAAAAACGTCTTCGGCGGAGTAATTGCGTTTGATGCCTTTCCAGCGCGGATCGGTTGCCCAATATTTTGACAATGCAGCGGGATCATTGTAAGTGGTCATAGTGCCTCCTGAGGCTTTGGGATAAATGTATTGAGTGGTTGTCCTTTCAATTTGCGCTATCCGGCGTCAGCCGCCTTCCCGCTGACTTTTGCAACATAGATTTGCCGACAAAACTTGTCAAGTAATTTTTTTCACAAATGGAGATTTTTTGAGAAAAACTCGCCGTGAAGCAATTTATGCAGGTCCAGAAAAACGAGTAACTTAGGGGGTCTGAAGTCGGGCTGTGGGAAGAGCCGGGATGTCTAGACAGGCAGGAAAAACCGGCGGCAAAAAGAGGTATTTTGTTAGGGGAAAATCACACCCCGAAATAGCGGTCTCCCGCATCGCCAAGACCGGGCAAAATATATCCGGACTCGTTGAGTTGCTTGTCTTTAGCCGCGGTAAAAACGGCCGCATCCGGATGGGCTTTGTGAAGGGCGGCAATCCCCTCCGGGGCACTGATAATCGCCAGCATGGTTATCGAAGCGGCGCCGCGGTTCTTAAGCTTGTCTATAGCGGAGATAGCGCTGCCGCCGGTGGCCAGCATGGGGTCCAAAAGGAACACGGATTTGTCGCTGAGGCGATCCGGCAGGCGCAGGTAATAATCTACCGGAATGAGGGTATTGTGGTCCCGATACATGCCGATCATGCCCACCAGCGCCTCGGGAAAGACCCGGGAAATGCCGTTGGACATCCCCAAACCGGCCCGCAGCACCGGCACCAGCAGCACCGCTTGCTTCAGCTTTTGCCCTTCCGCTTCCATCAGCGGGGTTTTAACGACACAATTTGAGGTGGGCAACCGGCGGGTGGCTTCATAGAACAGCAGAATACTGAGATCTTCGAGCAGGGTTTTAAATTCGGAGGGTGGGGTGGTTTCGGCGCGCAAACGGGCAATTTTATGGTGAACCAGGGCATGGTCCAGCACTTGGCAAACAGCTTCAGGCGTTTTCATAAAATCCCTCGCAGATGGCCTGGTGAACGGTTTCGATGAGTTGGTCCCGCATTGCCCCGCCGGTAACACCGGCGGTTTCCACGGGGGGATGGATCACCAGGGTCACCGTGCCCGGATTAACCCACAGCTGCCCCTTGGGCAGGATGGCGTAGGTCCCCTTGATGCTCACCGGCAGGATGGGAATACCGGAATTGATGGCCAGCATAAAAGGCCCCTTTTTGAAGGGACTGATCTCCCCGTTTTCGCTGCGGGTGCCTTCCGGGAAAGCCAGCACGGACAGCTCCTGCTCTTTCAGAATGGCGGCGGCCTGGTTAAGCGTTTCGATGGATTTGCGGCGGTTGCTGCGGTCGATCGACAGAATGCCGAAGGCCCGCATGGCCTGGCCGAAAAAGGGAATGCGAAACAGTTCTTTTTTGGCGATCACCGTCATCTTCAGGGGCAGATGTCCCATAACCGCGGGGATATCCACGTGGCTCTGGTGATTGCCGACCACGATAAAAGGCCCTCTGCCGGCGATATTTTCCACACCCTGCAGAATCACCTTCACCCCGCCGAAAAACAGCACGTTGTTCATCCAGGGCAACATAACCCGGTAATAGCTAAAATCGGAGAATCGTTGGAAGAATCCGATTATAACAACCGTCAGGCCACCCAGAATGGTGGTCAGAATCAGATTGGCGTAAAACAAAATGGTGCGTATCAGCAGCATGGTTAACCGTTTGGTCTGTTTTCGATTGCCCGGGCGCCGGAAGAACGGGTCATTGGGAATCCTTTAAGCCGGGTTGATCTCCGCAAAACCGGTGTAGGGCCGCAGGACCTCCGGAATTACCACCGAACCGTCCGCCTGCTGATTGTTTTCCAGAAGGGCGACCAGCAAACGCGGGGTGGCCAGTCCGGATCCGTTGAGGGTGTGCAGAAATTCCGGTTTACCGCCCCCGCGCCGGAAGCGGGCGTTCATCCGCCGGGCCTGAAAGTCCTCAAAATTGCTGCAGCTGGAAGCTTCCAGCCATTTCTGTTCTACCGGCGACCACACCTCGATGTCGTAGCATTTGGCGGCGGCAAAGCTAAGGTCCCCGCTCACCAGTTCGATAACGCGATAGGGAATATTGAGCAATTCCAGGATGCGGCAGGCATCCTTGCGCAGGCTCTCCAGCTCCGCATAGGAAGTTTCCGGAACCACAAATTTGACCAGCTCCACCTTGTTGAACTGATGCAGGCGCAAAAAGCCGCGGGTGTCCTTGCCCCAGGATCCCGCTTCGCGCCGGAAGCAGGGGCTGTAGGCGCAGTAACGCACCGGCAGTTCCGCTTCATTCAGGATTTCATCCCGATGCAGATTGGTTACCGACACCTCGGCGGTGGGGATCAGATACAGATCATCGGCGCCGATAAAGTACATGTCCTCTTCCATTTTGGGGAGCTGTCCGGTGCCGCGCATACTGGCGCGATTGGCCAGAAAGGGCGGAATAATTTCCCGGTAGCCGTGTTCGTTGCTGTGGGTATCCAGCATAAAGGTATACAAGGAGCGCTCCAGGCGGGCCCCTTTGCCGGTGTAAACCGGGAAGCCGCGCCCGGTAACCTTGCTGCCCCGGGTAAAGTCGAACAGCCCCAGCTTTTCTCCGATCGCCAGGTGATCCAGGGGCTCGAAATCGAAGGTAACCGGATTGCCCCAGCGGTGGACTTCCACATTCTCGCTGGCGTCCTTCCCCACCGGGGTACTGGCGTGGGGCAGATTGGGAATGCGGTCCAGTAGATCGTCCAGCTCTTCCTGGACAACGCGCAGCTTTTCCTCGATTTCCTTGATTTCCTCACCGATGTTGCGCACCCGCTCCATGATGTCGCCGGCGTCTTCTCCGGCTTTCTTCAGCCGTCCCACTTCCTGGGAAAGGTTGTTGCGGTCCCGCTTGAGGGTTTCCACGGCTTCCAGAGAACTGCGGCGCTCTCCGTCCAGGGTCATGATGCGGTCAAAATCGATTTTCACCTGTTTATTGGCAATACCGCGCTTTACCGCATCCAGGTTCTCGCGAATAAATTTCAGATCCAGCATTGTTTTCCTCGTTCAATAAGTGCGATTCGGTCGCAACCTTTTGGGGCGATGTCCCTCAGGACAAAACGCTCTCCACCACCTTTACCACCTCGCCGATTTCCTGGGAATTGGTAAAATGGGTATGGGCGATTCCCGCAGCATCGGCGACCAGCTTGCTGCGATTGGAAGCTTCGGTGAGCAGCACAAAGGGATAATTACCCAGAGAACGCACCGAATTCAGCAATTCGATTCCCGAACCGTCGGAGAGTTTGGTATCGGAGATCACCAGGGTCGGCTTCATGGATTCGATCATCTTGAGGGCCTTGTTGGCGGTTTCCACGGCAAAAACCTCGTAGCCCATGCTTTCGAAGGCCCGCTGCAGCAGCTTTTGAACCACCATGCTGTTGTTGACGATCACAATGCTGACGTCCTCGCGGGCCTTGCGGGAAGCGGCTTCACGCGCTTTCAGATCCGCCATGGCAATGGGTTTGGGTTCCACCAGAAAATCCCCGTCGGACCAGTTCAGAATGGTGTCCAGAGCCTGATCTTCCGGCATATCGCCCAGGGAGACGGACTGCAACTCTCCGCGTTCGTATTCGAAGACGGCTTGCTGGGCGCCGTTGTTGATCACCACTTTGCCATTGAGGGAGTTGTCTTCGCAAAATCGCAGCACTTCGTGAACCGGTTTTTCGGAGAGTTTGCCCTTTACCGAGGCGGGAGTGGTTTTGTGACCGGCGGCCACCTTCTGGTTGGTTTCCCGCAGGCGCTGGCTCATGATCTTGCTCATGCTCAGGGTGATGGAGGGGAAACGTTCGATGATCACGTCAAAATCGGCTTTATTGAGGATGAACATTTCGGAGGGTTCGGTGGTAATTACCGAAGCGGAGCGGGGTTCGCCGGTCAGGAGGGCCATTTCACCGAAGTAGTCGCCGCTGCCGAGGTTGGCCACCACGTTTTCCTCGCCGTCCTCGGTTACCACCACCACCTTGACGTTACCGCTGATGATGATGTACATCCGGTCTCCCGGATCGCCTGCTTCGCAGATCGGGTCCCCACCTTCGTAGGGTTTGAATTTGAGGCGTTCGATAATAAAATCGATGCCGTCCTTGCCCAAAGCCTGAAAAAAGGGAACGCGCTTTAACACTTCACTGATTTGAAACATGTATCTGTCTCCGAATCGTAAAACCCCTTGCGACCCTCGGGCCTTACGGGATTAAATGTGCGGCTGATCCTGCCGTGCCAACCCGACTCCATGTCGTTTTGCTCATTATCGGATGTTTCCTCCATACCGCCATCCCCATCGGCCAGCGGACTGCCGGATTTCCGGCGAAGTCGGGATTATTACTGGCTTCCCCATTGGGTAAACAAATAGAGCAGGTAGATCACCAGCCCGATCCCCAGGACTTTGGGCAAAATGCCCTTGCCCATCATCCCGCGTCCGTATCCGGGGGAGCGCTGGAAGCTGATGCGCCGTCGCGGGGTGCCGTCCTCATTCACTTCCGGCTTGTAAAAACGGGGTTCGTAGCTGTATTGCCGGTTTTTGCGTCCGGGCTTGATAAACATATCGGTCTCCGGGCAATTTTAATTTACGCAGCCAACCTCAGCACATCATTTCAGGATGAATCCGGGAAAAATCCGGCGCGCGGCCTTTCCCGATCACCGATTGCGGAGAGCGGTAACATACAAATTTAAACGATGGCAGTCAACCCCGCAGAAACAGGCTATCCTGTCCATTTTATTCGCCTTATCCCCGGGGATGATAACTTTTGTATTCCGCTTTCAGATACTGGCGGTTGAGGTGCGTATAAATTTGCGTCGTGGCGATATCAGCATGCCCCAGCATTTCCTGAACCGCCCGCAGGTCCGCACCGTTTTCCAGCAAATGGGTTGCAAAGGTATGGCGGAAGATATGGGGGTAAACCCGCCGGGTGATATTGGCCAGCAGGGCGTACTTTTTGATGATATTGAAGACCCCCATCCGGGAAAGCCCCTGGCCGAAACGGTTGAGAAAAACGTGGCTGGCGCTGCGGCCCCGCTTCAGGGCCAGGGGACGGGCGATGGCGATATACAGCTTCAGCCAGTAGAGCGCTTGTTCACCGAGGGGCACCAGGCGTTCTTTGGCGCCCTTGCCGAAAACCCGCACCAGCTCTTCCTCGAAAAGCAGGTGCTCCAACTTTAGCGAGATCAACTCGGAGACCCGCAACCCGCCCCCGTAAAAAACCTCCAGGATGGCCCGGTCCCGCAAACCCATCGGGGATTCGAAGTCGGTAGCTTCGATCATCCGTTCAATTTCTTCTACGGAGAGAACCTCGGGCAATTTGCGACTCTGGCGGGGGGTCTCCAGACCCTCGGTGGGGTCGTTGGCGCAGACGTTTTCCAGGATCAGAAATTTGTGAAAGGTGCGAATGGCGGAAAAATTGCGCGCGATGCTCACCGGGGCCAGCCCGATGTGGGTTAGCACCCCGCTGTAGTCCTGGATAACCGGCGGGGAAACGTTTTCCGGGGATTTCAGGTTGCGCTGCTCCAGAAAACGGCGGTAGCGTTCCAAATCCCGCTGATAAGCGATAACGGTATTGTCGGAAAGGCTGCGCTCCAGAGCCAGGTGATTAAGGAAGCTTTCCAGAAGCGCGGACCAGGACATAGGGGAGGACGCGGTTAAAAAATTGGGGGATCCGAGGGGCGGGCCAAAAGCCGCACCGGTCTAGTCGGCGTTGGGGATCAGGTGCTCGGCTACCGACAGGGCAATACCGGACATCATAACTTCCGGGGCCATCTGGGTGAAGTCCCCGGAAAGGACCCGGCTGTCCAGATTGGCATAGAGGGAGCATCCCGCGCCTTTTTCCACGATCAACCCGGATACATGGCCACCGCTTTCGCCGATAAAGATAACCTCTCCCAGGGATTCGCTGGGCACGTAGCCGTTGCAGAAATGGAGTTGAATGTGGGAATTCATGGTGTAAATGGAGATCAGGTTGCCCGTTTGCGAGCCGATGGGAATATCCGGGTAAATTTCCAGAGACAACTTGCGTTTTTCCTGAGTGTTTTCCAGAACAAAACGATAGCTATCGACCCGCTTGACCGGCTCCACGCCCAGGACCTTGGAAATGGTCTCAACATCTTTGGCGGAAAAGTGAAATTCTTTCAATCCGGAAATCCTCTTCTAAACGTTTCGACAACATAAAAAAATTGAGGTGATTGTGCAAACTCAAATTTTGCCTTCGGATTCGGTTTTCCATATTACGGCGCCCCCCCGCCAAAAGTTTGGAGAAACCTTATTCTTTCCCGGAAGTTGTTGAATAAGGGTCACATTAAAAAACCACTTGGTCCTTTGGTCCTTTGGTCCTTTGGTCCTTTGGTCCTTCAGTCCTTTGGTCCTTCAGTCCTTTGGTCCTTCGGTCCTTCGGTCCTTCGGTCCTTCGGTCCCTTGGCCCTTTTCCTCAAAAATGCTTATACTCCGGAAACCTCACCGCAAGGAAATACTTTGGAAACCTTTTGGCTTATTGTCTCAATTCTATTGGTACTCGTCGGATTTCTGGGCAGCTTTCTCCCGGTGCTGCCGGGCATTCCCCTCATTTTTTTCGGATACCTGGTCTGGGGAGTCGCCTCTCAATGGGCGGACTTTTCCACCCAGGCCCTGCTGGTGGTGGGACTGGTAACCGGGGGAGCCTGGCTGGCGGATTTTTACGCCGGGGCTGCCGGCGCCAGTCGCTACGGGGCCTCGCGATACGGGATTGCCGGCTCCATTGCCGGGGCGATTATCGGGGCCATTTTCTTTAACTTGCCGGGTCTGATCGTCGGCCCTTTTGCCGGGGCGGTGCTGATGGAGATTTTCTCCGGCAAACCCCGCCGCGAAGCCCTGCGCGCCGGCTGGGGAGCGGTGCTGGGGATGCTGGCGGGGGGACTCCTTAAAATCGTGGTGGCGGCAATCCTGACCGCGCTGTTTTTCTGGTGGCTGATCTTTTGAGCCGGGCACGCGTTAACCCGGACAACCTCAACCCTATTGATCCGATGACCATGCCGGAATTGCTGAAAAGACTGTTTTTGCCTACCCTGCTGCTCACCCTGCTGCTGGTAAACAGCTGTAGTGAGGACCCCTCCGGTCCCGGCGGCGATCCCCCGCCATCGGATAGCGTTACCACCGTCATTCCCCAAATCGACACGGTTTTCCTGCACGACAATACCGCTTTTACCCAGGGCCTGCTCTTCCAAAACGGGCGACTGTTTGAGAGCACCGGCTTAAACGGGGCCTCTTCGCTGCGCGAGGTAGACCCGGAAAGCGGGGCGATTTTGCGCCGGGTGGACCTGCCCGATCTCTATTTCGGCGAGGGCCTGGCCTATCACAACGGCCGGCTGTATCAACTCACCTGGCGCAACGGGGTGGCATTCGTTTACGATCCGGACAATTTTGCGGTGCTGGACACCCTGAGTTATTCCGGAGAGGGGTGGGGACTCACCTCGGACGGGGTTTCCCTGATCATGAGCAACGGGACTGCGGACATCACCTTTCGCGACGAGGCCTTCGCAGCGGAACGCACCATCCGGGTGAGGGTGGATGGGATGTCCGTTTCCCGCCTGAATGAGCTGGAATACGCCAACGGCCGGATCTACGCCAATGTCTGGCTCACCGATACGATTCTGGAGATCGACCCGGAGGATGGGGCGGTTCAACGGGTCATCGACGCATCTTCCCTGACCGCCATTGAGGCGCCCACCGCCAGCGGCGCGGTGCTCAACGGCATCGCCTTTTATCCGGAGCGCAACACCTTCTGGCTGACCGGCAAACTGTGGTCCCGGATGTTTGAAGTGCGCCTGGACGGTGGTTAGGGCGCAAGCCAATCAATATTGTCCGGAACCAGCCTGCCCGCCCTGAACAATGGCAATTCCGGCGCTGGCCCCAATGCGGGTGGCCCCGGCCTCGATAACCGCCAGGGCATCTTCCCGGGTGCGCACCCCGCCGGACGCCTTAACCCCCATGCCGCTGCCTTCCACCGCTTTGGCCATCAGCATCACATCTTCCGGGGTGGCCCCGCCGCCGGCAAACCCGGTGGAGGTTTTCACAAAATCGGCCTTGGCGCGCCGGGCCGCCAGGCAGGCTTCCACTTTTTCCTCGTCGGTCAGCAGGGAGGTCTCGATAATCACCTTGCACAGCACCGAATTTTCCAGGCAAACCGCGGATACCGCCCGGATGTCCTCCTCTACGGTTTCCACGTCCCCGCTTTTCAGGGCGCCGATATTGATCACCATATCAATTTCACGGGCGCCTTCCCAGATAGCCTGGCGAGCCTCATCCGCTTTAATATCGGTTTGATGGGCGCCGAGGGGAAAACCGACCACGGTACAAACCCGGACCGATGTTCCCTGCAGGCAGGCTGCCGCCAGCGGGACAAAGGTGGGGTTCACACATACCGAGGCAAACCGGTATTCCCGGGCTTCATCGCACAGGCGTTCGATATCGGCGGAGGTCGCATCGGGTTTTAGCAGGGTATGGTCGATCATCGATGCCAGTTCGGCGGCGGATATTTCGCGGCTTTGGGTCATGGAAATCCCCTCATGGATAAGATGTGAGTGGTCCGGAATCTGTTTTCCGGTATTGGAAAAAATTAGCATTGGAGACCCGGGAAAGCAAGGTAGAGGAATTTCCCGCTTTTCCCGAAAACCCGGCTCATCTTTTCCACCCGAGCAGCCGTTAATAAGAAAATGGAGAAAACCGCCCAAACAGAAATCCACCGGGAAACAGCTCAAATCCCGCCCGTCAATATTTTGCTGGCGGACGATTCCCCGGAAATCCTGCTCACCATTCAGAGCCTGCTTGAGAAGGAGAAACTGGCCCGGGTGCTGAGTTTTCCTTCCGCCACCGAATCTTGGGAATGGCTGAATGAGCGCGGCAACGCCATGCCCCTGCTGGTTCCCGATCTGATTATCCTGGACCTCAACATGCCGGGGCTCTCCGGCCTGGAGGCCTGCCGGATTTTAAAAAGCGATCCGCGCTTCAAAGACATCCCGGTGATCATCGTTACCGCCAGCCCGGACATCAAAAATCTGGAAGAAGCTTTTAGCGCCGGCGCCTCGGATTTTATCTTCAAACCTATCCATCACATCGAGTTGCTGACCCGGGTGCGCTCGGCCCTGCTGTTAAAATCCGAAACCGACGCCCGAAAAGCCCGGGAGCGGGAACTGCTGGCGGTTAAAGCGGAACTGGAGCTGGCCAATCAGGAATTGGCGGATCAGGCATCGCGGGACGGATTAACCGGGTTGGCCAATCGCCGCCAGTTCGACAAACGCCTGTATGAAGAATGGCACCGCGCCCGCCGGGAATTCCAGCCTCTCGGCCTGCTGATGCTCGATATCGATCACTTCAAACGCTACAACGACACCTACGGTCATCTGATCGGCGACCACTGCCTGCAACAGGTGGCGCGAGCCCTGAAGGGCACCATTTCCCGGGCCACCGATCTGGCCGCCCGCTACGGCGGGGAGGAGTTCGGGATTATTCTCCCCAATACCCCCCTCAAGGGGACCATGGTGGTGGGACAGCGGATCCTGAGCCATATCCGCATGATGGGAATGCCGCATCAGGGCATCAGCGCTACCGCGATTCTGACCGTCAGCATCGGGGCCGCCTCAATTATCCCCTCGGTATCGGGAAAGCAGGACCAGCTGATCAAAGCGGCCGACACCGCCCTTTACCACGCCAAAAACAGCGGCCGCAACATGCTGGTTTCCGCGGATCAGGTTCCCCAAAGTTGACCCCCGTCAACAAATAAATCCCCAAAAGCGACCATCTTAGCCTGTCTCTGAAGATTTCACAAACCACAGGCAACCATATTCACCCCAACTCAGGAGCCGATTATGCACAACCGGTTACTCCGAAGGGTTATTCTTGTCCATTTGGCACTGGTAACCTT
>JAGRBF010000418.1 GCA_020434205.1 Calditrichota bacterium | reverse complement strand
GCGTTCAGGAAAGAGGGCACCGCCAATTTGCCGAGCGCTTCGTAGAGCCCGTCGATTTCCCCGCCCAAACGGCTGAGTTCCTGTTGGTTGCTGCTACCGCCTTCGTCCACCCGGTTTCCGCGGGCCATCTGGCTGAACAAGACCCGCTTTTGCTCGCGCAGTTCGGAGATCTGTCCGGCCAGTTTCTCGGCCTGACTGTTGGACGCCGCCGTCACATTCCAGAACAGGGAGTCGCCCGGGGTAAAGGTTTGCACCGCCTGGCTTCCGCCGGAGAAATTGAGCCCCGGCCCCAGACTCAGGGTTACTTCGCCGTTGTTGGACAGGGAACTGCCGCTGTTGGACACCAGAGCCCCGTAACGGAATTCCTGCCCGCCGCTAACGGTGGTGCCGTTGATGCCCAGAATCCGGCCGCCCAGGGTAAGGCTGGCATTGCGGCGAATGTCCATTAAGAGGGAATCGGTATCCGTCACCAAAGTTGAATCCAGGCTGGATCTGGCCCGCAGAACGACGTCGAAGCGCTGAATTTGCCCGGGCAGGGTATCGGGAACGGTCAGCGGGAAGGTAATAACGCCGCTGCCGGTGGGCACCACCGAGCTGACCGAATCGCTGCTGAAGACATCCGGGAGATACAGCACCAGCTCCCGCTCGTCAAAAGTGGGATCCACGCTGGTGGGCACCCGGACCACAATATTCTGATTGGTTACCACCAGGGCGCGATTGGTATCCGCGGGGAGGATCACCGGCTGCTGAATGGCCAGAGCCCCCAGTTCGGCCACCGTCACGGTCGCCTCCAGTTCCGGCACCGAGGACCAAACCGCCGAGTCCGGATAACTGTTGGCATCCCAGGACAGGCCGGTGAGCACTTCCACGGTAATGGGATAGGTGCCCAGATCAATGCCCGGCTGAACCCGCAGGTTCCATGAGAAGGGTTTGGGTTGATTGGTATCCAACACCACCGAAACGGTATCGCTGGGGCTGACCAACTCGAAATTGGCCTGGGAATAAATCAAACGCAACTGCACCGAATCCTGCGGTTCGATGCCGGCCTGGCCCAGATTGGCAACGGTTCCGCGCACTGAGAAGTCCTGCTCGCGGACCACGGTAGGCAGGTTGGGCGAGAAGGTTTGCAGCGCCACATCGGCCCGGTTTACCACTGCCACGTTAAACTGGCCCACAGCGCCCGTCAGCAAGGCCGGTTGGCCGCTGTTTTCGTCCGTGGCCGCCTGGGTGATTTGTGCTTTGATCACCTGCGGGCCGGTGGGCACGCTGGCCGGGGCCACCACCCGAATGGTTCTGGCGCTATCCGGTCCCAGGGTCAGGGGGATGGTCACGGTTTGCCCGCCACCGTCCAGCGAGAAGGTCGGCGGAACGGTAAACTCGACGGTGCTGGTGGAATCCAGGGCGCCCGCTTCCCCGTCATTGCGAACAAATACCCGCACTTCGAACGGTTGGCCGGTGCTGATTACATTGTCTTCCGCGCCGGTGGGAGCGATAATTTCCGTTTCCACGGCCAGGCTGAGGCGCTCGACCACGGTAATGGGCAGGTCGCGCTGCTGTTGCAGAGTGGCTCCGGAAGCCTGATCCACCCCGCGCCCGAAAACGCTCAGGGTAAAGTCCGCCTCGGGATTGGGGGTCTGGTCCCCGTTTTTGGCCGGCGAAGCCCCGTTGATCAGGCTGGTCAGCTGTCCCGACCGGGATTGCGCGGGAGAAGCACCCGGGGCGCTTTCATCGAGTTTGGAAAGAATACTTTCGGATACCACCACGTTCCAGAAAACGTCCACCGAATCGCCGCTCAGCGGTTTGATGGCGGTGTCCCCGGAAGCCAGGCTAAAGCCCGCCGGCAGAACCACTTCCCCGCTCCGTCCGCTGTTGGCAATATTGTCCACGAAACGAATGGTGGACTTCAACCGGAAGGTTTGGCCGGTGGAAAGGGTGTCGTCCTGCGCCCCGGCCGGCCCGGTAATCAACAAAGTATCGATCACCACGCTGCCGCCCATAGTCGCCGCCACCACCCGGGTTGCCGGGGGAGCGATTGCCACCAGGGTATCGGGGTAGTTGTTGTTTTCGTCGGCGATATTGGTAGCGATTATGGCCACCTCAAAAGTATCCGGACCGGTAATGCCGCTCGCCGGGGCGTCTACCAGGAATTGGACGCTGCCGGCCTGATTGGTGATGGGCACGGTTTTGGTATCCGGCTCCCCGCTGGCGAGGGTAAACAGGGCGTTGCGGGTGCTCAGCCGAACATCGGCGGTGCCGTCCGACATGGCCGCCACCCCGGCATTGCTGAGGTTAACCGTTACCGGGATATTGGTTTGCCCGGCGGAGAACACCGAATCGGATTGGATGGCAACGCTTAGCAAGGCGCGCTCCACGGTGCGAACCGGGAGGTCGCGATTGCTGTTGAGCACGGTCGCCGGGGCGTTGGTGTTGGTGTCCTGGGCTGCGGTAATCAGGGTCAGGGCGATATTGCTGATGGTCGCCGGAACCGCCGGCGCCAGCACCCTTTGGGTGGAGGGCGTTCCGGTGAGCAGGCTGAAGGTTTTCTGGGACAGGCCGTCGCTAAAGGTGTATCCGGCAGGCAGGTTAACCCCTACCCGGTTGTTGCCGTTGGCCAGGGCGGTTCCCTCGTTAGCAACCACAAAGGTAAAGTCGAAGGCCTGCCCGGTGCTGAGCACCCCGTCCAGCGCCCCATCCGGCGCGGTAAAAGAGGCGTTCAGGGAAAGGGCGGTGCGTTCCACCGTGGTAATGGAGAGGAACGCATCGTCGGTGAGGGTTTGGCCGTTGGACCCGCGCACCCCGCTTAAGATCACCTGAAAATTGCGGGCGGCAGTGGCGGAATCGGGCGCGGTCACCGTCCATCGCTGCACCCCGGAAGCATTGCTAAGGGCGATAAAATTGGTATCCGCGGTCGTCCAGGAACTATCCGGGATGGAGAGGCGGATTTTGCGATCCTGGTCTATGGTGGTATTAAAGAAGTAGCTGGCCTGGACCACAAAATTCTGCCGGGTGGAGACGATATTGTCCACCGCACCTTGCGGGGAAGCCACCGTGAAGTTATTGACCCGCAGTTCCGCATCCACCACGTCAATCGTCAAAGTGGAAGAATCCCGGGAGACAAAGGCCGGCGCCCCGGTATTCACATCATTATTGCTGGAATTGGCGATGGTCAGGATAAAATCGTTGCCGGTGGAGGGGCCGCTCGGGGCATCGAAGGTATAGGTCACCTCGGTGCCAATCGGCAGATTGGTGCTGGCGTTTCCGCTGAGCAGCGTAAAAAGATTGGTGTCGTAAGTCAGGTCCATCTGAACGGTATTGGGGGTAATCCCGGCCGTTCCGGTGTTGCGCACCACCCCGGTCAGCTGGAAGGTATCCCCCTGCCCCAGAATGGTCGAACCCTGCAGGTCCACCGCCAGATTGGCCCGGTTGACGATCTGCATCAGGAAACCGAGGGAATCGGCGTTAACCGTGGCCGCTTCTCCGGAGTTGCTGTCCAGGGAAATCCCGCTGAGCACCGCGCTGATCAGGCGTCCCGCCCCGGCGGTGGGACCGGCGAAAACGGTCACGGTGCGGCTTTGATCCGGGAGCAGGCTGATGGTCCGAACCTCGTCATTAAACTGATTGTCAAAGTAAAATCCGCTGGCGGTAAAATCGAGCACCACCGCGGTGGAATCCCCGTTCACCAGGGGCGCGGTATTGGCGACCCGGTTGAGGCCCAGTTGCAGGTCGAAGCTCTGAAAGGTCGAGACAATCCGATCCTGGGCCCCGGCGGGACTGGCGATCACCGCGGTGAAGGTCAGCGCCGAACGGGCCTCGGTGGTAACGGTCAGGATATCGACTTTTTCGACCGGATCGCCGCTGGTGGCGTCCGTTCCCAGGGTGCGAACGGTAATGTCGTTTGCGCCCTGGGCCGAGGCAGGGGCGCGCACAATCCAGGTAACCGTGCCGTTATCGCTGCCGGCCAGGCTGGTGGTGGCGCTCCCGCTTTCCAGGGCGTAACCGGTGGGCAGCTCGATGGTGGTACGGCGGCTGTTGGATAGCACGTTGGGGGTAAAGGTATACTGATTTTCAATGGTGAAGGTCTGCCCCGTGGAAACGGTGCCGTCGATCGCCCCGGCCGGAGCAGTGATGTTCACCGCGGCGGAGATCATCCCCGAATCGGCGGCGGCAATGGCGATGGTTTGAGGCGAACCGGTGGTATTCAACGGATTCGCGGTGTTCAGGTCATTGGGAATCCCGGAAAAAATAACGGCAAGCTGAGCCGATGCAGTGGCGGTGGTGGCTCGCACCGTCCACTGACCATCCAGATCGCTCTGAGAGAAAGCCTGCGCCAAACTCTGGGTGCCGGGATCCAGGACAAAACCGCCGGGCAGGTTCAGGGTAACCTCACCATTGTCAAAAGGACTGCTGCCGGTGCGACTAATCTCGTAGTCCACCGCAAAAACCTGGCCCACCAGCACGTTGGCCGGACCTACCGCGGTTAGCGCCAATGCGCTCGGGGTATCCACAATCACCGTCTCGATATCATCGCCGGAGGTTCCGATGTCCGCGGCCGAACCGTCGGTAGCGGAGGTGGCGGAGGTTATTGAGGCGCGCAACTGCAGGTTCTGAGCAGTGAGCGGTGCGGTCAGCGACAGAACATAAGTGCTGTCTGCTCCCGGGAAAAGTGCCCCCACATTCTGATTGAGCAGGGTGGTCGGTGTGCCCGCTTCGTTGACAATCCGGATATTCACGTTGGTGAGGGTGTCGCCCCCGCTGTTGCTGAGGGTTAAGGCCAGATCATACCCCTGGCCGGTATTCACCCGCTGATTGGCGGCATTGGGCACATTCACCAGATCCAGCCCGCTTACCGCGGCTTCGGAGGGGGTAACCACCGTTACCGGGTCGCTGGGGTTCAGTTCGGAGAAGGTCAGGTTTTGCCCGGCCGCGGTGTAATCGACCTCCACCCGGGCGGTCACCACACCGGGCGGCAGGGCGGCATCCACAATAAAATCGCGGGTAAAGACCACCGGCACGTTGGGATTCAGGACAAAAGGCACTGAAGGGGAACTGCTCTGGGTAAACCAGGAGCCGTCTACCGGATCGCCGAGGGCGTTAAAGAAGGTGCTGGTTACCCCGGTAACGGTGATGGGCACGCCTCCGGTGTTTTCGAAGGTGTAATTGACGGTCACGTCTTCCTGCCCGCGCAGCACCCGGTCCGGCACCACGTCGATATCGTTAACCGTAAAATTGGCCCCTTGCAGCACCGTTACCTGATCGGGGAAGGTGGCATCCAGCCCGGTTTGGGAGGTCCCGTCCGGCAATTCTCCGTCCAGCACGAAACGCGCATTTTTAAGACCTTCATCAAAATCGGCCGGGAAAGCGGTGGCCACGAAGGTCAGGGTGGTGGGCACCGCCGTTTGTCCGGCGGGGGTGCCGGGAATGGCCAGGTTGCCTGCGATATTGGCGGTGAAGGTCTGGGAAACCCCGTCAAAGATCTCCACAAAGGAGGTGGTATTGTCCAAAAAGTAATTGGCGCTGCCCTCGTTGATAAAATCGGCCTGGAAGGTCACCGTTTCGCCCTGGGAAACGCTGTCCGGGGTCAGGCTGCCGTCTACGTAGGAGATATTGATCCCGCTGCTGATGGTAAAGCTGCCGGCGCGGCTGAGCGGACCAATCTGCCCGCCGTTGAAAGCGATTTCGATGTTGGTGTTGATCAACCCCGGCTGCACCGGATCGGGGATAGCAAACTGCCAGATCAGGCTGGCGGAATTGACCACCCGGGATAAAGTGTCCACCCGAACCAGATTGAGCGGTTCAAAAGTCCCCCCGCCGCTATAGATGAAAGTTGGTTTTAGGCCCAGGGTATCGATGGTAACCGGAGCGCCGGTATTGGAAATTACCGCGGTTATGCGCACCGAATCCTGCCCCGCCTCCACCGGATTGGGATCGGTCAGCAGGGAAACGATGGCAATGTCGCTGCCCACCACGATAAAGCTCTGAGTGTCCAGGCGTTGGGAATAATCGTCCCCAAAGGCGCTGCCATACAAGTTGCTGATCACCCGGTAAGTGCCCGCCCCGCTGAGGGTGGTGGTGCCGTCAAAGAAACGCAGGATACTGGTCGCCCCGGGGGCAATGCGCATCCCCGAAGTGCCCGGATCCACCGGAACGGTAATAAAGGTGGCCGGATCACCTTCCTTCTCCAGAACCAGCTCGGTAGTGCTGTCCAGAATCAGGGTGGCGCCGCCGGAATTGAGCACCTCCAGGCGGATATCTGCGGTGGTGCCGGTCTGGAAAGGACCGGGATCCAGCAAATCGCTGAAGGCCACATTGGCCGGAGTAACCACCACAAAGGACCCGGCCGGACTGGCGCTGGCGCTGATAGAAGCCGAGGTGGCCACATCCACCCCGGAAGCGGAGATATCGAAGGACTGGACCAGCCCGCTGCCCGGATTAATGTTGCTCGGCACCCCGACCAGGAAGGTCACCGTGACGCTGCCGCCGGGGGTGAGGGTGGACGGCAGCCCGGTGGGCTGCTGCAAGGCCACGGTATAGCCGGTGAGCCCGCTCAGGGACACGCTGGTAACCTGGGCGTTGTTTTGCCCGGTGTTCTGCACCGTAGCAGTGATGGCGATTCCGCTCTGGCCCACGTAAACGCTGTCCGGCGGATTGACGTTGGTGATGCTCAGCGCCGCCGAATCCTGGATGGTCATCGCCACGGAAGCAGAGGTGGTCGAGAAGGGCAAATCCCCGTTCACGGTATCCTCACCGGCGGCGAACAGGGCCAGGTTGGCAACCCCCAGCGCCGAGCCGGGATCGATGTCCAGATTGTATTCCACCTGCACGGATTGCCCGCCCGGCAACAGCAGCGGCAGGGTGGCCGGGGCCACCCGGGTGGCGGTGAAGGTGCCGAAATCGGTGTTGAGGGTCAGGTCGGTAACCCGGGCGATGGCGGTCTGACTGGTTCCGTTGATCACATTGGCCCGGAAGGTAATCCCGTTTTGTCCCGGGGAAACGGTATTGGGCACCACGCTGATGTTGTTGATGGTGAAGGCAGTGGCCGGAATGCGCACCGCCAGAATATCGGTGGTAACCGCGCCGGAGCCGCTGACCGGATTGTTGGAAACCAGATCGGTAACCTGATAGCTGCCGTCCACGGTGATGTTGCCCAGGGTGGCCGCCGCCCCGACGTTGATCAGGAAATCAAAGTTTTGGGCGGTTCCGGGCCCCAGGGTAACCGGCAGGGTATTTTGCAGAATGCCGGCGATATCACTTCCCGAAAAGGTCAGGGCCAGGGCGTCCACCCGCACGCTCACCCCGGAGAGGTTTTGCAGGCGCAGGGTGGCCGGTAGACCGCTCTGTCCCCGCACCGCTTCGGCGGCCGGAACGACCACGGAGAGAATCTGCACGTTGCTGGTGGTGGCCCCGTTAACGATGCGCAGGGTGTCCAGTTCCGGGGCCAGCAGTTGATAACTCTGGCTGGAAAGGGCATCGCTGTAGGCCACGCTCAGATCGTAAGGATCGTTGCCGGCGGTGGCATTGGCGGCCACATCCACATCGTAGGTAAAGGTGCGGGTGCTCCCGCCGGAAATGGTCACCGGAAAAGCCGGGGAAGTTAAGGTCACGGTGTGGTTGTTCAGAAAATCAATCCCGATGGCCCCCGCTGAAGCGATGGTGGCGTTGGTCTGGCCGATATTTTCCAGCACGAAGGAAAGGGCCACATTCTGCTGCCCGGCGGTTACGGTATCCGGGACCAGGGTGGGGCTACCGGCCTGTACCGCCAGATTGGCCCGGGAAAGCACATCGTAGGTATCAAAGTTGTTGGGTTTCTGTACCGAAATCGAATCGCTGTTGGCTTCCCCGTAGGTGTAGCGGAAACGCACCGTTTCGGTGCCGGTGGGATAATTTACGGGAATGGCGTAGGAAAAGGTCAGATCCAGGGTCTGCCCGGCATTTACGGTAATGGGATAACTCGGGCTGCTTCCATTCACCGTTGCGGGGCGGATTTCCCCCATCGCCGCGGAGTCCAGGGCAGTGGTCAGATACCAGTCGCTGGCCTGGGAGATCACCGCCGGTGCGCTGGTAGCGCCGTTGTTGCGGATTTGCACGTTGACCATCACCCCGGATTGCCCCTGGGACACCTGAGTGGGCACCGCCACGAGGGGCGGCACCAAATCAAAGTCCGGGAAGGACTGCACCAAAATATTGGCGGCCCCGCTGAAGGTATTGTCGTAGGCCACCCCGTTTTCGGAACCGACCAGGCGGATATCCGCGGGATAGGCGGTTTGGTTGGCGGTGCTGGTAATGGCGCTGCTTTCGAAATCCAGCTCCGCGCTGCCCCCGCCGGGAATAATGACCCCCTGCTTGAGGGTCAGTACATCGGTGCCAAAGCTGAGGGTGGAGGCGGTGGTGAGCACCAGGTCGGCGCTGCCGCCGTTGCTGGCCGCCGCGGTAAAGGTTTTGGCGGTGCCGCTGGTAACGGTAAGGGGACTGAGGGAATTGATGGCGATATTGGCCGAACTGAGCACGGTCAGC
Organism: Calditrichota bacterium; assembly: GCA_020434205.1. GTDB lineage: Bacteria > Calditrichota > Calditrichia > RBG-13-44-9 > J075 > JAGRBF01. The sequence goes on along the minus strand of JAGRBF010000418.1, from coordinate 1,056 downwards.
ACCAGGGTCGGTGAGGTGGCATCGCTGACAAAGGCGCCGTTGGCGGTCAGGATTCCCCGGAAAAATCCGGTGACATCATATTGGGTTTCCGCCCCCGCGGCGGGAATGGTGACGTCAAAATCGAAGTTGGCGCTGCCGCTGCCGGGAATGGTGGCAGGGTTAAGGACATCCGGCACGATATTGCCCTGCGGAATACCAACCGCGCTCAGGGAGAGGGAATCCACCTGAATTTCGCTGGGACTGGTATTGCTGACCTGCATGGTTACGGTGATGGTCTGTCCCCGCAGCACATCGGTATTGGAGGTGGTAATCTGGGTGATCTCCACTGCTGCCAGCACCAGAGAGCCGGTGGGCAGGGTCAGATCTCCGTTAAACTGGGCATCTCCCCCGCTTCCCTGGAAGAAAATCATGGGATCGTAGGCCCCGGTGGCAAAATCCGGGTCGATGGCGACGGAATTGAAGGTCAGGGTGGTGGCGCTGTTGGCCGCCAGGGTGGCCGGACCGCTCAGGGTGGCCTGATAGGTTCGGATACCGTCGCTAAAGGAGAAGGTGGTTCCGCTGGTATTCAGAGAAACCGGGATCAGGGAAAAGTTCCGGACATCCAGGCTAAAAGTCTCATTAATACCCGGGGTCGCGGAGCCGGGGCTGAGGGTTCCTGCCACGTAGCGCACGTGCGGCATATTCACAACAACCGGGGTTACCCCGCTTACCGTGGCGGTAAAAGAAGTGGCATTCTGCCCCTGGGCGGTGCGCACCCGGGCGGTAACCGTGCCATCGCTGCCGGTGGTTACCGGATTGCTTTCGAAGAGCACCGAAGGATCGCTGGCCCCGGAAAAGGTGATGCTGGCTCCCGAGACCGGATTGTTTCCCACATCCCGCACCGAAAGCACGAAGGAGACCATCTCGTTGCCCAGCACCGGGATGTCGTTACCGCTCACCCCGCGAATGGAATTGAGGGTGAGGGTGGCTGCCGCCCCGGCGGTGCCGGTAGCGCTGACCGTGCCACTGGTGATCAGGGGGTTGCTGTTTAAAGCAGCGCTCATTTGCTGGGCGCCG
>JAGRBF010000417.1:1531-2288 GCA_020434205.1 Calditrichota bacterium | reverse complement strand
GACTGGTTACCGGAAACCTGAAACATTTCAATCGCTTCCAAGGCCTGACTGCAGTAAGCTGGAAATAATCCCAAAGTGTGCAGATCCCGCCCGTTTCATTATCCTGTCCGATGCTCCCCTGCTTGTTTAAATCTTTTATTTTAAAGCATTTATGGCGCAGAGTGAATTTTGGCATTCCGTTTGTCTTGCTGTAACGCGTTTGCTAATTTTGACATCTATTGATTACCGAACCCGAAACCAATTCCGGCAGATGCCCAAAAAATCCACCAGCCTGCTGCTGCTGATCGCCTTTACCATGGTGATGGGCAAGCCCTTTTTTCCGCTGCTGGATTATTACCTCAACTACGATTATATCGCCACGGTTCTGTGCATCAACCGGGACAAGCCGGCCCTGAAGTGTGACGGAAAATGTCACCTCAAAAAGGAGCTGCTGGAAGCCAACGATCCGGAGCCGGTTTCCACCCCGGCGCCCAGAACCGCCTGGGAGCAGCTTTCCCCGGCAATCGCCGCCAGCCGGCCCTCCTGTTCTCTTCCCCGAACAGAGCCGGACGCCCTTTCCTTCCGCTATTTTTTCACCGTAAAAGAGTTTTTACCCGTCAAACCTACCCCGCCCCCTCAGAGCGCCTTCCCGACGGTATCGTAACTGTCGGACAACCCCTTTTTGGAAACCACGAAAATTACCGGTCCAGGTAGAGCGTCAATTGTGGTATGTCCTGTTCGTCATCCCGTCCCGGTTTAAAACATATAGGGATGACGG
>JAGRBF010000417.1:0-1496 GCA_020434205.1 Calditrichota bacterium | reverse complement strand
CGCAACGGCGCCGTTTACCTGGTCCCGGATAAAAATCCGGATGGGCACGCCCGATGCGGAAACATTTCGCGCTTTCGCGTTTTCGTGGTCAGCTCAACTCTTTTACCGAAAACCAGAAGGTGTTTCTTTATGAAAGCTTATCTTTCCCTGGCATTCCTGATTTGGTCCCTGTTCAGCATTCCCACCCTGGCCGGCGGACCGCCAAGCAGCCTGAAACTGCTGGATGCCGCCGATAAAAAACCCATTGAGGGCGTTATCTTTCACTATGGGGATCAGCACGGCATTTCCGACCCCGCCGGGACTGTTTACCTCAACATTTTTGAAAACCAGAGCCTGGTTTTTTCCCACATCGCCTACGGCACCTGGACCCTTAGCGACGGCGAGCTTGCCGACGCGGTAAAAGCCGGGGTGCTTTACCGGGCCCAGCGCCCTATCGAGGTGCAGCCGGTTACCGTTATTCACGTTCACCCCCGGGGAGAAGACGTGGAGCAGTTGGCGCTAGGAGTCGAGGATAAATTGTCTCACGACGCCGGGGCGATTCTCAACCAGAATGCCGCCATCAGCAGCATCCGCAAGAGCGGGAGCTACGGCTTCGACCCCGTTTTCCGGGGCTTCAAATACGATCAGCTCAACCTGGTCATCGACGGAGCCCAGTGCGCCACGGCCGCCTGCCCCAACCGCATGGACCCGCCTGCCAGCCAGGTGGCGCCCAATATGATGGAACGGGTGGAGATCCTCAAAGGCCCGCATTCCTTCCGCTATGGGACGGCCTTTGGCGGCACGGTCAATTTCGAGTCGGCCCCCCTCAGTTTTTCCGAGCGACCCCAGGTTTACGGACGCTGGTCCGGCAGTTCCGAGAGCAACGGGGGGATTTACCGTACCGAAGGCATGGGCGGATTCCGCGGCAATCGCTACAACCTCAATCTCTTCGGTTCTTTCTCCAATGGGGAAGATTACGAAGACGGCGGCGGGGTGGCCGTGCCGGCCCGCTTCCAGCGCGCCAGCGCGGGGGCCCGCTTGGGAGTTTCGGTAACCGAAAACCAGGATCTGACCCTTTCCGTTACCCATAATAACGCGCAGGACACCCAATTTCCGGCCTTGCCTATGGATCTGCGCTCCGATAAAACCTGGCTTTTTAACGCCCGGTACGAGGGGCATTTTTCCGGAGGCGCGTTGAGTCGCTGGAGCACCACCGCCTTTGCCACCTCGGTGGACCACCTGATGGATAATCTGGACAAAGTTCTGGTTCCCCGCATGATGGACGCCCGGACCGATGCCACCACCCTCAATTACGGGGGGCGCAGCGAGGCCACCTGGATGTTGGGTTATGCCCGGCTTTATACGGGGCTGGACCTGCGGGTGGAAAAGGCCGAAGGGGATCGCACCCGCTCTTTTCTGATGGGACCGATGGCCGGCAGAACGGTGTACGACAACGTTTGGAACGGCGGTGAAGTCGCCAAAGCCGGGGCTTTCGGGGAGTATCACCGCGCCTTTGA
>JAGRBF010000416.1:3903-4886 GCA_020434205.1 Calditrichota bacterium | reverse complement strand
TGGCGGATTAGGCTGCCCCGGAGGGGAAGCTCCCGCAGCTCCGCCAAACCCGCCAATTGTTCGGCAAGGGGCAGGCAATCCAGATCTTCGCTGCCGTTTTCCAGGCTGTCCTGAAGAATACGGCGCAGCGCTTCGATGGTCTCCGGCGTGGAGGCGGCCTTTCCCTCCTGAAGCTCCAGAACCTGATTTTCGATCCATTCCAGGCCGTGGTCCAGGTCCGGGAAGGTGCGAACCGGACTGTTGGGGCCATCAAGGAGTTTACCCGCCTTGAGGCGTCCCCGCACCGGGGCGATCAGCCCGGTAAATATCAGACGGCAGTTCCGGGATTCGCACAGCATCAGCATTTTCTGAAAGCTGTTGAGAGCCGAGGAATCCAGTCCCGGCACCATCCGGAAGTCCAGCACCACAAAACGCAGATCCGGTTTGTCCGGGTTGTAGAGGCGCCGTTTGACTTTTTCCAGAATGGCGTTGGCGGTGCCAAAAAAGATGTAGCCCTGGAGTTCGAGAATCTGGCGCTGATCCCCGGTTTCGTTAAGGCGCCGTTTCTGGTTGAGGGAGCGGTCCACGTTGCTGTGCAGGCTGGACCCGGTGAAGCTGTGTTTGATAACCCCGATTCGCCCGTAATTTACCGCAAACAGCACCGTGGCGATCAGCATGCCCACCAGCATACCCGGCAGAAAGCCCATCACCCCGATGGTCAGCAAAATGAGGATCACCAGGCCGTATTCCATCCGCGGCAGGCGAAACCAGGCCTGGTAAAGCCACTCCACCAGAAAGGAGAGGCCCAGGAAAAACAGCAGTCCCCCCAGCAGGGGACGGGGGAAAAAGGCCGAAATCCCTGCGCCGGAAAAAAGCCCGACCGCGCAGATGGCCGCCACGGTGAGCCCGGTAAGGCGGTGGCGGCTGCCCAGCCGGTAGCCGAATGCGGAAAGGGAAAGAGACATGTAGCCGACCGAACTGCTGCCCAGACCGGAGAGCAGGTT
>JAGRBF010000416.1:0-3876 GCA_020434205.1 Calditrichota bacterium | reverse complement strand
CGGTTGAGGTCCACTTCCTTGCGGACGATCAGCTCCATGCCGCTGGCATTCAGCAGCAGGGAAATTACGCTGATGATCATGATGGTGGCCAGATTGCCGGCCTGCTGGGTGAGCACCGCCCAGTCCACCGTTCCCCATACCTCCGGCGATGGGGGAGACCAGGAAACATCTCCGGGGAAACTGGGGGGCAGCCAGCCAAGGGCCCGGGCTTCCGCGATGGGCAACTGGCTCAGGAAGAGCACCCCATAGAACAGGATTATAGCCCCGAGAATCATGGATGGCATCACCAGAAAATGGCGAAAGCGCTTCTGGACGATTAATAAGACGATGCCGTACAGGACCCCGGGAAGCCAGTGCAGCAGCAAGGACCCCTCAAAAATCCGGTGAGCCGTTTCCAGATTCAGGGTAATGCCGGCCATAATGGCGACCGCGCCCTTAACCAGCACCCAGCCGGTTCCCGCCAGAAACCCGCCTACCACCGGATAGGGGATAAAGCGAATGAGGTTGCCCAGTTTGTATTGTCCCAGCAGCCACAAAAACAGGCCGCTGGCGAGGGCGGTTAGGCCCATACCGATGACGATGGTCCAGAAGGTCGATTGGGGGTTGTCCATACCCATCTGGGTGGCAATGGCGGCGGCTACCACCGCCATAATGGCGGTCGGGGCATCCTGGGGAGCGGTTACCGTGGTGGAAAAACCGCTGAGAAGGGACACCACCGTGGACATCACGATTGCCCCGAAGAGGAGAATCCCGGTTCCCTGGGGCAGGAAGGCCGCCAGCGGCCCGGCGAAAATCAGCGCGGCATAGGCACTCTGAAAAATGAGGACCAGCATGCCGTTGAGCAAGCCGGCGGTTAGGCTGGGCAATAATTCCCGGGCGCTGCCACCCGTTTGCATTTTGGGGTTCATAGCCCGCTCCGGAGGGCATCCGGCCGCCCGGTGAACGGGGTCCCGGAGAGGGTCCGGGACCGGCGATTATTCTGCGGCAAAATTTTGATAATGTTGGTAGCGTTCCAGAATCTCATAAACGTAGTTGACCGGTTCCTCTCCACGGCAGTAACCAAACTGAACCACTTCGTCGTTGAAAAAGGCTTCCTGAGACTTTTTAAGTAAATACTCGGCAACATTGTCGTCCCATTGATCGGGATTCTTGCCAAATTTCTGGGTCAGCCGGCGGGCATCCTCAACATGTCCCTGGCCGGTGTTGTAAGAGCCCAACACAAATTTTATGCGCTGCAGGGAATCCGGGATGTCCTTCCAGTAATTAAGCAGCCATTTCAAATATTTGGTACCGGCCCCCAGATTGTCCTTGGGATCGGAGATCCGGGTGGCCCCGAACTCCCGGGCGGTGGCCGGCATCAGTTGCAGGAGCCCTCCGGCCCCGGCCCAGGAACGGGCGTTGGGATCGAACTGGGATTCCTGATACACCTGGGACGCCAGCAGGCGCCAGTCCCACCCCAGGGTGTGAGCGTTTTCCTGGATGATCTGGTCGAAGGGGGAAATCTGCCCCCCGGTAAAGGAGAAGGTCTCACTGGCCACGCGGTCCGCAAAAAAGCGCTTGTTGCGATGGTATTTATTATACAGAACGTTGAAGGTCGGCTCGTATTTAAGCTCAGTCAGCCATTGGTTAATGGATTCCTGCAATTTGGGAGAGTTGCGGCGCACCGCCCAGGCAATACGCTGGGGCAGGCTAACCGGGGTGCGAATGTCAATATTATGGTGATAACCGGCGTTCACCTGAGCCACGTTTTCATCCGCTACCGTAAATTCGATCTCTCCCCGGGCCACCCGGGCAATCAACTCTTCCGTGGAAACGTTGCCCGGCACTTCCACAATGTCGATATCCCCTCCAATCTCGTCCGAGAGGTTTACCAGGCGGGCGTAGTAGGAGGAACCTTTGCGCACGTGAACCTTGCGGCCGATTAGCTCCACCGGATTGCTGATGAGTTCCCGGTCGATTTCGTGGCGCTTCATCTGCCGCCAGTTTTCGGGGAGGCGCTGCACCAGCATCTGGCGAATCAGGGTGTGGTGATCGGTAAAGGCAACCTGCTTGCGGCGCTTTTTGGTCACCGTCATGTTATAGGCGACAATATCGCCCTGCCCTTCGTTGAGCATGCTGAAGATATTGTCCAGGTTTTTGACGATGACGATGTCCAGTTCCAAACCCAGGTGATCGGCCAGCAATTGCAGCAACTCATACTCGTAGCCCATGGGCTGGCCCTTGTAAATGAAGTAGCTGTTGGCGCTGTACCCGGTGAGGGCGATAAGTTTACCGCGCTCTTTGATGACGGGCAGATCGGTGTTGACACGAGGTTCGGAAACTTCCCTGGATGTGGGAAGAGGGTTTTCGGCGCCGGCATTTTCCGCCTTCACCGCCTCCCCCTTCACCTCAGAGGTTCCCTGCTGTTCGCAAAATTGAAAGCTGATCCCCAGTAACAACAACACCAATAACCTACGGAAACCGTTCATGGTCTTTCCTCCAGGCGGTCCATCATAACAATACCATTATTGAGAGGCTTCGCAAAGCATCCCAAAAATCCGTATTGCGGATGGTTGGTCTAATGTTACCGATCAGAATCAATTTTTCAAAATTGATTAACTGAAAATAATGGAGATTTTTGCGGTCCTTTGGCGAGGCGTTTCCCCTCTACAATTAGGGATTTTTAACCGGTCCCCACTTGAAAAAACCCCCCATATTGCGTATTTTTAAGCTGCTAAACGCGTTATTTTACATAAAACCCATGGTGCAAACCCCGGCCGGGAGGGCCGGAGCCGGGCATCATCCTAACTCCAGGATCGGATCTGCCATGTCCAAAGGCAAAAAAGTGTTTATCTCTTTTATCGGATTAATTGTCCTGTTGCAACTGGTGCCTTATGGTTGGGAACATTCTAATCCGCCCGTACTTCGGGAGCCCCAATGGGATAGTCCCGAAACGCAAAACCTGGCCCGCCAGGCCTGTTTCGACTGCCACAGCAACGAAACCATCTGGCCCTGGTACAGTTATGTGGCACCGGTGTCCTGGCTGGTGCGCCACGACGTAGAGGAAGGGCGCTCCGAGCTGAATTTCTCCGAATGGGGCAGTGGCCGCGATGGGGAAGAAGGGGATGAGATGTCCCGGGAAATCCGCAAGGGAAAAATGCCCCTGCGCCCTTACGTCCTCCTGCATCCCGAAGCCGATCTTTCCCCTTCTGATAAAGAAGCCCTGATGAAAGGGCTGACCGCCACAGCCAGGAATTCCCAATCCGCCCCGGAGCATCGCGAAGGTGAAGCCGATTAAGTCACTTCGGTGTCGGGGTGGGGGTATGATCAGGCGGTCCATGGCGTTTTGGCCCCCGTCCCGTCATTCCTGCCGGCATTGCCTTTTTCCTGACATTTTCCGTTAAATTTTTCCGTTTCGGGTCGATTCTTATCTAGGGCGTGTTGATAATTAGAAAATTGGGTGAATTTTCTAATTATCAACACGCCCTAAAGCGTTTCTCCGGAATCCGGTTTTATTAGAACGAAACGGAAATTTATGTCCCGAACACGATTGCCGCTTGTCCAGGTTCTCCTCTGTTGCTGCTTTTGGGTGGCTCCCCTCAAGACGGTGAGCGCCCAGGAAGAATTGAATATCTTCGGCTATTTTGCCACCCGTTTCGAAAAAATTTACGATATGCCCACTGTCCTTCCGGACGGCGAACTTCAGCGTGAGAAACAGCCGGGCACCTTCGGATATCCCTCCCTCAATTTGATGATGGAACAGGCCCTCAACGACCGCTTCCGGGTATTTGTCAATATCGGAAGCAGAAACGGCCAGGAGCTTTCCGTACGAAATTTTTGGGGGGAATACCGCCTGAGCCGCTACCTGACCGGGCGCTTTGGGAAAACCTACCGCAA
>JAGRBF010000415.1 GCA_020434205.1 Calditrichota bacterium | reverse complement strand
CAATTTAGATAATTATCAACACGCCATAGAACATTGAAACGCAAGCGGAACGGGCAAGCACGGATTGGCGATGGCGAATTTCAACACCCACATGATAACCGGGGCTGCCATTTGCGGCACCACCGGCATAATTGCCCTGAGCGGGGGTTTGGCGGATCCCAAAGAGGTTCTGCTGCTATTCGGGGTGGGTAGCCTGGGGGGCATTCTTCCCGATATCGATTCCGACAATTCGGTGGTTATCCAGTTCGTATTTTCGGCGCTCTCGGTGCTGGGGGCTTTCGGGACCATCTTCCGGATGGGTATCGCCTTTTCGGTAGCCGAACTGCTCCTGGGTGGGTTGGCGGTGTTTTTGATGATCTATTTTGGGCTCGCCCCCCTTTTCAAGGCGCAGACCGTCCACCGTGGGGTCTTCCATTCCATCCCCGCCGCCCTGCTGTTCGGGATTCTCACCGTGACCGTCTTTTTTCACGGATACCGGACCCCGGCTACCCTGGCCTGGCTCGGGGGAATTTTTATGACCACCGGCTACTTAACCCATCTGGTTCTCGACGAAATCTACAGCGTAGACCTCACCAACAAACGCATCAAAAGATCTTTCGGAAGCGCCCTGAAATTCTTCGATCGTGGCAATCCTCTGGGAAGCATGCTGCTCTATTTTTTTGCTTTTTTACTCCCGGCCTTTCTGCCCGGTCCGGACAACCTGGTTCACCAGCTGGGGCAGCCGGAGATCCGGCGCAACCTGGAAGAGAAACTTTTTCCGGAGGACCGCTCCTGGTTTATTCCGCCGTTTCGGGAGGATCGTTAGGAACTTCAGCCTTTTCCGCAAAAGGTCTCGGAAGGGGCGGTTCGGGGAGGTTCTTCGGCCCGGCAATCGGAACAAATGCCCTCAAACAGGAGGCGATAACCGGAAACCCGGTGCCCGGCCATTTCCGGCAGCCGGATTGGCGGGGAAAATTCGTGGGGAATATCCACCACCTTGCGACAGGAGCCACATACCAGATGGTGATGATCACTGGTATTGCCGTCGTAGCGGGCCTGGTCATTCAGCGGGTTTACCACCGAGATCAGGCCTTCGGAGGACAGGGTTTCCAGGGTCTTGTAAACCGTCGCCAGGGAGATAGCCGGGTATTCGTTGCGCACGTCGCGAAAGATTTCCTCGGCGCTGGGATGGGTTTTGAGGCGCTGTAAGGACTTGAAAATCAGGATTCGCTGATAGGTTACATTGAGACCCTTGCGGCGGCAGGCCTCGACAAAAATCTCAACGCTCATTTCTTTTTCGGACATCACTGCGGTTTTTCCCGGGAATTTTGCGGACCCATTGACATTTTCAATAAATTGGGAAAAGTCAATATGTCCGTGGTAAAAAGCTCATTAATACCGCCAAAATAAGGTTAACCCGGCAACGATCAAAGGAAAATAAGATCTTTTTGGTCGGGTTTTCTGCCAAACCCTTCAACCTGTATTTTTACGCGCTTGGCAGTTGCGGTTGGGCGCAGAATTATGTTTCTTTAGGGGCAGTCATTCAGAACCGCGTTTTTCGAATAAAACGGCGAACAAAACCATGCTTACCATTATCGAGAAGGTCATCTTTTTGCAGAACGTCGAGGTTTTCCGGGACGTGGCCACCGAGGACCTGGCCTACCTGGCAGCCATCGCCGAGGAGGTGGACTTTGCGGAAGGTGCGGTTATTTTCGAGGAATCCCAACCATCGGACAGCCTTTTTCTGGTTCTCGAAGGGCTGGTAAAGCTGAATCGCAACGGCGCCGAAATTGCCGAGGCGGGTCAGGAGGAGGCCTTTGGCACCTGGGCGTTGTTTGATGAGGCGCCCCGGGTGGTCACGGCTACCGCCGCCATTCCCACCCGCCTCCTGCGCATCGACCGGGAGGAGTTTTTTGACCTGCTGGCAGACCATACCAACATCACCCAGGGGGTTTTCAAATCGGTGGTTCTGCGCTTGCGGAGCCTTATGGAAACCTTCAGTGGCCGTCCCCCCGGGAGTGCGGGATAACCCGAAGGCCCGCAAGTTTTGGCGAGCCTCCGGGGTGGCCGTCCGACAAATACCCCCCGATTCTTCTCCTCCCGATTTTCAAAATCAAAAATAACCATTTGGCAAGGCAGAAGTGTACGTTAGATTAGGCTCCTGTGCGAACCAGACCGGATCAACCACACCGGTACCCGTAATGCAGACACTTTATTTTCACTTTTGGCTCAGGCCGGCCGCCTGACGTTTTTTTACGGAGATTCTGGCAATGAGTGATGATACCCTGACCATCGTTTTAGTGGACGACGAAGAAATGGTGCTGACCAGCTTAAGCTCCTTTCTGACCCTGGAAACCGATTATCTTGTAAAAACCTTTACCTCTGCAAACGAAGCCCTGAATTTTGTCCGGGGAAAGGACATCGACCTGGTTATGTCGGATTACCTGATGCCGGAAATGGACGGGATAACCTTCCTCGCCAAGGTTAAGGAACTCCAACCGGAGGTACCCCGCATTATTCTCACCGGTTATGCCGATAAGGAAAATGCCATCAAGGCGATCAACGAGGTGGGCCTGTATCAGTATATCGAAAAACCGTGGGATAACGACGATCTGCTGATTATCATGCGCAACGCTCTGGAAAAACAGGTTCTGATGAAAAAGCTGCAGCAGAAGATCAGCGAGATCAATAAAGCCTATGCCGATCTTCAGGGCATTCACAAGGAAATTGTGAAAACCTTTATTTGATTGACCATCATTTTCGGTCCTGCCAATCGCAGGGCCTTTTTTACTTGTGAGGAGTCGCATTATGCTCAGGAAAATGTCCACCCCGATCCTGACGGGAATTTTCGCTTGCGGACTTTTGGCAGGCGCCTGCCAATCCGGCAAAACCCTGCATTCCGCTCCTGCCCCGCTGGCCAGTCCGGATGCGCTGGCCACCCCTTCCACCCAACCCCGCGTTAAAAATGTTATCTTTATGATTGGGGATGGAATGGGGATAACCCAGATGACCGCCGGACGCCTCAGGGAATTCGGCCCCAACAGCAAATCCCGCATCGAAAGTATGCCGGTAACCGGCCTGGCCCATACCCATTCTATTGACGACCTGATCACCGATTCGGCTGCCAGCGCCACCGCCCTGGCCACCGGTTATAAAACCCGCAACGGCATGATTGGCATGCTGCCGGATATGACCTCCGCAAAAACCCTCCTGGAAGCCGCCGCGGAAGCCGGCAAAAAAACAGGGGTGGTGGCCACCTCCTCGGTAACCCATGCCACCCCGGCTTCCTTTACCGCCCATGTTGCCCTGCGCAAGATGGAGCCGCAGATTGCCGAACAGCAGGCATCCGGGAATGTGGATGTTATTCTGGGGGCCGGGCTGCAGTTTTTCCAGCCCATGAGCACCGAAGGCAGCGATCGCCGGGACAACCGGGATTTGCTGGCGGAGGCCCGCGAAAATGGCTTTCAGGTGGTTCGGAGCGCCGATGAAATGGCCGCAATAACCGATGGACGGATCCTGGGACTTTTTGCCCCCAAATACCTCAGTGGCCTGGCCGGAGAACCGAGCCTCACCGAAATGACCAACAAGGCCATTTCCCTGGTAAAAGACGATCCGGACGGTTTTTTCCTGATGATCGAAGGCAGCCAGATCGACTGGGGAGGTCATGACAACGATCCGGAATACGTGATCCGGGAAATGATCGCCTTCGACAAGGCTGTTCAGGCCGCCCTGGATTTTGCCGAAGCCGACGGGCAAACCCTGGTGGTAGTAACCGCAGACCACGAAACCGGGGGCATGTCCATCACCAAGGGCAGCTTTGGCGGCGACAGTCTGGAGGTCAAATGGACCACCGGGAAACACACCGGAACGCCGGTGGGGGTTTTCGCCTACGGTCCGGGCAGCCTGCGCTTCACCGGGGTATTTGACAACACCGAACTGCCCCGTATTATTGACGACCTCTGGCAACTGCCGGATTTTCCGCAGGTATTGTCGGAATAGGCCAGATAGCTTGGTGGAATGGTGGAATGGTGGTTAAATCCAAATGACCTTCAATTCCAGGACCAGGGAATTCAACCTCGCCACCACACAGCCACCCATCCACGCGTCGCAGACGCAAAAGCCACGCGCCGCAGGCGCATAGCCACACAACCATTCAACCTAACAGGATGAACCATGCGTTACCTCATCTCCCTCGTTCTGCTGTTCGTCGCCTTCGCCTGCCAAAAAGAAGAGATCGCCACCAAACCGGTTGGCAAGGAGGTGCGTTGGGTTCGCCAGTCGGTCGAGTACGATGCCATTTGTCAGCAGGTTTACCGGCAGGCCTGGCTGGCCGTCAAAGCAACCGCGGCGAAACACCGGGGCAACTGGGCGGTGGTTCTGGACATCGACGAGACGGTGCTGGACAACTCCCGCTACCAGGAAATGTTGTATGAGCAGGACAAAAGCTATCCCTGGTATTGGGCGGACTGGTGCTATGAGGAAAAATGCCCGCCGGTGCCCGGGGTAAAAGCCTTTCTGGACAGCGTCCGGGCGCTGGGAGAACAGGCTCAGATTGTTTACATCACCAATCGGGCGGATAGCCTGGAAGGCGCCACCATCAGCAATATGATGAAGGTGGGGCTGTGGGATGAACGGGATGTGATGATGTGCCGCAAATCCCGGGAAGACACCAAGGAAGTGCGCCGCCAGGAAGTTCGCGATGGCGCCGGTCGCTGCCAGGGCAAGGGCCCGCGGCAGATCGTGGCTCTGATTGGCGATCAGCTGCCGGACATGCTGGAATTGCCCGAGGCGGGCGACGCCATGGAGATGAAAGCCCAATTCCTCAACACCGGAGAGTGGGGCACCCGCTTTTTCATTCTGCCCAACCCCACTTACGGATACTGGGAAACGGGATATTAGTGGGATTAGCGAGTAGG
>JAGRBF010000004.1 GCA_020434205.1 Calditrichota bacterium | reverse complement strand
AATTGCTTCTTGCGCGTAACGTCAGCTATTAAGAAAGAGGTTCAGGGTCGGTCTAAGAGTTCACGTCGCGCTTGAGAATCATCAGGGTCATATCATCCGGGTAGCCCGATTTTCCGGTAAAGGTGCGCAAACGCTGGAGCAGAACCTTGCCCAATTCCTGAGGGGATAGACGGTTGTGCTGCTTCACCAGGGCGACCATCTCTTCCTTGCCGAACATCTCCCCGTTTTTATTCATCACCTCACTGATGCCGTCGGAAAAAATGAGCAGGGTATCGCCGGCTTGCAGGGAAATTTCCTTTTCCTCGTGATCAAATGAATCCACGATGCCGATCGGCAACCCGCCGGAGCGCAATTTGGATACCTGTCCGTTGCGTTTGATGAGAATGGGGGGCACGTGCCCGGCATTGACATAGCGAAATTGATGGCTGTGATGGTTGAGGTTGGCCCAGAAGAATGTGGCAAACATATCCGAGGCCGTATACAGGTGAAAGTGGCTGTTGATTTTGCGGACCACATCCTTGCAGGTGTTGATCTCATTGGCGATGGCGTGCAGAGATGCGTGCAGATTGGCGGTTAGCAGGGCCGCGGGCACCCCCTTGCCGGAGACGTCCGCCAGAACAAAGGAAAGGGTGCGCGGAAAGGGAAAAAAATCGTAATAATCTCCACCCACGTATTTGGAGGGCTGGTTGAAGGCAAACATCTTGTAACCGGGAATACGCGGAACCCGGTTGGGCAGCAGCTGCCGCTGAATATCCACCGCCCGGCTGATCTCCGCCTCGAGGCGGCGGGCTTCCAGAGCCTCTTCGCTGTTGAGGGAGTTCTGAATGGCCAGGGCGATCAGATCCGCCATGATCATGAGGGCATCGGTGTCCTTGTTATCGAACATGCCCTCCCGTTTGTTGATTACCTGCAGGCAGCCGGTTGGTTTGCCGCTCCGGTTTTTGATGGGAACCAGCAGGACCGAGCGAATGGTGGTGGCGCCAAATCGCTGAAAGCTGCGGCGGTAACGCGGCTCTCGCCGGACGTCCGGGACGTTAACCACTTTGCCGGATAAAATGATCTGCTCGACCATACCGTCGCCGAAGTTTTGTTTGATCTGTTTAAGGTTTTTCTGCCAGACAAAATGAGACCAGAGTTCTTTGCGGCGTTCGTTGTGCAGGTGGAAAATGGTGTGTTCTACATCCAGAATGCGGGATACCTCTTTTATAATAAAACCCAACTGCTGTTCCAGGCGATGCGAGGAGTTTAGCAGTCGGGTAATGGCCAGCAACTGGCTGACATTGGCGGGATTTGCAAGCGCATGATTGGTTTTCAGATTCAGCTGGGCGTTCCCGGGCGGAGCAGGTTTAACCGGAGGGCGGTAGGGTTTCAGGGATATCATTGCAGCTTCCTTTGGTTACGATACCTATAAAGAGCCGCAATTCTTTATAGAATTCTCAAACTATTTGAGAAAAATCCACCCCACGCAGGGGCCATTTCCAGACCGGGACAAGCGACCACGGCACGGGGAAATTGAGCCTCCGGGAAGCCGGCAGGAAAAAAAAGGCCAGCCATCCGACATCATGTCGAATGGACTGGCCAGAGGTCCTATGAGCCAGAGATGAGGAGGGCAAGTTAAGCGGCTTACATGAAGGAAGCCGCGGGGTGCGATGGAAAATCTCCCAACGCGGATCCGCCACAAAAAGCTTCGGAAAGGGTCCGGCGTCGCGCGGGGCGATTGGCATCCCGTACCGAGTAGCGTTTGTGAGGGCGACCCACCGAGGCGGGAATCGCCGTTTTTGCGGAAAAATACCGCGGTAGCCGCACGGTAAAAGTGCTTCCCTGATCATTTCCGGGGCTCTCCGCCCAGATAATACCCCGGTGGGATTCCACAACCGTGCGGCATACCGCTAAACCAAGTCCGGGACCGCCACCTTTAAAGGCGGTTCCGCTGCTGTGGTGATTTCGCGGATCACCCAGCTGATAAAAACTTTCGAAAATATTGTCCAGTTCTTTTTCGGCAATCCCAATGCCGCTGTCTTCCACGGCAATGGAAATCCATTTGCGCCCCACCGTGGTGCGGACGGTAATTTTTCCTCCGTCCGGGGTGTACTTTACCGCGTTGGATAGCAGGTTCTCAAATACCTGACCCAAAGAGTGGGGGTTGCCCAGCACCTCAGCGCCCTCCCCAAACGGCCCGTTCAGGCTGATGTGGCGCTCCTGGCAGCAGCCTTCAAAGGCGTCCATTTTCTCTCGCAGCAGTTGGCCGGGATCCAGGGGACGGCAGGATTCATCGCCTTGAAGGGAGCGCCCGGCCATCAGATCGTTGCAATGGTTTAACAGGTGATTAAGGCGCTGCATGCCGATTCGGGCGCTGTGGATGTATTTCTTCTGGGACGGGCTGAGATCCTGAGATTGGGTCGCCAGCAGTTCCAGGGACGAGCTGATGATGGTGGCCGGGGTTCGCAACTCGTGATTGGCGACCATTACCAGACTGTTGCGCAGGGTGGCCAGATCCGTTCCGCAAATACCCTCGCGCAGACTCCGGCGCAGCCGCTGCTCTTCCAGAGCGTTTTGCCGCTGCCGGATGGCATTCCCCAGAGTAACCGTTGCCAATTGCAGATTAAAGGGAGCAAAAAGAACAAACTGGAGTCGAGCAGCCTGGAAAGCGCCGGCAATACGGTGGTCAATTTCCCGGGCGTTAACCAGCAGGCGAACCGCATCCGGAAACTGCTCCCCCAGTTCTCCCAGCAGCGTCAGGCCGTCGCCGCCGATCAAACGGGAATCGCAGAGGAGCAGATCCGGAGTGGCCTTGGAGGATGTCAAATCGTTGGCTTCAGTGCCGGAGAGGATGCTCAGGGAGCAGACGGATTCGCTTTCGATCAGCGCAACAAGCCCCTGATGCTGGTCCGGATAGTCGCTTATAAAGATGGTGTTCAGCGGTTTCATTTCTCTCCTTGAAGCCATTTACGTCGTCATTTGCAATAGAAGAGGAAAGGCCCGCCAGGTTTCTCTCAATAATTCTCAGAAAAATGGAAAATATTTTTTTTGAGGGATCCGGTAGGGTTGTCAAGCCATTGTAAATAATAGGGGTAAGGATTTCCGTTTTTTTTGAAACCCACCGTATTGCCGCGGTTCTGCTTGGGAAAGTGGGGAAGTTTAACTAAAATACGCTTCCCCGGATGCAACCCGGCCGGAAGCGGGGGGACAGGTGTGAGGTTGCAACCAGGTTTATTGTGATTGGCAGATTGACGGAACAGGCCACCCGCCCAAATCATCACTTTTGTTACGCGGTTCTTCATGAGAACCACCAGGCAGCTAAAAGCTCAAATTCATTCCGGTAAACTTCAAAGGATTTCAAATGAATACCTCACCCGAGTTAAAACGCTTTCAGGTTAACTGGCTTGGGCGCCAAATCGGCAAGCTGTACCTAAAAGTTGCCGGATGGAAAGTGGAGAATAAAATGCCGGACCTCAAACAAACGGTCCTGATTGTGGCGCATCATACCTCTAATTGGGATTTTTCCCACGGCCTGGCCATTTCCTTTAAACTGAATATTAATCCCTACTGGATTGGCAAACACACCCTGTTCAAAAAACCCTTCGGCGGTATTATGCGCTGGCTGGGGGGGATTCCGGTGGATCGCAAGGCGGCCGGCGGGGTGGTGGAGCAGATGGTGGAAAAGTTCCGCCAGTACGAAAACTTCATTCTGGTGATAACCCCGGAAGGCACCCGCCAAAAGGTGGAGCGCTGGAAGGACGGCTTCTACCGGATTGCCCATGCAGCCAATGTGCCGATCAGCTGCGGGTTTCTGGACTTCAAACGCAAGGTCAGCGGTATTGGCCTGGTATTGCATCCCACCGGTAATATTCAGGCAGACCTCACTAAAATCCGGGAATTCTACGACAATGTGGTTGGCAAATTTCCGGAAAATCAGGGCCACATCTACCTGCCCGGCGAGTAGTTGATTTCCCTGGGTTCACGCCTACTCCCCAATACGGCTGTGCACCCGGGGGTTCCATCTCTGGCAAAGCCAAACCCATAAATAGGTCGCGTCCTCGTGATTCCGCGGTTAAATAGCCGAAAGGGAATTTGCTGCGTAGCGCCTGCCAGTAATTCAAATAAAAACTTCATGTCTGGCGGCCATTCTCCGATAATCCCCATAACACGCCTTTGGCATCGATAATTGGAAATAAGCATTTGTTCAGGGTCGGCTCCCGGCTTCTTCTCCTGTTGAATCTCGCCCCGGTCGTACGGGACCATCACCTGACCCTATCTTTTTCGATAAGCCGGTGTGCAACGTTTTTTTGTGAGTTCAGGGAGTTGGGCTCGGATGAAAGTTTCTTTTTGTCCCCCCGGGGAGGTTCTAAAAAATTGAACGCCAATGACATATACCAAAAGCTCATGCTCGACAAGACCGACCAATCCGAAGTCCTCCAGGACCTGCTGTTTTTGTACGAACTCTCCCTTACTATTGGAAAATCGCTTGATCTGGGTAAGAATGCCGAAAGTTTTCTGAAAGGTCTGGTTAGCCAGGGGCAGGCGGATATGGCCGCCGTTTGGTTTTCCGAGAAAGTGAAAAAATTCCGCGATCCCGAACCGGATGATTCCCTGTTTGTCTACAAGGTCGAACCGCCCCGCTACTTTCATCAGGAAGGCGGGGAAATGGGCGATTATATCAAAAGCCGCCTGGTGGGAAACAACAACGTGTCCTTTCATCAGGAGAACGATTATTTCCTGGGGGGGCAGATTCTTCCCGCAGGGCATTATGCCTTGTTTTCGCTGGGTGCCCTGGGCATTCTGATGCTTTACAAAGCCAGTGTGGATTCCACCCGCTATATGGCCACCAAAATCTGGCAGATGGAAAGCATTATCGAAAAGTTAAAGGTTTCCCTGGAAGGCTCCCTGGCCCACCGCAACAATGACCGTGAGGTGGCCATCCGCCGGGAGGCCGAAGCGCGCCTCAAGGAAAATCAGATTCAGCTGAACCGGGCCATGGAACGTTTTAACCTGGCGGTTAACGGCTCCAACGGGGGCATCTGGGATCGCGATCTGCAAAGCGGCCGAACCATTTTTTCCCAAAACTGGCTTACCCTGCTCGGTTACGAAAACCATCCCCTGCCATATCGCTGGGAGTCCTTTGTGGAACTGATCCATCCCAAGGATCGTCCGGAGGTTGTCCGGATTATGGATGAGCATGCCCGGAGCAACAAAGAGCAATTTGATATCGAATACCGGATGCGTCACCACAGCGGCAAATACGTTTGGGTTAAAACCCGGGGCAGCGTGGTGCAGGATCTTCACAACAATGCGGTTCGTATGGTGGGTATTCTCTGGGACGTTACCCGGGAACGGCGCATCAGCTCCGAATTGATCGAAGCGCGGCGCAATGCCGAAGAGGCTTTGGCCATAAAATCCCGCTTTCTCTCCACCATGTCTCACGAAATCCGCACCCCGATGAATGCGGTAATCGGTTTGGCCAATATTCTTTATATGGATAACAAGGATCCGGCCCAGGCCAGCAACGTCGAATCGCTGAAATATTCCGCCGAATACCTGATGAATGTCGTCAATGATATTCTGGACTACAACAGCATCGAATCCGGCGAAATCAAACTGGTGTACGAGCCGATCAGCCTTCACGAAATTTTGGCGCACGTGGTTGAGGTCCTTAAACATCAGGTCAACAGCGAAGCGGTTAACCTGGTCCTAAATATTGATGGGGAGGTGCCCAAAACCCTGATCGGCGATGCGGGGCGCCTGTCCCAGATTCTCACCAACCTGGTCGATAACGCCATCAAGTTTACCCAATCCGGTGAGGTGGTTCTGACGGCCCGGGTAACCTCGCGCTTTGAGGACAGCATTCTGGTTTATTTTGAGGTTATGGATACCGGCATCGGAATTGAGCCGGAGAAACTGGAAGCCATCTTCGACCGTTTTACGCAGGCGGATTCCAGCATTACCCGAAAATTCGGGGGAACCGGGTTGGGCCTGGCTATAACCCGCAAATTGCTGGAGATGCAAAACAGCCAGATCGGAGTGGAAAGTTCTCCGGGTGTGGGGTCGCGCTTTTTCTTCGAACTGGCCTTTGCAACCCCCGGGGAAAATACCGTGCCCGGTGCGGTGCGCGAGGCGGGCTTCGAAGATCTGGATGGGGCCTCGATCCTGCTGGTGGAGGACAACAGCGTCAACATCATGGTGGCCCGCAAATTCCTGCGGAAATGGAACCTGAAGGTCGCGGTGGCCCGCAACGGGGTGGAAGCTCTGGATAAAATTTCCACCAACCATTTTGACCTGATTCTGATGGACCTGAGCATGCCGGAAATGGACGGCTACTCAGCCAGTAAGGCTATTCGCAAACTGGAAGATCCCTATTACCGGCAGGTGCCGATTATTGCCTTGTCCGCCAATATTATGACCGAGGTGCAAGGCGATATCGAAAAAGCGGGGATGAATGACTTTGTGGCCAAACCGTTTAACCCGCGGGAATTGCATGCCAAAATCCGGGGTTTTTTGAAGAAGAATGAAGGATAAAACCGATGGCGGTCTGGCATGCCGGACCGCCATCGGTTGGTAAAAAAGCTATTTCAGGAACACCACTTTCCGGGAATGACTCTCCCGGCCCGCCGAAAGCACCACAAAATAAATGCCGCTGGGAACGTCTCCCGGCTCCCACCGGGCAATATACCTGCCCTGATCCTTGCTGCCTTCCACCAGCACATCCAGTTCCTGCCCCAGTAAATTGACCACCGACAACCGAACCTCAGCGGTGCGGTATACCGAGTAGCGAATAGTGGTGGCCGGGTTAAAGGGATTGGGATAG
>JAGRBF010000414.1 GCA_020434205.1 Calditrichota bacterium | reverse complement strand
CCTCAGATCAATTGCAGCCACCCGGTCGTCACCCCACAATACCGGATGACCAACAGGACAAACCGCGGTTGTCAACACGCCCTGAATGTCCTGGGAAGCCCCGGAAAGTTAAACGACGGAAGGCACTAATTCCAGCATTAGGAAAAATGAAAAAAAAAGGCGCCGATCTCCATCATGGAGACCGACACCTCTGGGGTTAGGGGGGGATAAAGGGGGGGTCCTAAAAGGACAAAACTTCGACCGCCTTAAAACGCACCGGCATACCGCTGAAGGTGGCCGGCTTGTAGCGATACTGCTGCAGTGCATCCTTGGCAAGTTTGTTATAAGCGTCGTTCTCCGCAGGGGAAACCAGTTTCACGGATTCCACTTCACCGTCCGTGCCAACCACACACTCGGCCAAAACCATGACCAGGTCTTCGCTGCGCAGGGATTGGGGAACCTCGGGCACGGCGATGTGAAGGTAGGCTTTTTTGCCGCCGTCGATCTGGCTTTCTTCAACCAGCTTGGGGGCTTTGCTTACCGAAGTCTGGCTGCTGGCTGCCGGAGAGGGGTTGGGCTGGGCCTCACCTTCTTCCTGGCCGCCGAGAGCCTTGGAGAGCAGATCGATGCCCAGATCGCTGATGCCGTCGGAACTACTGGCATCTGCCACCGGATCGGGGACCGCATCGCTGCGGCGGCGCCGGGAAGTCTGGTTCTGGGCCCGGGTTTTGTATTTTTCCTTGCGCAGCTCTTTGATCTCGGCCTGAACTTCTGCCTTGGCTTCCGCCAGTTGATCCAGATCGTTGAGCATTGCGTGCACGTTCTTTTTCTTGAGGGTCACATCAATCTGATCAAGGACCTCGGTATTGTCGGGCGAGACCTTCAGGATGTTGCGGTAGTTTTCGATGGCCAGATCAAAAGCTTCCTCCTGAAGGGCCTGTTCGGCGCGTTCCAGGTAGAAGGCCACAATTTCCCCCTGAAGGGCTTTGGCGTCCGGATAGTCCGGGGCGATCTCAAAAATCTGCTCCAGGTAACCCGCAGCATTCTTTTGGGCAGGGCGCAGAATTTGTTTGCTTTCGAAAGCCTCTCTGGCCGATGCCAGCAAGGGTTCGATGATGGCCCGGTCGCTGGCGGCAATTGCGGATTCTGCGGCAACCTCGGGGTTGCTCTCTGCTTCGACGGGACTCGTGGACACCTGGGATTCGATCGAACCCACCAGAGCGACTGCTTTTTGCCACCATTGCCCGAAATTGATGCTGGGCATGTCGAGTTTCGGCTTGATCATGGTAAAAGCGTAAACACCGCCCACCAGTAAGCCGGGTACCACTATCGCGGCCAGAGAGACCCGTATCCATTTTTTCCGGTCAATCGGTTGGCGCGGCTTTTTAACTTTCGGCGCTTTCGCGGCTTTGGGGCGGGGAGCTGCTTTGGGAGTGGCAACCCGCGCTTGCGCAGGCGCTGCCTGCGGTTGAGGCTGCGTCCGGGCCGCGGCGGCCGTTCCGGCCTTGCCGTTCAAAAACTGATCCCGCACGGTGCGGGCATCCGGCCCGACGGGCTGAGTTTGCGCCTTCGGCGCCGGAGCCTGGGCCCGTTGGGCCGCTTTGGGCTCCCGGGGCTGCTTATGGCGCAGAGAGTCGAAGCGCTGCTCGATCAGGGACTTCAGAGAGCGGCGGCTGCGCTTTTTGACCCGGGGAAGGGTGCTGGCGACCTTACTGACCGGGACCTGGGTGGTTGCACCGGGTTTGGGAGCAGCCTGCGTGGGTGTCGGGGAAACCGCATTACCATTGGCATGGGGAAGATTGGGAGCGGCATTTTGCACCGGCGCCGGATCTGGGGTAGGAACCTTTTCTTCACTGAAAATGTCATCCAGATCCAACTCGTCGAAACGGGTGCGGAAAACGTCTGAAGCATCCACGATGGACTGGCGGCTCTGCAAAGTTGGCGCACTTTTCGGATAATGTCCGTTGGTGGCCGGTTGAGGGGTGTCCGGATAGGCGTAGTGCCCGTTGCCGTTTGCTGCCGGATAAGGATATTGCCCATTGCCGTTGGCCGGCGGTGCCTGAGGAACCGGTTGCCGCGTCGCGGCGGTTACCGGTTCGGTGCGGGTATAACTACCGTTCGCGGCGTTGCCGCTGTGGGCCGCGGGCCTGGACGGTTGCGCCTGGACATGACCGTTACCCGTAAAATGGGTCGCGGAGCCATTGGCGTTGCCGTTGGGGCCGCCGGGCCGAACGGTGGTTGCTGCAGAAACCGGGCCGTTGGTCGGCAGAAGCTCCGTATGCTCCATCCCGTGCAGCGGGCAGATCTTGGAGGGAAGCTTTCTCCGACATCTTTTGCAAAAATATTTCTCTTTTACCGACATAACTAAATCCCCCTTGCCATGCGTCTTTCTGGCATAAACCTTAATTGAGAGTGGTCATTTGTTTCCCTGTTAATGAACTGCTTTGAAAACCCCGGCTGCGGCCCCAACCACAGCAGAGAAGAAAAAACGTCTGAAATGAGCTGCCCGGATTCCGCCCGGACGGTGAAGGGGGGTGTTAGAGCGGTGATACAGACCGTCTGTTACCCTTTCCTGAAAATGGCTGAGCCATGTGACCTCGACATAGCGGTTCTGTGCAATTAGCGTTCCGGTTTTGGCGGGGGATTTGAGGGGGGGTTAGCAACAAGATCTAGGCGAGAAGCTTTAAGTGGTTATTTTATTTTGTTTTGACTGAAAAGAAAAAAATCGGGAGATGCTCCGAAAAGGTACCGGAAAGTGTACTAAAATCAGGGTGATAAGCGGGGAAAGGGCTGCCGCACCGGTATCCGGTTCAAAAAATGTGCAAAATTTTTACTCTTTTTGGAGGCGGGTAAGGGCATTCGGGGGAGTTTCCGCTAAAAAGGCGGAAAGGTTAGGTTTTGATGTCTTTACCAGTCGCGATAGGGATGGCGCCCCAGATTGGCATTGTAATACCGTTTGTCGCCGGTTACCTCCTTGCCCGCCCATGCCGGTTTGTCAAAAACTTCCGAAGGGTCTCCCAGTTCGATCTCGGCCAGGAACAGTCCCTCATTCTCACCATGGAAAACATCCACTTCCCAAAGGTGATTCCCATACCGAATGCGGTAGCGGGTTTTTTCGATCAGCGGTTTTTCACAGAAGCGCTCCAGAAGCTCCCGGGCCTCCGCCACGGGAATCGGGTATTCATACTCGTCCCGCACCAGGGTTTTGCCACCCTTAAGGGTGAGCATGGCCTTCTCCCCGGCAATCCGCACCCGTACCGATTTATCCGGTAAATTGGCGACATAACCCTGACGGTAAACCGTTCCGCTCTGGTCCGGATCCCATTTGGCGCGGTCCACCAGGAACTTACGTTCAATTTCCTTGCCCATCATTTTCCTTCCTGTTTTGCGATGCGGTATTTCTGCCGCGCTTTAACACTGCATTCGGGCCCCAACATCAACTTAAAGAAAACTTAACCCATTATAAAGTGATCTTTGGTGCGGATGGCGTATCTTCGAGGCATTAGCACAATTCATTGCACCCAATACCTGTAGGAGGAACACCTCATGCTTCCCAAAATTTCCGCTTTCGCGCTGCTCTGCGGCCTGTTCTGCGCGCTCTTCGCCCACGACCACGGCCAGCGCAAAATCGTCTTTCCGGATGTCCCCGGTTATTACACCCTGAAATGCGATTTTCACCAGCATACCGTTTTTTCGGATGGCAACGTCTGGCCGAATATCCGGGTCCAGGAAGGGCTCCGGGACGGATTGGACGCCATCTCTGTGACCGATCATATCGAATACCAGCCGCATCTGGCGGACATCCCCCATCCGGATCGCAACCGCAGCTACGAAATTGCCGCCAAAGCCGCCGAGGGAACGGAACTTTTGGTGGTGCGCGGCGCCGAAATTACCCGCGGGATGCCGCCCGGACATTGCAACGCCATTTTTGTGGAAGACGTTAACAAGTTGATGGTGGAAGACCCTATGGAGGCTTTTCGCGAAGCCAAAAAGCAGGGGGCCTTTACCTTTTGGAACCATCCCAACTGGATTGCCCACCGCTCCGACGGAATCGCCACCCTCACCGATATGCACCGCACCCTTATTGCCGAAGGGTTGATAAACGGCATTGAGGTGGTCAACGAAGATACCTATTCCGAGGAAGCTCTGCGCATCGGATTGGACAACAACCTGACCCTGATGGGCACCTCGGATATTCACGGCCTGATCGACTGGGACTACAACGTTCCCGCGGGCGGACACCGGCCGGTAACCCTGGTTTTTGCCAAAGAAAGAACCTTCGAGGCCATTCGGGAGGGCCTTCTGGCAGGGCGCACCGTGGTGTGGTTCAACAATACCCTGGTGGGTCGCGAAGCATACCTGAAACCCCTGCTGGTATCTTCTCTCAGCGTTTCGGCGGGGAAGGCGCTGACCAACCGGGACGGCGCAACCACCGTCTTTGAATTTGAGATCGAAAATAGCAGCGATGCCAACCTTATTGTGGAAAACCTGTCCGACTTCACCCTGCATCAGCACGCGAATATCCTGGTGTTTCCCGCCCACGAAAAAACCAGGATCCAGATCAAACCCCGGGAGCGAAAAGCGGTTTTTCAGATGAAGCTGACCGTTTTAAACGCCATTACCGCACCGGATCAGCACCCGGAGCTGGTGCTGGACCTGCGCCTGGGGGAATAGAATATTCTGGTCCGGCATGGGTTATTTGGTAGGGAGAGGTCGCAACCTGTCCCTACCCGGCGACTCAAACCCGGTTGTGGTTGGTGCTAACGCGGATCTGGTTCACCGAAGCGGATCCGTCTAAAAATCGTGATTCTTAGAAAAAGGTGTAACCTCCCAAACATCTAAACATCTATATGTTTGTATGGGTGTGCCCGCGCATTAGCTGCCCAATACCAGAACCGATTCTCCGGGCAGGCTGCCAAATCCGGTCGCGAACATTATCCCGCATTCCGAAAAACCCGCCTGTCAGCCCGTTTTTTCCGACTTTTAAGGATACCGCTGTAAACGCTTTTGAGGTCTAATTCATATTTTCTCAACCCACAGGTGAAAGGCTCGTTATGGCCCGATTACTCATCCTCGGCGCCGGCATAGGGGGGCATACCGCCGCTCTGCACGCCCGGCACAAGCTTAGTAAAAAGCACGAAATTGTCGTCGTCTCGCCAAACAGCAAATGGAATTGGATTCCCTCAAACATCTGGGTCGGCTCAGGATGGATGCAGCCGGAACAGGTAACCTTCGAACTGGCTCCGGTCTATAAAAAAGCAGGCATCATTTTTCACCAGGCCAAGGCGGTCAGCCTTCATCCCGAAGGAAATGCCGACTCCCCGACCCCCTATATTACGGTCGAGTATACCAGTCCTGAAAAGCGGGGCCAGGAAGAAATCCTCACCTACGATTACCTCATCAATGCCACCGGCCCCAAACTGAACTTCAACGCTACCAAAGGACTGGGACCGGATCAGAACAGTCTTTCGGTTTGCACCTACGACCATGCCCGGGAAACGGCCGCCCGCTTGAAGGATATGATCGACGAAATGAGAGGGGGCGCCCACAAACGTTTCCTGGTCGGCACCGGACACGGCACCTGCACCTGCCAGGGCGCGGCCTTTGAGTATATCTTTAATCTGGAATTCGAGCTGCGCAAGGCCGGAGTGCGGGACAAGGCAACGGTAACCTGGATTTCCAACGAACAGGAATTGGGCGACTTCGGGATCGGCGGCATGCATATTCAGCGGGGCGGATACATTACCCATAGCCGGATTTTTGCCGAATCCCTTTTTACTGAGCGCGGCCTGCGCTGGATAACCCGCGCCCACGTCAAGGAAGTGCGGGAAAAAGAGATTATCTACGAAACCCTGGACGGCGATGAGAAAGTGGAGCCCTTCGATTTCAGCATGCTCCTGCCGCCCTTCTCCGGGGTCGGGCTTCAAGCGGTGGACCGGGATGGGCAGGACATTACCGATAAGGTCTTTGCCAAGAACGGCTTCATGAAAGTGGATGCCGATTACACCCCCAAAGACTACGAAAACTGGAAACCGGAAGACTGGCCCAAGACCTATCAGAATCCCGATTATCCCAATATGTTTGCGGTGGGCATCGCCTTTGCGCCCCCTCACGGGATCTCCAAACCCATGAAAAGCAAAAACGGCACCCCCATTTTCCCCACCCCGCCGCGCACCGGTATGCCCACCGGGGTGATGGCCCGTCTGGTGGCCTATAACATCGCCGATATGATTAACGGGGCCGAAAAACCCACCCGCGAAGCTTCTCTGGCCAACATGGGAGCAGCCTGTATCGCCTCCGCCGGCGCCGACCTCTTCAAAGGTTCGGGAGTCACCATGACCATGTTCCCCATCATCCCCGATTTTGAGAAATATCCCGGGATCGGGCGTGACCTCACCTACACCACCGGAGAAATCGGATTGGCGGGACACTGGTTGAAGCACATCTTACACTATGCCTTTTTGTACAAGGCCAAAGCAAACCCATTTTGGCGCGTGGTGCCGGAATAACCAGGAGGAAAGATCATGTCCGAACGTACCCCTTACGAGCAGAATTATTATCCCCCGGTGCCGAGCAATTTTGTCAAAAAAGCCCGCACCAACTTCTTTTGGCAGCTGTGGCGCTTTTTGATCATCAATCTCAAAGTGCTGCGGATGGTGCGGAAGCACTGATGTT
>JAGRBF010000413.1 GCA_020434205.1 Calditrichota bacterium | reverse complement strand
TGGTTGGGTTGATGGTTGATGGTTGGATGGTTATCGCCTGCGGCGATGGCCAAGATCCAAAGAAGCATTCGGCGAAGCCGAATAACCATCCAGCCTTTGAGCCACAGGCGACACCACGGTAATTTAATTTCACACCCGGCATTTGTGAGACGGGGATCATGCCATTCAGGAAATTATGCTCTAATTTGTATAACCATCTATCTTATGGGGTAGCTTCCGCATATTCGTGAGGGGGCGGCAGCCGGAACAGCTATGGACGATATCGGATTCAATGACAATTTAACAACCGGGGCGCGGGAATTTCATATCCAGACCGCTACCCTGGTGGATGAAGGCATTATCCGCACCGAGGTATTTGAAAAGGGGCGGGTGCTTTTCGTGGAAAATTTTCCCTACGAAAGGCGTGAGGGAAAGGATTCCGGGGCGGAAGGGCGCTTGCGCCGTCTGGTGGACGGGTTTCACCAGACCATGATCGAGGAAATCGACACCCTTTTCGAAATGTCCGAGCGCATTTTTGAGGAGGAAAACGTTTCCGCCCACGAACGCATCGGTCAGGTTTTTCTGTACA
Source organism: Calditrichota bacterium (assembly GCA_020434205.1). Taxonomy (GTDB): domain Bacteria; phylum Calditrichota; class Calditrichia; order RBG-13-44-9; family J075; genus JAGRBF01. Next base: position 1,382 of record JAGRBF010000413.1, on the reverse strand, counting down.
TGCACATTTTTGACCGGGCCGAAAAGCACTTTCAGAAAACCCTGGAACTGGCCCCGGAGCGCCACAGCTGCTACATCTACCTGGCCCGCTGCCACTACTTCCAAAAGCGATACAAACAGTCGGTGGACACCCTGAAGGCCCTGCGGGAAAAAGGGGTTCACTATCCTGATATGTATAACCTGATGGGCCTCATTATGCTGGAAAAGGGAAAATTCCGGCACGCCCTCCAGTATTTCAAAGAAGCGCTCAAACAAAATCAGTCTTACATCGAGGCCTACGTCAACATGGCCGAGACCATCCTGGCCCGGATGCTCAAGCTGGACCCCGAGCAGCAGGCCCAGGATTTTGCCAAGAGCGTGGAGTTTCTGCAGATCATCATCAAAAAAATCGATAACTACGGCGGTGCCGAGGATCGTCAGCATTGCACGGTGGTGCTGAAAACCATCAAGCAGCACGGTCCCCAAAAGGCCCTTTCCCTGATGCACGAGTACCGGGAAAAACGTTTTATGCAGCGTATTCCCCCGGAGATCATCGGCTTTCGCTTCCAGCTACGGCTGCTGTATACCGAGGAGGAGATGTCCTCCGAATTGCTGGAAAGCTACGAAGAGAAGATCGCCTCGGCCCTGGAAGAGAGTCCTTCCTATCCGGATTTATGGCACTATCTGGCGTTGATCCACCTGATGCAATGCCGCCATTATTTCCTGAAGGGCCTGGACAATTTCAAGGATGCCACCCGCATTAATCCGTCTTTCGACAAAGCCAATAAAAATCTGAGGTTGGTTGAGAATGACGGGCGGGAATTTCTCTCTTTGATCAAGACGATCGTTTGACCGGCCCGGCCGCTGTTTCCGGCCATTTGTGCCGTTGCCAGACTGTGATAGTTATCACCATAGACCGGGCTCGCTCCGGCTACTTTGATGAGACGTTAAACCACCAGGGCAACAACGGGACTTCGGGACGTTAAGACCACAGGACTCTCTCCGGAAAATTTTTCCTTCGGTCCTCCGGTCTTTAGGTCTCTGGCCAAAAGTGGTTCCAAAAAATTTGCAGATTTATGTTGGGGGTAGTGGTTCGCCTGAGCGGCGAGGGCATCTTGCCAACGGATGATGATGGTCTTTTGCAGTTTCATCCCGCCTTTGCCGATCCCGGCCCTCTTCCCCTTTATCGTTTGCCACAAAGCCACCAGGAATATCCGGGGACCGTTGGGACAAAAGGACCTGAGGACAAATGGACCGGAAAATTTTTTTGTCCATTAGTCCATTAGCCCATCAGTCCGTCCGTCCCTCGCTCCTTCGTGGTTCACTGTCAGATGTTGATTTATTACCTGATTGGAATTGATTATGAGATCATTGTTTCTAATTGCCGCGACGGCTTTGCTGCTG
>JAGRBF010000412.1 GCA_020434205.1 Calditrichota bacterium | reverse complement strand
GGGAAGAGCGCGCCGAGGAAGAGGATGAAGACGAAAGCGGATTGAAACCCGCCGCCGGGGAAAATGCTTCCTGATTGGGGCAAGGCGGGAATCTACCCATTGCAGCCGTGGTTTGGCAAAGATCTGTCGCCGGCAAGGGCCAAACTGAAGAGGCTTTCGTGTTTTCGCGATTTCTCGGTTTATGATCAAAAAATGGTCTTGTCGCATAACATCAATAATTAACGCAGAGGGCCGGATCGCTGCCGCCCGCTATCACAAAAGGATTGTCCATGAGTAGCAGTAAAGGAAAAGTCGTCGCCATTTTGCTGGGCAGCATGGTGTTTGCCGCGGTGGTGATTTACGGGGTTTTTTCCCTTTTCATCCAGTTGTCGGAACGGGATTTTATTCCCGGAGAAAACGTTTACCTGCGCGATATTTACGTGATTATCGACCAAACCCTCAGCATGGCGGATGGCCAGCGCCAGGAAGCGCGGGACGTGTTGCGCAACGAAATCCTTTCCGTGATGGGGCCTGGAGACCGCATTTTTTGCTACCGGATCAGCTCGGATTACAGCGAAAGCGGGGACCGGGTTTTCAGCAGCAGTCGTCACCTGCCCAAAGTGCCCATGCACGTGGCGGGAATGCCGGTAAAGGACCTGCCCGACCACTGGCGGGAGGAGATCAACCGCCGCTGGGAGCATTTTGAAAGCGAGAAAAAAAACTGGGAAGATCGCCTGGAAAATCTGCAGCCTCCCGGGGGAAACTACAGCGATTACCTGGGCACCCTGGACGATATCGGGCGCCGCATTTCCGACCAGAGCGATCCCAACCTGGCCGCGGAGCGCTGGCTGGTGATGATCGGGGATCTCAAACACGAGCCGGTGATGCCCGCCCCGCCCAAACCCACGCCCAACCAACATCGCCTCTACAGCGGGGTTACCGTGCAAATGGTCTATCCGGGCGGTTTTCACGAGCCGGGCGAGTGGGACGAAATCGTGCGCTTCTGGCAGCGCTATTTTATCGACCGCGGCGCCCGCCAGGTGCAGTTCTCTTCTTTCGACGCTTTTGTGGGGCGTTTTCCCGAAACGGTGGTCCCCCACCTGAAATAGCGTGCAATGTGCGCTAAATCCCTTGAATCTTAGCGATTTATTCATATATTTTCGTCATTGAAGCCGGCGGTGACGCCGCCGGCGTTTGGCACACCCGGCCGCCCGTCCGCGGGCCGATAGCGAAAGACAGATTCAAGGAGGCGGCAATGGCCACTTTTTGCACCGATGCAGGGCACGGTGGACGGGATCCCGGGGCCAGTTGGAACGGGGTTCTGGAGAAAGATCTGACCCTGGAATACACCCTGGACATCAACGACCTGCTGCTGCGTCGCGGGCATACCCTGCTCACCACCCGCAATTCCGACAGCAACGTCCCCAGCCTGTCCACCCGCTGCAAGCTGATCAATACCCACCATCAGCAGGGCTCCCCCCGCTTTGACGCCATCATCTCCATCCATTGCAACGTGGCGGCCTATAAAAGCACCAGCGGCCAGTACGTCGCCAATCAGTCGGCCCGGGGATTTTTCGGGGTCTACAGCCGCTCCTCGATCCGGGGACGCGATCTGGCCCAGTCCATCGCCAATTCGGTGAGCAACGCCGGGGTGGTCCTCAAAAACGGCGGCAAAATGAGCACGGTAGAGCTGGGGCGCAGCCTGGCCTGGATTCATCAGACCCTGCCCACCGCGGTACTGCTGGAACTGGGATTCCTGACCCATCCCGAGGAACTGGCCCTGCTGCGGGACCCCGCCTATCGCAAAAAACTGACCCGGGCCATCGTCGACGGTATCGAGGGATTTATCGGGGTAACCTGAGAGGAAACGGCGAAGCCGAACAAATATGAAACCACGTATTTCGGAGAACCCAAACCATGAGTGATTTTCGGGGAAAACCCAGCGCCTGGCTGATGTACAACAGCAACGGCTTTCCGGATTTTTTGTTTACCATCCTCACCTACGCCATGATCCTTCTGGCCTTCGTGGCCCTGATGTGGGTGACCTTCGGCTTCCTGAGCTTCATCAACGCCGGAAGCGCCAAGGCCCTGGCCGGGGTCGAGGTTATGGACAGCCTGCAAACCGGCCTCATCTCCATTGCCGGGGTGGTCTTCGGGCTGGCGGGCAGCTACACGGTGCGCCGCTTTAAAAAGGATGAACACTATGTGGAGAAAAAGCAGGTCGATTTCCGGATCGAACAGGCCGAAGAAACCCCCATGCCCCGGATTTCCGAAGAAGGTCTGGGCCTGGTTGTGGATGAGGAGGATATCTGATGTGGGAATTGTTTAAGCAGATCGCGCCGTCGGACTGGTTTTTGTCTGCCCCGGTTCTGATTGTTGTCGCCATTTTTCTGATTATTCTGCTCGCCAAACGCCCCAAGCTGGGGGTAGGGCTCCTGGCAGCCACCGGGATTCTCGGGTTCATCGTTTCCCGCAATAAAAAGCTGGACGAAGCCTTCCAGGTGGAAAGCGACCTGGCCGGGGAAAACAAGCAGTATGCCCAGTTTAAAAACCGCATGAAAAATCGCTACAAAGCGGTATCCGCCAATCAGGATGTGCTGGAGCAACTGCGCACCAAGGTTCAGAAGCTCAAAGGGGACCCGGACGTTAATGCCGTGGAAATTTCCCTGCTGGAGAAGGAAATTGCCGAGCGTGAAGAGATGAACAAACGCCTGCTGGACGATGTGCGCAGCCCCTTTCAGGAGGGCGGCAGCATCACCGTTTTACCGGATGACGATACCTTTGGGGTGTATGATGTCGACAACAAAGGGGTTATCACCACGGTCGACCCCAACTCCACCCAGGTCGATATTCAGGTAGACGGTTTCCGGCTGGTGAAGGGGAAATAAGCTTAAAACTCGTTGATCAACCGGAAATGCAGTTTCCCCTCCCGGAACGGGGTGCCTTTCTCCAGGCCGAAATCCACCTGCAGAATGCCCAGCGGTCCGGGAAAACGCAACCCCAAACCGTAGCTGTGCAGCCAACGGCGCACCCGCTGCGGGAGGTCCGAAGCGTAATAGGCGTTGTCCGCAAACAGGAAAAATCGCGCCTCCGGCCCCAGTAAAAACCGATATTCGCTGTTGAGCCAGAAAACCTGGCGCCCCACAAACTGCGCCTCGCGGAATCCCCGCACCGAAGTCGCTCCCCCAAACCACACCTGATCCGGCTGGCGCAACTGTCCGCCCCGATTTTCCAGCAGCTGTCCGTGGAAAAGATTGGCCCACACCTGGCGCCGGAAAACCGGCAGGAATATGTCCAGATTGCCGCGCATTTGCTGGACGGTCTCCGAACGCCGGATATCCCTGGCGGCAAAAATGGAATCGGGACCGCTGTTGTCCTGTTTGCTGAGGCTAAAGGCCACTTCCAGCTCCACCCCCTTGCTGGGATTGCGGCGGCGATTGCGGGCGTCCCAGCGGAGCCCGGTTTCGGTCACCAAACTTTCGGTGCGCGGCAAGCCCAGGGTCAGGTTGGTCTGGGCGTTGGGCACCACGGTGCGGGTGGAAAGGCCCGCAAAGGCGCTCACCGCTTCTCCCAAAGGCATGTCCACCTCCAGGCCGTATTGCCATTCGATAAAGGTTACGTCCCGCACCAGGCGATACATTTCGGTTTGCACGTTGAAGGGCAGGCCAAAGATAAACGGCTCGCGATAGGCAATGCGGAATTCGTCCGAAAGGCTGTCCGGCTTTTGCCAATAAATTTGCAGCTTGCGCCCCCCGCCCAGCACGTTCCGAACCCCGATGTTGAGCAGGCCGGTAAAATAACCGCTTTCCTCCAGGGAATTGGCCGGTGGGGGAATGTAGCCGATCACCCCATCCAGGGTGGTGGAGGGCGCCTCCTCGAAGTCGATTTGCAGGAAGTAGCGGCCCTTTTCATCCAGCATCAGAACCGGTTCCTTGACCGAGGTGATAAACTCCTGCTTTTCAAGAAGTTGCCGGTAACGGTCCACCTTGCTCTGGCGATAGAGCTGTCCGGGGCGAAAGCGCAGGAGCCGCTGCAGGTAACTGGCCAGGTCGCTTTTCTGCCGGGGAAAACGCAGGTAGGCCAGACGGACCGAATCCCCGGGAATCACCTGAATTTCCAGGGTGATGTTCAGACGGTCCGGTTCGGGATCCGCCAGGGAAAACTGCCCGGTGTTCAGGCGCGCCAGAGGATATCCCTCGTTTTCCAGGGCGGTGAGCATCTCACCGAAAACCTGGCTGGCCAGGGCCGGGGTGTAGGCGCGTCCCCCGTAATTCTCTCCGATATTGCTCAGGCGGTTGCGCAAGGACTCCCGCAGGCTGTCCGCGCCGGACAGGGAGATCCGGGCCACTTCGGTGGCGGGACCGGGGCTAACCTCCAGTTTGAGGTGCACCTGGCGGAGCAGGGAGTCGACCTTGATCTCCGAATCGCTCAGGCGGGCAAAATAATAACCCTCCCCGCGTATTCGCTCCAGAACCGCTTCCCCGATCTCCCGGCGCAGGCCGGGCAGGTAAGGGCGGTTTTCATACTGCCTTTTAAACTCGCTTTTGGGGAAGGAAAAACGCTCGCTGAAGCGGATGTCCAGCTCCTTCAGGAAAAACTGCCCGGGCGCGGGTTTTTGTCCCCATAGCGGGGTAAGCGCGGCAATCGCCAGCGCCCACATCAGCCAATACCGGGAGAGGCGCCAATCTGTTCTCAAGCGCAGTCGCATCAGAAAAACGCCCTCACTTCCGCCTTGCCCAGGTGAATGGTGCGCAGGGCTCCGGCGTCCCGTCGCCCGGTGTAATTGACGTTGATGGTGACGTTGGTGTTGATAAAATACTCGAAGCGCCCGTTCCACAGCCAGGAGCTGCCCGCTTTTTTGCCGCGCCCCATCTCGTAGGGAATGGCGCGATTGCCGGGATTTTCATCGGCATTAACCTGCAGATAGGTCAGGTCCGCGGTGGCGCGCGCCTTGCCCCGTGCCGCATAAGAGAGGCGCGGTTTGAACTCCCAATAGCTGACCGCCAGCGGATCTTCGCTTTTGCGATCCCGCTCCAGACCGCGGGCCAGGTCCATTTGCAACTGCCAATTGATGCCCGGGCGCCAGTTGAGGCCCGCGCTGAGGTCCTGCCTGGCGACGTTGAGGTTGCGGGCGGGAATGGCCCCAACCCAGCGTTTGCTGAACCCGTTCTGGTAACCCAGAGTGGCGTTGAGCTTGCGGTTGAAAAGCCGGCGGCGCAGTTGCATGGAGCGGTCCAGGGTTAGCCGCGTTTCGTTGTTGGTGGCGTCCAGATACTGGTTGGAGAGGTTGTCCCGGTAGCGGGTGCGGAACTGCAGGCCCCAGTCCGGATTGCGCTCGTTGTAATTGATGTCCTGATTGATGGTATAGCTGCTGGCCACGCTGTTGCCGAGGCTGTGAAAGGTGTTTAGCCGCAGCAAATAAAGATCCCAGATATTATCGTTACGGCTTTGTTCGTTGACGCGCACGTAGGTGATGCCGGAGAAATTGCGCAGAATCTTGTCCGTAGAACCCGCCGAACGACCCGCCGCGGCCGGGCGGAACTGCAGTTGCCAGGCGGTCTCCAGATTGGTGACGCTCTCGAATTCCCCGGTGGGAAGCTGGATCAGGATGTAATTCCCCAGCGCATCGGGGACGTATTCCATCAGGGTGGAGTCGTAGACAAAACTCCCCAGGTTCTCGGCCACCTCCAGGTAAATTTTTTCGCGAAGGGCCTGCAGTTCGCTGGCCACCTTGTAATCCCAGCGGGCGGTCAGCGAGCCGCTTTTGTTGCGATACTGCAATTCCACATTGGCGAGATGGCTCTGGCGATCCTGCCAGCTGGTATCCTGAAACTGGGCGTCCGGTTGGTAAACGATCAGGCTGTCGTCGGGAAGCTGCTCGAAAAAATCGCCGTAATTTTTATCCCGGTAAGCGAAGGAAAACTGCCCCTTCAGGGGGCGTTGGGGATCGAGCTCGCCACCGAGGGTCACCGTTTGGGTAACCGCCTGTTCCAGGGCCTGCCCGGGTTGATGGGGATCGTAGAGGAAATCGGTGCGTCGCTGGTAGCCGGTTTGCCAGCGAACCCCCCAAAGCTCCTGAATGGCCAGGCTGGCCCCGTGGTCCTGAAAGCGAAAGCCGGTCTGGCGCCCGGTGCTCCCGGTAACCAGGCGATCCTCGCTGCGCAGGGTGTAAGCCGGGGTAAAACGACCCAGGCGGCGCCGGCTGCTCACGGTGTGGCGCAGCCATTCGCTTTCGGTGAGGGAGGAGCTGCTGTTTACCTGTTCGATCTGGTAGTTGAAGGTGGGCAGGGGAGTGTTCTGAAAGTGCATTTCCCCCACCCGGCGGTCGGAGCGGACATCCGCGCCCTTACTGATGGTCCCCAGATTTCCGCCCACCCGCAAAAAACGACGGGGCTGATAACTCAGGCGGCTTTCGAAGCTCTCCTCCTCGTTGCTGAGGTTGCCTGCATCCAGATTCCACTTGTAGGAATAATCGGTTTGCAGAGCGCGGTCGAGGGGATCAAAATCGCGCTGCTGGCGCCGCCAGCGGGCGTTAAAGGCGATGTCCCCAATGCGATGCCCACCCACTTTCAGGGTGGAGTCCTGAAGGTCGGTGCTCAGCAAAACGGCGTTGCCCTCGTTGTCCCCGTCGTCGAAGGGGGAAAAAACGTTGCGGTCGACCTGACTCACCGCCACTTCGCCCCCCAATTGCCAGTTGCGGGTGAGCCTCAGATTCATGCCCAGGGTGGCCAGCTTTTTATCCCCGGCCAGCGGCACCAGTCGCACCGGCAGATACTGGCCCTTTTTGACCCCCACGTATTCGTAGCGACCCAGGCTGATGCGGCGGTAGTCCCCGTTGCCGATGCCGACCCCGGAAAACTGAACCCGGTAGAGCCCCATGTTGCTGCCCACGTAACGGTAATAGGTGATAATCTCGTTGGTGGCCAGGGTGTCGAAGGCCTGCTGGTAATCTCCCCGCAGCCTGCCGGTGCTGTCCGCCCCCACGAAAACCGCTCCGTCCACCGTGGCCCGGTAGGGATCGTCTCCGGCATCGGCCAGGGCGGCGGTCTCCTCATCGCTCAGATCGGCGTCGTCTTCCAGCAAATTTTTGGTATCGTCCCACTCCCGAAAAATCCGCAAATCGTAGCTCAGCCGCCCCTTCAGGTTGCTGGCAGCGGTTCCCGCCCCCAAAAAATTCCGCCCGTAGCGCTGGAAGCTGTTGGTGTATTCGAAATCCACCTCAATGCGATTTTCGGAGGTAATCAGCTTGCGGCTGGTGAAGGTGATCTGGGCCAGCCCGTAATCGATGATGTAATCGTTGTTTTCCCCGCGCACCTGCAGAACCCCGTCCACGTAAATACGTTCCGTTCCCGCCAGCACAATAATCTCACGCTCCCCGTTGCGGCCGGTCAGCAAATAGGGACCCTGATTGCCCTCCTGAGCCAGGAAGCGGTTGGTGTGGAAAAAGCCGCGCGAGGTGCCGTAGGTGAGCTGCTGGGTGGTGTTGCCGGGGCGGCTTTCCAGGGTTACCCCCTGCAGTTTGCGCTGCAGATTGCCGAACTCACTTTTTTGGTAATGGAGGTTGAAGTCCCCCAGGGTGCCCCCGATGTAAGGGCTGTTGATCTTCACAAAAACCTTGTCCACCTCGCGCAGGGTCTGGGTGTTTCCCTCCGGCTGAATGGGGGTGCTTTCGTCCGTGAGCGCGGCCACCAGCTCCACGTCGGGGGCGATCTGCCCGGAAAGCTGGAGGTTGAGTCCGGAGTTGAGGGTGAGGTCCTGATTGCTGCCGATCTCGATGCCGCGCACGATGCTGCCGCTTTTCTGCAGGTTGCTCTGGTAGGATTCCAGATCGTCCAGAAAGCCGGGTTGCACCGCGCGGGTGGCGATTTGCACCTGAGCGGTGCTGTCACTGCTGTCTGCCGCGCTGACCGGGCGGATCTCCCGGCGGGCGAAATCCGACAGCAGGGGAAAGGGAAAATGGCGATAGGTGATCAAAAGGCTGTCGCTGCGCGGCAGCCGGGGATCGGTGAGCTGAAGGGTGCCCAGGGGGTAATCGAT
>JAGRBF010000411.1 GCA_020434205.1 Calditrichota bacterium | reverse complement strand
AGCACCACGTCGGTGCGGGTGTCCTTTACCCCGGGCCAGGATTGGATCTCGGAGAGCAGGCGCTCCAGGGCAATGGTATCGGTTACCCGGACTTTGAGCAGGTGAGATCCCTTGCCGGTTATGGCATGGCATTCCAGAATCTCATCGTATTTGTTGGCCTGCTCGATGATGTCCGTGTAATAGGAGGAAGATTCCGCGGTCAGGGAAATGAAGGCGGTTAGGGAAAGCCCTACCCGTTGCGGATTAAGGATGGCGTTATAGCCGGTGATGTAGCCGTTGCTCTCCAGCTTGTGGAGACGTTCGCTGATGGTGGGAATGGACAATCCCGCTTCCTCGGCAAGCTGGCCGCGTTTGGTCCGCGCCCGCATTTGCAGGGTTTCCATGATTTTTACATCGGTATTGTCAATTTTATGTGATGCCATACGCAATTCCCTGTGGCTTGGTGTATAGTAAAGGATTCCCCTGCGCCCGACCACGTGCCCACGTGCGTCCGATGGTCAGAGATCTAAATTATCAGCACAAAAAGCGCTGTTTGGCTAAATGAGTTAGTAAAATTACCGCTTTGAATAATATTCTCAAAGCCAAATGTCAATTTGGGGGATCAGGAATTGGGCTGGCGCAGGCGGTTTCCCACCAGCCAGGTGCGGAAACCCTTTTTGAGGCGGGTCAGCAGGGAGGGGTTGGCCTTTGCCCTCAAGCGGCGGAGTTCCGGGAGGGCGGCCAGAGCAGCCTGGTATCCCTCGTCGTACATGTCCTGAGCGCGGGTGCTGTCCATGCGGGAAATGCCGGCCAGCTTCGGCGAAATAATCAGGTCCGCCTGGCGCATGGTTTTGAAGGTATTGGCGTCTACGGCGATCTCGAAGGCGTTCATCATGATGTCGATGATGCCGTCCGGCTCCCGGTAGTCCCGCAACGCACCCAGATTGACCCCAACCGTAATCTGGGCGCCCATCTCCCTCAAGGGTGAAAGCGGTACGTTTTCCACCAGAAATCCGTCCACCAGCAAACGGCCGTTAATGGATACCGGGGTGAAAATGCCCGGAATGCAGCTGCTGGCTTTGATGGCTTCGGAAAGGCTGCCTTCCCGCAGCACCACCCGCTCCCCGTTGCTGATATCGGTGGTAACGATGGCCAGGGGAATGGGGGAATCCTCGATATTGACCTTGCCGAGCTGGGATTCGACAATTTCGCCCAAAATCCGGTTGGAGAGAAATCCGGTGCGGGGGATGTTGAGGCTGGAGATTTTGGTCCAGCTAAGGGCTTCCGCCTGGTTGAGGATGTCCGCCACCGGGATGCCAAAGGCGAACAAGCCGGCTACCAGGGACCCGATGCTGGTTCCCGCCAGAAAATCCGGAATGATGCCATTTTCCTTGAAAGCCTGCAGAACCCCGATGTGAGCGATCCCCCTCGCAGCACCCCCGCTCAGGGCCAGGCCGAGGCTGGGAAGGTCGCGTTCCGCCATACCCTGCTACTCCTTTCCCTCGCCTACCCTTTGGCCCGCAGTTTGACGCTGAGCGCCAGTCCGTCCCGCAGGGGAATGAAGGAATTCCACAGATTGTCGACGGCGATCAGCTTGCTGTTGTAGTCCATGATCTTGCGGGTTACCTCGTCCGGATTTTCC
>JAGRBF010000410.1:4378-7319 GCA_020434205.1 Calditrichota bacterium | reverse complement strand
TGGGTTTGGTTGCGTAACATGAGTAATTAACGAATTATCCCGGGTTATTGGAGGACCCCGGCGGTTTTGTGAAGGGAGGGGGAAATAGCCGGGGAAATCGGCGGCATTATTTTTCCCGTTTGAGATCCTGAATCTGACGCAGCCGGGCGTCCATCAGGGCGCAATCCGCGCATTTCTCGCTCTCCGAATCGCCCCGAAGCACCAGCCTGCCGAGATGGCGAAGCACAAACCAGGCTGCCAGCGCCACGATTACAAAGGTCACCAGGTTTTGCAGCAAATCCGTTCCCCTATTCGAATCCCAGGAGGCGCCCGCCTTGGTAGGTGATAAACGCCAGAAGGTAGGCCAGGCTGGTCATATAAATTATCATCAGGACCGGCCACAGCCAGGAATTGGTTTCCCGTTTTACAATGGCTACGGTGGACATACACTGGCAGGCAAAAACGAAAAAGACCATCACCGCCACCGCAACGAGCGGGGTGTAAATGGGCTTTCCGGTTATCGGATCCCGGTCGTTGCGCATCGCCTGCCGCAGACTAACGGTCTCCCCTTCGCCTTCTTCAACATTATACATGGTGGCCATGGTGCTAACCGCCACTTCCCGGGCGGCAAATGAGGTTACCAGGGCCACCCCCATTTTCCAGTCGAACCCCAGAGGCTCGATAACCGGTTCGATGGCTTTCCCGATCTGGCCGGCATAACTCTGCCCCAACTGGGGAACGGCTTTTTCCCCGTTTTGCTCCGCCCGCGGGAAGTAGGCCAACGCCCACAGAACAATCGACATGGCCAGGATAATCTGCCCGGCCTGGGTAATAAAGATCCGGGCCCGGTCCAGCACCTGAACCCCTGCCCAGCGCAGGGAAGGGCGGCGATAGGGGGGCAATTCCATAATAAAGGTGGACAGCGGGCGGGGATGGCGCCGGTTGCGCAGTTTCTGGGCGATAAAAGCCACCGTTACCGCGCCCAGGGTTCCCAGGAGATACATCCCCAGCAGCACAAATCCGGACAGGGAAAAAATGCCCAGAAAAGTAACCTGAGGGATAAAGGCGGCGATCATCAGGGCGTAAACCGGGAGGCGGGCGCTGCAGCTCATCAGCGGGGCGATCATAATGGTGACCAGGCGTTCCCGCCAGTTGGGGATGGTGCGGGTGGCCATAATGCCGGGAATGGCGCAGGCAAAAGAGGACAACAGGGGGATAACCGCGCGTCCGCTCAGGCCGATCCCGCGCATCAGGCGGTCCATCATAAAGGCGCTGCGGGCCAGGTAGCCGCTGTCCTCCAGGAGGGCCAGGAAAAAAAAGAGCAGGAGGATCTGGGGCAGGAAAACCAGAACCGAACCCACCCCGGCAATGATGCCGTCCACCACCAGATCGTGCAGCATTCCGGGGGGAATCAGACTGCCGGCCTGTTCGCCGGTCCAGGCCACCCCCCCTTCGATGAAGTCCATGGGCATTTCCGCCCAGGAAAAAATGGATTGAAAGATCAGCCCGAAAACGAACAGGAAAATCAGGGGTCCGGCCAGGCGGTGGGTCAGCAGTTTGTCGGCCATTTCGGTGGGCGACAGTTTGGCATCTTCCTCTTCGCCGATAACGCCGGTGAGGATCTGGTCGATCCAGTTGTAGCGCAGGGTGGTTTCCAGGCCCTGCCAATCCACTTCGCGCCCTTCCAGCAGGGCCCGGCATTTCTCCAGAATTTCCTCATTGGGGCCAAAGTGCGGATGCCCGGCTTCCTCCCGCTCCCACGGGGCAGGCTGAACCCGGGTGGAAATCTGATGGATGGCTGCGGCCATAGCGGCGGTTTCCGAGGGGAAATTTTCCTGCCGGGCCAGATGCTCCCGCAGGGGAAGCATGATGTCCAGCAGATCCTTGCCGGCCTGCTCCACCGCGGTATAACGGGGAATGCGGGATTGCCCCAAAACCTCATTCAAGCGGTCTTTCAGACTGTCGATCCCCACCCGGCGGCGGGCGACAATGGGCACCACCGGCAGTCCCAGTCTCTCGCTCAGCACACCCACATCGATGGTCAGGCCGCGTTTTTCGATCTCATCCATCATATTGAGGGCCAGAACCACCGGCAAATTCAATTCCAGGACCTGGCTTACCAGAAAGAGGTTGCGGGCCAGATTTCCGGCATCCACCACCACCACCACCGCCTGGAGGGGCTCCACGGACGGCAAGCGACCATGCAGGGCATCCACCGCGATTTTTTCATCGGAGGATTTGGGATTGAGGCTGTAGAGCCCGGGCAAATCGGTAATTTCGGCCTTGCGGCCGTCGCCGAGTGCAAAAGTGCCGGTTTTTTTTTCGACCGTTACGCCGGGGTAATTAGCCACCTTGTGGCGAAGGCCGGTGAGGGCATTAAAGAGGGAGGTTTTGCCGGTGTTGGGATTGCCGATCAAGCCGATAGAGATTGTCGCAGAGGCGGTGACAGGGTTGGTCCGCGCCACACCATTTTTGGCCATTATCTTTCCGCTACTTTTTCAACCAGAACGGCGCGGGCATCGTCTTTGCGGATGGAAAGATGAAAACCCCGGAAGGCGATTTCCAGCGGATCCCCGAGGGGCGCGGATTTAACCAGGCGAAGCGGCGTTCCGCTCATCAGCCCGAGTTCCATCAACTGGATGCGGCCGGCGGCGCTTTTGCCAAACCCGCGCACCACCGCTTTTTCACCTTTTTTAAGCAGATCAAGGGAAATGAGGTTCTTCAGATTCTTCATAAAAGCGATACTCCTACAAAAAAATCCTGTGCCACTGTGAGGATGCGATTCCAAATTAGCTGGCTCAAAATACAATAGTTTGCCGGAAAAATCCAACTTCTGCTAAAATCCAGAATCATTCTTAAAATGATGTCATTCTCCATTTTTTTGTAGCCTTTTCGACACCATTTCATTATCGGCATTTTCCCGGTTTGTATGACTAACTGCCGTGGGCCGTGGGCCGTGGGC
>JAGRBF010000410.1:0-4267 GCA_020434205.1 Calditrichota bacterium | reverse complement strand
CCGTGGGCCGTGGGCCGTCTGCCGTGGGCCGTTCAAGGCATACCTGAACCTACCACGACAACCACCAAACCACCTAACCACCTAACCACCTAACCACCAAAATACACCTCCCCCGACAATTCCTTTGGCTGTTTTGGCGGCTTTGCGTAGGTTCTGGCAACGATTCCGAGGAGAAGCCCATGGCTCAGGACCCCAAAACTATTCTGTGCATCGCCTGCTACTTCAAAGGGGCCGAATTTATGCGGGAATGCCATCGCCGCGGCGCCCGGGTTTTTCTGGTTACCGCTAAAAATCTGGAGCATGAAGACTGGCCCCGCGATATTCTGGAAGAGGTGTTTTTCGTCGACGAATCCGATGCCGCCTGGAATATCGCCAACCTCATCAAAGGGGTCAGCTTCCTGGCCCGCCGCCTGCAGATCGACCGGATCGTGCCCCTGGACGACTTCGACCTGGAAAAAGCGGCCGCCCTGCGGGAGCACCTGCGCGTGCCCGGCATGGGAGACACCCGCACCCGCTATTTCCGCGACAAACTCTCCATGCGCCTCCAGGCTCATGAGGTGGGGATTCTGGTTCCGGATTTTGTTCACGTTCTCAACTACGACCGCCTCAACCGCTATATGGCCAACGTTCCCGCTCCCTGGGTTCTCAAACCGCGCTCCCAGGCCTCTTCGGTGGGGATCAAGAAGATTTACACCCCCGAGCAGCTCTACCAAACCCTGGACACCCTGGGGGACGAACAATCTCATTATCTTCTGGAGCGCTTCGTGCCGGGGGATATTTATCACGTGGATGCCATTGTTTATCAGCATAAAGTCGTCTTCAGCCGGGTGCATCAGTACATGTCCACTCCCTGGGAGGTGAGTCATGAAGGCGGCATTTTCCGCACCCACAACGTCGCCCACGGCAGCGCGGACGAGATTGAGTTGAAGCGCCTCAACCAGGAGTTGATGACCGGGCTGGGGTTGCTGCAGGGGGTCTCCCACACCGAATACATCAAATCCAGGGAAGACGGCCAGTTTTATTTTCTGGAAACCTCGGCAAGGGTGGGGGGCGCCAATATCGCGGAAATGCTGGAGGCCTCCAGCGGGGTTAATTTGTGGCGGGAATGGGCGCGGCTGGAAACCCTGGGCGAAGGCGAGTCCTACACCGCACCCACGGGTCGGGAAGACTATTCGGGGATTATCATTTCCCTGGCCCGGCAGGCCAGTCCGGATACCTCGGCCTATCAGGATCCCGAAATTGTATGGCGTATGAACAAACACCACCACGCCGGGATGATTGTCGCCTCGCCGCGCCAGGAACGGGTTATCGACTTATTGGATGCCTACGCAGAACGTTTTCGGAGCGACTTTTTCGCCAGCATTCCCGCCCCGGACAAACCGACCTCATAAGCCTTCCAGAATCCGGTCGGTCATTTCTTCGGTGGTCACCAACTGCCCGCCGGGAAGGGCCAGATCCGGGGTGTGGAAACCTTTTTCCAGGGTAACTTCGATACTTTTTTCGATGTCCCGGGCCAGTTCGGGCAATCCGAAGGTGAACTGAAACATCATGGCGATCGCCCCGATCATGGCGATGGGATTGGCTTTGTCCTGCCCGGCGATATCCGGCGCGGAGCCGTGCACCGGTTCGTAAAGGGGGGCCCCGTCGCCCAGGCTGGCCGAGGGCAGCAACCCGATGGAACCGGTAATGGCGCTGGCTTCGTCACTCAAAATATCCCCGAACATATTGCCGGTCAGAATAACGTCGAATTGGGTGGGCCGGCGGGTCAGCTGCATGGCGCAGTTGTCCACCAGCATGTGCTCCAGGGCCACTTCCGGGAACTCCTCAGCAATTTCGCCAACCACCTCCCGCCACAGTTGGGAGGATTTCAACACATTGGCCTTATCCACCGAGGTTACCTTGCCGCGCCGCGCCCCGGCCATGCGGAAGGCCCAGCGGGCAATACGGGCCACTTCCATTTCACTGTAGATCATGGTGTCCAGCGCTGAGCGACCTTCCGGGCCGTTTTGGCGAAGGGAGGGCTGCCCGAAGTAAATCCCCCCGGTCAACTCGCGGACCACCAGCAGGTCCATTCCCGCCACCAGCTCGTTTTTAAGGGAAGAAGCGGGATAAAGGGCCGGGTAAATTTTGGCGGGGCGAAGGTTGCAATAGGTGCCCAGAGAAGCCCGCAGATCCAGCAAGGCTTTTTCGGGGCGCAAATGAGGCGGATTGTCATCGAAGCGGGGATCCCCGACTGCCCCCAGCAAAACGGCATCGCTATCCTGGCAGCTTTCGATGGTCTGAGGCAGGATGGGAAGCCCTTCCTTGCGCAGGCAGCGCCCCCCTATCGGAAAGCGATCGAACTTGAGGCGAAAAGGCAGGCGATCCTGAATGGCCTTCAGAAAACGAACCCCTTCCCGCACCACCTCCAGGCCAATGCCGTCGCCCTCCAGAACAACGATCCGCTTTTCGGAAACTTCCGTTTTTTCCTTTGCCATAGCCTTAAACCGTCAAAAAGGGCATGGACAAACTCTGGCGGATTTCATCAAAAACGTATTGGCTGAATTCCTCGGTTCCTTTGCCTTTCCCGCTTTTGATGGGTTTTCCCGAGAACTGGGACTCCCGGCACATGATAGTGGTGATCGCCTCTTCCACATTGCGGGCCGCCAGAGGGCGTCCGAAAGCGTATTCGCAGATCATACCCACCGAATAAAACATGGCAATGGGGTTGGCGATATTTTTGCCGGCCAAATGGCCTTCGGTGCTGTGAACCGGCTGGATCAGCGGCTGTTTTTTTCCGAAAACAATCGAGGAAAGCATCCCTTCCTTTTCGGTCATCTTCAGGGTAAAGTCGTTGATGGCCGCGGTAGTGGTGCACTCGCTGAGGATAACATCAAAATGAAAGGGATCTTTTTCCAAAGCATCCAGGCAGGCGGCGGTGGTCATTTGGTCCACCTGAACATCGGGGTGTTTGGCGGCAATACCCGCCACCAGTTCCAGCCATTCCCCAATCCCTTCCCCTTTGGCGGGATAAACCACGGTGATGTTCTTTTTGCGATTCCGGGCGATGCGAAACGCCTGAGTGGCCGTCCGGGTTACTTCCGGCAGACGGTAATCCGGCTTGCGGGTTTCCCCGGGCGCCATCCCCTGGAAAGCCAGGTGTTCCCGCCAATATCGCCCTTTGCGCATATCGCGGATAATGTTGAAATCTACATTGCGGACCCGGGTGCTGTCCCCGCTGTCCACCGCCTTGTTGTAGATGCGCACCGAACGCATGTTGGCAAAGGCCCCCAGGGCAATCCGCAGATCCACCAAAGCCTGCTCCGGGCGCAGATGCTCAGGCTGATCCTCAAAGGCGGGATCGCCCACCGGGCCCACCAGCACTGCGTCGGTATCCTGAATGCACTGCAGGGTTTCCTGAGGCAAGGGGGTTCCGTATTCCTTCAGGGCCGCCGCACCGATGCTGCCCTCCACGAAGGTCAGTTCCATGTCGAAGGGCTCCTGGAGGAGCTTGAGCATCCGCACCCCTTGTTTCATGATCTCGGGGCCAATCCCGTCGCCGGGCAGAATGGCGATGCGTTTTTTATTAGGCATGATTCGCGTTCCTCAATTTTCCGGTCTTGCGGGCATATTGAAAGATGCCCCCTGCCGCCACGATATCGGCAACCCCGCCGAGGGGTTTAATAACGTGTTTTTCGTTTCGGGTATGGTTTTCCAGAGTACCGGCGCCCAGATCCAGTGTCGCTTCCTCGCCGGTGGCAAAACGGCTTACCAGATGGTCCCGGGACTCCGCCGGGAGTAAAAATCCCCCGTCTACCGCATTCCGGTAAAAAATCCGGGCAAAAGTGGGGGCAACCACCGCTCCGATTCCGGCAATCTGCAGGGCCGCCGGGGCATGCTCCCGGGAAGAGCCGCATCCGAAATTTTTGCCGGCGACGATAATGGCGAACTCACTGTGATTTTCCCCCTCTGCCATCAGGGGAACGTTCCCCATGGGCAGGCCGGATTGGGCTGCGGGCACCCCCGAAAGGGCCTTCTGACCGTAAATTTCCTTTTCGCCGGGTTTTTCCAGGCTGTAAACCAGGTACTGGGCCGGAATAATCTGATCCGTGTCGATATCATCGCCCAACACGAATACTTTTCCAGAAATTTTTTGACTGACCATCATTTTTCCGATTTTTAATAATTTAGGTTAACCAGCGCCTAATTCAAAGTTACATGGTCTTTCGGCAGAGCCGGGCGGCGAAGATCGATCAGCGAGAAGCGAGAAGCGAGAAGCGATGAGCGA
>JAGRBF010000409.1 GCA_020434205.1 Calditrichota bacterium | reverse complement strand
GGCTCAGTTCGTTGAGAACCGGGAGCACCTGGTTAAAGCGCATGGTGCGCGAAAACGAAACCACCTCTTCCTGAGTGGCGCTTCCCTGCCGAAATTCGCGGCTGTTGCGATTTTGCGCCGGGAGGCTTCCTGCCATCAACATCGCGACGATGAGAATGAGAATACAGAGTCGGTTTTGTTTCATATCCTTCCTTCTGGTGATGGATAGTAGCTTATGGTTGATAATTGATGGTTGATTGATAGTTGATGGTTAGATGGTTAGATGGTTTTCGCCTTCGGCGAAGGAAAACCATTCGGCGCAGCCGAATAACCATCCAGCCATCCAACCATCCAACCATCTATCATTTAGTCAAAATTCAGTTTCATCACGTAGTTGGTAACCGCCCCGCCCTTGTTGAGGGTAAACACCACTTCGTTGGCGGCCTGGTTGATGGTGGTGAGGTAGCCCAGATAAACCTGGGACCCTTTGGACAACTCGTAAATTTTGCCCTTGTAATCGGCAATGAGGGCCTTGCCGGGAACAATGGCCATCAGGGAAGCCCGCTCCACCTCCAGCAGTCCGGTCGAGTTGCGCGGCAGACGCCGCTTGATAATCGGGTTGAAGGGATCGGAAGCCTGCACCATCTGCACGTCGGCCAGGCTGCGGTCCGGCAGGGGCAGTTCGTCGAACTTGCCGAAGTAGGCCCGCAATTCCATTTCAAAGGGAACCACCACGTTGGAGCCGCTTTCCACTCCGCGCATATTGAGACGGGTGATCTTGTTGAGCAGGGGGCCGCGTTCGATCATGGTGATAAAGTCGAACACCCGCTTGTAGCTGCCCTCGCCTTTAAGACGGTACTGGTGGTAACCGTAGGTGTCGTTGTTGTGCTCCTTGACGAACTGCAGGTTGAATTCCAGAAACCCGATGCGATTGAGAATATCGTTGAGATACTTGTAGGTGCTGGCCGAGGAAATCTGGTTAACCAGGATGCGGTCCAGCTGCGAGAGCCGCTTTTTCTGATCCTGCAGCAGGGCGTCGAAGGCGTGGTAATCGCTTTCGATGCCGGAGAGGGACCCGATGCGTTGACTAACCCGCCCCAGGCGGTCCTGCGCCTTGCGGTTTTCCTCGGGATAGGAGACCAGAATAAAGTAGCCGAAGATGAGGGCCAGAAAGAGCAGGACGCTGGCCAGGGTAATCAGATTGCGTTTTTGGTAACTCATTGCTCTTCCTCCCGGGGCAGCTTGGCACTCATTTCCAACTCAAATTCGTATACTTTGCGGTTGCGCAGTTCCTGAATCTCCACCCGCAGCAGGCTGGCCCCGTTGAGCATCTCGGTAAAGGCCGGCACCTTTTCGCGGTTCAGGGAATATCCCTTGAGGAGGACCCGCCCGTTGGGCAGGGACTTCATCTGGGTTATCCAGATCCCCCCGATGCTCCGGGTAACGCTGGAGAGATGGGTGAGCTGGGTGCTCCAGGTATTGAGGTCCACCTTCATGGAATCCACCGCGTTGAGGGCCGATTCGTATTTGTTCAACTCGTCCCGTTTTCCGTTAACCAGGATCTCGATACCCTCCAGGGCGCTCAGTTCGGTGCGCTTTTCCTGCAGGTTCTGCTCCAGGCGGTTTAGGTCCGCTTCCTGATTGCTGATCTCCCAGATCCCGAAAATGGCGATCAGGGGAATGAGCACCAGCATCACCCAGCCGGCAGTGCCCAGCTTGAAGCGCTTCTGGTTCTCGCGGATGTAGCCGGGGGTCAGGTCGACTTTGTAGAGTTCGCTGTTGTCCCGGTCTATGGCCCGGACCGCCGCCCCCATGGCCACCGCAAAACGCGAGACCACCGCGTCCATGCCTTCCAGGCCAAAACGTTTGAAGTTGACGTAGTCGATAAAGATGTTTTCCCGGAACTTGCCCTTGATGAAGTCCAGCAGACCGGCGTCGTAGGCTTCCCCGGTCAGGAATATGTATTTGGGGGTGGGCAGGTTCATGCGATCCTGCTCCAGCAGAATCCGGGTGTACAGGGTGTTGGCCAGGTTTTCAGAATCCAGAAAAGCCTCGATGCTTTCCGAGATATGGAAGATCAGGCTGCCTTTCAGAAAAACGATCCGGCTGTATTCGTGCCCCACGTAGACGATGGTGGTGATGTCTTCCAGACGGAATTTGTAATTGGATTTGATGAAATTGACCACCGAGGCTTCGGCGCTTTCGATGAAGCCCAGATGGCGCAGGGCCCCCCGCTTGAGCTGCTCCAGCAAATTGAGGATGTTCAGCTTGGAATCCCGCACTATCGCGGTTACCCGCCCGTCGGGAAGCTGGATGGAATGCAGGTCGTCCGGGTGGATGCGGTCCATGTAGGGCCGCTCCTTGGCGATTTCGTCGATCACCCGTTCTTCCAGGGCCTTGCCTTCTTCCTGCCAGCGCCCCGCCAGGGTGGTGTAATGGACCTGGGGCTCGGCCAGGGTTACCCCGATGCTGAATTTGCCGTGGGCATAGCGGGCGAAGATCTCCTCCAGGGGTGTTCCCTTGGGGCGTTCCTTTTCTCCCTCGTCTTCGTTGTGAAGCTCGCTGAGGAAATCCGGCTCGTCCAGGGCTTCGCCCAGGCTCATGGAATCGTCGGGTATGGCGGTGGAGCCGTCCGGTTCCAGCACAAATTCCTGGCCGTCGTCCAGGGAATCCAGGCGGCGCGCCAGGCGGTAGCGCTCCGCGTCCACAAAGCGGATTTTGCCTTCTTCCTTGGCCAGCACCACCACGTGCAGGTACATCCCCTCGTCGTAAACGCCGATGCTGTATTCACCCTTAAAACCGCCGTTGTTGCCGGTTAACCGGCTTTTGAGGGCATTAAAATCGGTGAGTTGCTTCATCAGGGTTTCCACGGACTGTCGTCCGGCGGCACCCATCGTCCCTGTGGCAAAGCCGCCGTTTGTCTGTCTATTGTTCATCATTCCCCTAGCTTTCTATAGTTTGCCACCCGCGGCGTCCTGCCGGAGAGGCGAAATGATATGGCGGGGTGTTTTCCCGGACACCCCTCAAGAGGCGCTTTCTCAAAAGCTTTTTCCCTTAAGCAATTGCTGCATGCGCCTTTTGCGATTGGCATAGGTATAAGCGCTTTCCATGGAAATGCGCCCGGTTTGGGCCAGTTGGTGCAGGTCCTGCTCCATGGTGGTCATCCCGTACTTCTGGCCTTCGGTAATCATCTGATAAATTTCGCTGGTGTTGCGGTTTTTGATGGCCGAGCGGATCGGCGGGGACATCACCATAATTTCCCGGGCCAGCACCAGGCGGCGATTGATGCCCGGCACCAGCTGCTGCGAGACCACGCAGGTCAGCACGTCCGCCAGGCGGTTGCGCACCCGATCCTGTTCCCCGGGGGGCATCTCCGCGATAATGCGGTCAATACTCTCCGTGGCCGAGGCGGTGTGCAGGGTGGAGAAAACCTTGTGCCCGGTATCCGCCGCTTCCAGAGCCGCCATAATCGTCGAAGAATCGCGCATCTCCCCAATGATGATGGCGTCCGGATCCTGGCGCAGGGCCTCGATGGTTCCGGCCTTGAAGGAATGGGTGTCTATGCCCACCTCGCGATGGCGGATGATGCTGCGGTTAGAGGTGTGGATAAACTCGATCGGGGAGGCGATGATGACGATGTGGGCCTCCACGGAGCGGTTGTTGAGATCGATGATGGAGTCCAGGGTGGTGCTTTTTCCGGCCCCGGTAATCCCGGTTATCAGCACCAGCCCCTGCCGCGAATGCGCCAGGTTAAGCAAACGGGTCACGTTGTAGTGGAAGTCGTAGTCCGCAAAGGGGCGGATATGGGTGTTAATGGCCCGCAGGTTAAGGCTCAGTTCTCCCAGCTCGAAGTAAGCGGTGGCGCGGTGGCGGTAAAGCTGGTCGCCCAGGCTGACCGTGTAGGAAAAGTCCACCGCTTTATCGCGGAAGAGGATGTCCCGCTGCTCCGGCTGCAGGATGGACTGCAGGAAAATGTTGGTTTCGTTAACCCCCATGCGACCCCATTCCACAACAGGGTGTTTGACGCCCTGAACCCGCAGCCAGATCTGCCCGTTAACCCCGGGGCCCCCGATTTCGATGTCCGAGGCTCCGTGGTTGCGCATGCTGATCAGCAGGGTCTCGAAGTAATGGAGCATGTTGTCGCGCTGCTCGGGGAACAGCTTCTCCACAATCTCCCGCCGGATGAAATTCTGCTTGTGGATATCGCCCAGCTGGCGTGGAATCCGTTTGGCCAGCAGGCCCAGATTTTCCTGGGCGGTGTTGTTGATTTTGGTAAAACCTTCTACAATCATCTTTTCTACCTTCCCTGGTTATTCCCACCAACTGGCCAGGCTCAGCTCCCGGACAAAGGGAAAGCGCGGCGGTGAGGTGGTGCTTAGTCGGTTGTCGTATCGGCCAATGGTGATAAACCCGCTCTGGATGCCATGAGCCGGGTTGAAAGTCCCCATGGCGCCCGCCACCTGTTGGGCGGTGCTGCCCACCCGGTAGAGATGCCCGGCAATGGGGCGGGAGGCGTAGTTTTCCGCCATAAAGTGCCCGTGGATGGCCAAAATGCTGCCGTGGATGATCACGTCGCTGTTGTTGGGCACGTTGTCGGTAATCATCACGCTTTGTCCGGCGATTAACCCCAGCATGTCGTCCGAAGTCGGGTCCAGACTGGGATCCACCCGGTAGACCATGTCGTCGTCGATCCAGATATTCTGGGTGGAGTAAATGGTCAAGCGCCCGTCGATAACCCCCTTCACCCGCACGTCGGCGGTGGAGTAGATGACCCCGCCCGGCGCGATGGTGGCCAGGGCGACGGTGTCCGGGGGATCGCTGCCCACGGTGCGGATAATGCTGCCGGTGTAGAGAAATTCGAAGGTGGTGACCCGGTCGTACATACACACGGTGTTGATGGGAGCGGTGCCGTTGTCGCTGATGGCCGAGTTGATCAGGTAGCTCAGGTCGGTGGGCAGGGAAATATCCAGCCCGATCTCCCAGCCGTCCAGAAATTCCGCACTGCTGGCGGGAGTGCCCGGATTGGGGATTATCGCCTGGCGGGCGGTAACCTTGCCGTAGAAAACCGGGTTTCCGGAAGTCCAGATTTTGGTGTTGGAATGCACCCGGCCCCAGATGGTGTCCCCGCCGATGTAATACAGGTGGGGAATGGAGTCCATAAAGGAATAATAGCGGGACACCGGGGCATTGTAGGCAAAGGCCGCAAAAACCGAATCCTCCAGGAGCTGGTTGCCGCCGGAAATGGGGTCGAAAACGGTGGTCCAGCTTTTGGAGCGCACCTCCACGGTGTCCGGATCCGGTTGGGAGATAGTGACCCGGGTGCTGCACAAATCCGTAATAATGTTGAAGTTGGCACTGGTGGTGCTGTTGGCCCACACGTCGTTCACCGCCACGTTCATCCCGCTGATCACCGCCTGGTGCAGGGCCATGTTCATATACTGGTCGGCCACGTTGTCCATGGTGTGGTTGATGGTGCGGTTGAGATTCAGCTGGTAAATCGAGAATGCCACCGCAAATCCGACGATTGCGATTAATGCGCCTTTTCCGAACATAGGACTTCCTTTATCGTCTCAGGTTTCGGGATACCAGGCGGGTTTGCCGCCAGAATGAGGTGCGCAGCAGCCGGCGCAGTTCTTCCCTGCGATAGGTGCTGTCCGCCGCGGTGGTGCCGCTGCTAACCATGGCCGGGCTGAGCACCACCCGCGGATCGAAGGTGCTCAGGGTAACCTCCACCATCTTGGTGGCCAAGGGATTGGTAACGATATTGCCCAGCTGATCCATATAGCGAAAAACGTTGCTGTTGGCGATTTTGCCCACCGTCATGGTCTGCGGGGCGTTGGGGGGCATGGTCAGGGTGCGCTCCACCCGGTACACCGATAGGGAGGTGTCCCCGTAGTTGACCACCTCGTCCAGGGTGATGTTGTATTCGATGGTGTCCGTATTGGCGTCGTAAAAGCCGACTCCGCCGATTGCCGCTTTGCTGTTGAGGTTGAGTTGGGCGATAAACTTGAAGCGGTTGGCCTGGGCAACATTGACGATCTTAAAGCGGTCGACCTCGGGAACCCCGTAGCCCATCTTGCGCAGATCGTAGTTCATGATGTCGGAGATATCCGCCAGGCGTTCCTGGGACATGGCATCACTGTTGAAGTTGAAAAAAGCCTGGTTCCCGCTGGCCAGCGCGGAATAGGCGATGATCAACAAAATGCCGCCGATAAAAATCCCGGCGATGATGTCCAGAAATGAAGTCATGGTTTATCCGTTTTTTTTAACTGCCAAGACACCTAAAGAAGACTGTTGGACCGTTGGACTGCTGGACTATAGGACCGTTGGACCGGTGGACTGCTGGACAATAGGACCGGTGGACCGTTGGACTGCTGGACTATAGGACCGTTGGACCGGTGGACTGCTGGACAATAGGACCGGTGGACTGCTGGACTATAGGACCGTTGGACTGCTGGACTATAGGACCGTTGGACCGTTGGACTGCTGGACTATAGGACCGTTGGACTGCTGGACAATAGGACCGTTGGACAAGGAATCTGTCCATCTGTCCATTTGTCCATCTGTCCATCTGTCCATCCATTTGTCCATTTGTCCATCTGTCCATCTGTCCATTTGTCCATCTGTCCATCTGTCCATCTGTCCATCTGTCCGTCAGTTATAAAACCAGTAGCTGTACACAAATTCCATGCGCATGGTATCCCGCACCACCGCTCCGCCCTGATACTTAAACAGAATGGGCCGCGGGTAATCGTCCATCACGGAAATGCGCATGCGCTTGTGGTATTCCCGGTTGCCGGAAACCACAAAGGAATCGCCCTGCAGGCGCACGTAATCGACCTCAAAATAAATGCGGTAAGGCACCCCGGAACGACCGGTGTCCGAGATGGCCATCCCGTTGAAGTCGTCGAAATCGTCCGGCACCCCCAGGTCGTTGATCTCCAGTCCCAGGATCCCCGGCGCGGTAAATTCCCCCAGGGTTTTGGCGCTGGTGGAGTCCAGAGTCGCCTCGTCGAAATAGTTCTGGGAAGCCTGCTCCATGTGGGAGCTCAGCAGACTGAGCGCCTCCAGGCGGTAGCGGCTTTGCGCCAGGGCCAGGTCGCTGTTGTTGAGGGAGCGGTTGAAGTTGAGAACCGTTCCGCTCAGTAAAATCAGCGCTGCCAATGTCAACAGGGTTTGTCCGGTATTCATGGCGTATCCTAATTGTCCTCGGCGGTGGATCGGGCCATTTCTTCCAGGGTGGTAACCCCGGTCTTAACCCGCTCCCGGGCGGAAGCCCGCAGGGTCAGCATCCCGTTTTTGATGGCCTGCTTGCGAATCGCTTCTTCGTCGATATCTTTTCCGGCCGAAAAAATGATGCTGCGGATTTCCTGGGAGATGTACATCGCCTCGTGAATGGCGATCCGTCCCTTGTAGCCGTGCTGGCAGGCCTGGCAACCCACCGCTTCGTAGAAGGTGGTGGCCGCTACTTCGGCATTGGTGAATCCCAGGCTGAGGGGGATCACCGGATCCAGATTGCTCATGGGACGTTTGCAGCGTTCGCAGAGCTTGCGGATCAGGCGCTGGGCGACGATGATGTTGATGGCGTAGGCCAGCAGAAAGGTCTCCAACCCCATTTTATACATCCGCGAAATGGCGCTCGGCGCGTCGTTGGTGTGCAGGGTGGAGAAGGTCAGGTGACCGGTATTGGCCAGTTTGATGGCGATTTCCGCGGTTTCCTTGTCGCGGATTTCCCCCACCATCACCACATCCGGGTCGTGGCGCAGGATGGAGCGCAGGGCCTGCTCGACATTGTTTTTGGTGCCGATTTTGATCTGGCGAACCCCGGGGATCAGATATTCCACCCGATCTTCCACGGTCAGCACGTTGATCTCCGGCTTCACGATGTGGTTCAGGGAGGCCAGCAGGGTG
>JAGRBF010000041.1:20902-26511 GCA_020434205.1 Calditrichota bacterium | reverse complement strand
CGCCAAGACGCCAAGGTTAATTAGGGTTAAAAATGTGGATCACTTGATCTTTGTAGCTTGGCGGTTTTTACCACCAAGACGCCAAGACGCCAAGGTTAATTAGGGTTAAAAATGTGGATCACTTGATCTTTGTAGCTTGGCGGTTTTTACCACCAAGACGCCAAGACACCAAGGTTAATTAGGGTTAAAAATGTGGATCACTTGGCGCCTTCGCGGCTTGGCGGTTTTTACCACCAAGACGCCAAGACGCCAAGGTTAATTAGGGTTAAAAAAGGTGGATCCCTTGGCGCCTTCGCGGCTTGGCGGTTTTTAAAATGTGCCTTTCTACCAAGGCTCCAAGGTTAATTAAGGTTAAAAAAGGTGGATTACCTGGCGCCTTCGCGGCCTGGCGGTTCAAAAACGGGAGAATCGATGAATAAAGTCCTCATTTTAATGATGGCCCTGATGGGCATCGGCGAGTTGGCTGCCCAGGGAGATGGCCCCATCGCCATCGCCATTCACGGCGGAGCGGGATCGGTACGGCCGGGTTCGCTGACCCCGGAAGCGGAAAAGGAATACCGCGATATGCTCAACAAAGTGCTGGACGCCGGATATCAGGTGCTGCGGGACGGGGGCAGCTCTCTGGACGCGGTGACCGCGGTGATCACCCAAATGGAGGACTCCCCGCTCTTCAACGCCGGCAAGGGCGCGGTTTTTACCTATGAGGAAACCAATGAACTGGACGCCTCGATTATGTTCGGCAAGGATCGCTCCGCCGGGGCGGTGGCCGGGGTCCGGATCGTCAAAAACCCCATCCTGCTGGCCCGTACGGTGATGGAAAACTCTCCCCATGTGCTGCTGGCCCGCGAGGGCGCCGAGCAGTTCGCCAAAGAACAGGGCCTGGAGATCGTCGATCCCGCCTACTTCCATACCGAAAAACGCATGGAAAGCCTGCGCCGGGTTCGGGAGGCCAAAGAAAAAGAGGCCCGGGAAAAGCAGGGCAGCCGCAATGATACTCCCGGCGACTGGAAATACGGCACCGTTGGGGTGGCCGCCCTGGACCGCGCCGGAAATCTGGCCGCCGGCACCTCCACCGGTGGGATGACCTACAAACGCTGGGGCCGGGTAGGGGACTCCCCGATTATCGGGGCCGGGACCTGGGCGGATAACCAAACCTGCGCGGTCTCCGCCACCGGACACGGCGAGTTTTTTATCCGCTGGGGCGTAGCGCAGGATATTGCCGCCCGTATGGAATACGGGGGACAGACCTTACAGGATGCCGCGGATACCGTGATCCACAAGGTCCTCAAAAAAGCCGGGGGAGAGGGCGGGATTATCGCCGTCGATAAAAACGGCAAGGTCGCCATGCCCTTCAACACCGCAGGAATGTTCCGCGCCGCCATCGATGCCGACGGCAATCGCACTGTGGCGATGTACGGGGAGGAATGATTTTGTTGTAGGGGCCAGGCATGCCTCGCACCTACATTACCATTGCCCATTACCATTGCCCATTACCTATCACCCATCAAAGATCAGGATACCCATGTTGCGATTTATCATCATCATTTTGGCGTTGGCAACCCCCCTCACCTTCGCCCAAACCCTGCCCTCGGTTAAGGGCTACGTCTACCAGGACCTCAACGGGGACGGCAAGCGCGATAAAAACGAACCGGGGATCAGCGGGGTGCTGGTATCCACCATGGACCGCATCGGCAAAACCGATCAGGATGGGCTCTATAACCTGCCCCTGGATCCCGATCGCGATATGGTCTTCGTGATCAAGCCGGCCGGGTATCAGGTCCCCCTCAACGCGGACAATCTGCCGCAGTTTTACTACATCCACCAGCCTCAGGGATCGCCGCAAGGCCTGAAATTCCCGGGCATCGCCCCCACCGGGAAGCTCCCGGCTTCGGTGGATTTCGCCCTCTCACCCAGCCCGGATCCGGTGAATTTTCGCCTGCTGGTCTCCGGAGATCCCCAACCCCGGGATTCCACCGAGGTGGGTTATTACCGGGACGCCATTGTTACCGCCATGATGGGCGAGCAGGCCGATGCTATTATCGCCCTGGGGGACATCGCCTATGACGACCTTAGTATTTATCCTCAGCTGAACCGGGCCATCGGCAAACTGGGCCTTCCCGCCTATTACGTGTACGGCAATCACGACGTCAATTATCGCGCCGAGGACAATTACGCCGCCGGGGAAACCTTTAAATCCGTCTACGGACCGCTCTATTACGCGGCGGTCTACGGGAAAGTGCACATCATTCCCCTGAGCAGCGTTTACTACCACGGCTGGAACAAGGCCGAAAACAAACGGGGGGCTTACACCGGGGATTTTACCACCCGGCAATTGAACTGGCTGCGCCAGTATCTGGCCCTGGTGCCCGCCGACCACCTGGTGGTGCCCGCCATGCATATTCCCGTTTTTTCCAAGATGATTCCCGGGGCGGACGTTACCGATTCCTCCCGGGAAGCCTTGTTTGAGGTGCTGAGGGGGCAAAACCATATCCTGGGTCTGTTCGGCCATACCCACCTGGTGGAGCACGTGGCCTTCGGGGAAGAACAGGGCTGGAAGGGACCGGGGGAATTCTGGGGAATTAATCCCGGGGCGGGCTGCGGCTCCTGGTGGAGCGGACCCAAGGACGAAAACGGCATCCCCACCTCTTATTGCCTGGATGGTAGCCCCAAGGGTTTTTTTGTGGTGGACTTCAACTGGAATCGTTATACCGCCCGCTTTGTGCCGGCCAATCTGCCGGAGCGCAACCAGATGCGCATTTCCTTTCCCGCAGGGGTGTTGCCCGCCGATAGCCTGAAGGGGCGGGATGTGCTGGCCAATATTTTTGCCGCCCCGCCGGATGCGGAGGTCTCCTGGCGCCTCAACGACGGGGAAGCTATGGCGATGGTGCGGGCGGAAATCAAGGACCCCTTTATCGTGGAGCATCTGGCGGCCTACCGCAAGGATTTCCCCACCTGGATTGAGCGGACCGCGGATGTGGTGCATTTGTGGCGGGCCGCTTTGCCGGAAAACCTGCCGGCCGGGACCCATAAAATCACCGTTTCGGTGCGGGACCGCTTCGGCAATGCCTATCAGGGCTACCAACTGTTCGAAATTTTGCCCTAAGGGCATTTTTCTAATGGTAGTTGAAACCCGCGTTTATTTTGCGTAAATATAGGTTGAAAATATTTCGAGCGCCGTTTCAAGTAAAGTGTCTGGTGTTCTTTGTGTTTTTGTGGTTGAAGCGGTAGTCGTCTGTCAAGTGTGCTTAGTCTATTTATGGCCTCTTGACCGTCACCCCCTAATAACGGAATCGTAACAAAATTCGGATATTCATGCTCCTCCTCTTTGGGAAGGATTACGCTGGGAACGGTTATGGCGGATGGAAATGACATTAAGCGGGAAATGCTGCAGGATTTTGCGGAGGCGTATCGCGCATTTGGGTTGAGCAAGCTGATGGGCCGGGTGGTGGCGCTGCTGATTTATTCCGCCGAGCCCCTTTCCCTGGATGAGATCGCTTCGGAACTCGAGATGAGCAAGGGACCGATCAGCCAGATCACCCGGCGCCTGCGGGACCGCAATCTGATCCGCCGGGTTTGGCGTCCCGGCAGTCGCAAAGATTATTATGAAATTATGCCCACCGTTTTCGAGAATGCTTTCCGCAACAACCTGGACCTTATCCACCACAACACCGAAATTGCCGCCAACCTCAAAAAGCTGGCCGCTTCATCGCCGGACCCGGCCATGGAGACTCTGCAACAGCGCCTGATTTTGATGGAAGATTTTTACAAGCTGATGGAAACCCATTTCCAGAACTTCCTGAAAGCCTGGGCGGAAGAAGGTAGTCCCCTTAAGGTGCGCGATAGCGAGAACGGCGGAAAATCGTAGGGGCGGGTTTGAAACCCGCCCCTACGATTCCGCCCCTTCCCGCTGCAGAATCCAACCGATCCCCAATCCCGGCACCAAACTGACGATCAGCGCCAGCGAAGCGGTGACCCCCGGATTGGCGAAGGTTAAGCTGCTGCCCGGAAACAAAGTGCTCCCGTAAAAATACAGAGCAAAGTGGGTCAGCAAGCCCAGCAGCGATGCCCCGGCAGCCAGGCGCAGGGGAATGTTCCGGAACCCGATGCCCAGCAGCAGGGGCGGTACCGCCGCCACCGCCATCCCGTAAACCCCCACCTGACCAAAAATGCCCAGCAATCGCGGGGGATCCAGACAGATCACAAAGGCGATTACCGCGATGGCCACCAGCACAATATGGCTGGCTTTGTAAGCTATCGCCAGGCGCTCCTCCTCACTGCGATCCGCATCGCCGGCCTTCTCGACCAGCGGCAAAATCAGATCGTTGGCGGTAATGGTGGAGAGAGAAACCAGGATCCCGTCCAGGGTGGACATCCCCGCCGCCAGCAGCACCACCCCCACCGCGGTAAACAGCCAGTCGGGAAAGGCGTTCTTGACGTAGAGGGTCATCACCAGATCCTGGCGAAAGGCCCCGGTGGCCGCGTCAACCAGCTGATCGGCAGGCACCCCCAATCGCGCGAAAAATCCCGCCAGGGGCAGGGTGAAAAACAACAGCAGGATAATCACCCCGTACACCAGATACTGCCGCACCGCCTGGTCGCTGCGCAGGTAAAGGGCCTTGGTGAGGATGTGCGGCTGGCAAACCAGGGCCGCCCCGATCAGGAAACCGCTGATGTAAATGGAAAAAACATCATTGAAGAGGCTGCTTTCCGGGTTGATCCACTTCACCAGGTTGGGATCGATGCTGCCCAGTCTGGCGAACATGCCCGGGTCCCCGAAAAGGTATTTCAGCCCGGAGGTGAGGATCAGCAGGGTCACGATTAGCATCAGGCTGCCCTGCAGGGTGTTGGTGAAAACGTGGGCGTAGGTGCCCCCCATAAACACGTAGCCGGTCACGAAGGTGAGGATAATAATCAGGGAAACGGTGTTGGACAGCCCCAGCAACTGCTGCATCACGATGGACAGCCCCCCGACAATCAGCACCACAAAGGCCAGGGCGAACAGGTTGACCACCGCGAAGTAAATCCCGAAATTGCGGGCCCGGTAGTGGTTGGCGATCCAGTGCGGCATGGTGAGGGCCTTGTTGGCTTCCCCCATCTGCCGGAAGCGAAAGGACAGCAGCACCAGCATCAGGCAGAAGCCGATTCCCACGCTGATGCCCAGGTGCATAAAGCCGGCCAGACCGTGGACATACACAAATCCGGGATTGATGATAAAGGTCGCCGCAGAGGCCACGCTGGCCGCCATGGTGATGCCGACCACCGCGGGATGAAGGTCCCCGCTCCCGATGGCGAAGCTGCCGAAGTTGCGGGTGCGCCGGAAACCCAGCCATCCCAGATATAGGGTGCCGAGCATGTAGATCAGAAAAAGGGTCCAGGCCAGGGTCATGATAAAACCGGATTTTGTTGATGATGGGAAACGATTTTATGTTGTAGATGCGATGCATGCATCGCATCTACGGACATGTATCGCATCTACTAAATCGCTCTAAAACTGACGTTACGCGCCAGAAGCGATTTGCGGCCCATTAACCGCGAAATCACGAAATCACGAAAACTGAAACCGTACGGATCTGACCCTGCACCGGAAAATCTGCTCGTCGTGCGGTTAT
>JAGRBF010000041.1:0-20846 GCA_020434205.1 Calditrichota bacterium | reverse complement strand
CCGAAATTCTTTGTCTGGCAAAAACCAAACACATTAATTCTTCGCGGCTTCGCGCCTTCGCGGTTAAATAGCAAAAATAGGTTTGGTTGCGTAACATGAGCTAAAAATTAAATTTTGCCTCGGAAATAAACAACCGCCCAATGGCCGGGGACGCCACAAATTCCCGGACCTCGGTGTCGAACAGATTGCTGACCTGAAAGGACACCGCAAAACCGTCGCTAACCCGCTTGCCCAGGGTGAGGTCGAAGGTCAGGAAATCCCCCAGCGGGCCTTCGTTGAAGTCGCGACCTACCCGGGCGTTTTCCAGCACCGGATCTCCGCTGATCACCAGCTCCGGATTGCTTTCCGCCGCCACGTTGATCCCGCTGAAGAAGTCGTAGGCCTGGACCCACCGCCCCAGCACCGAACCGAAGAAACCGGTTTTGCCGCTGGCGTAGTTGATAAAAGCGGTGGCTTTATTGGTGGGGGTGTTGAGGGGCAAATCGGTCTCGGTAACCTTGCCGTCCCCGTTGCCGTCGTTGGTGAGGTCGCCTTCATCCAGAGTGAAATTGAAGTAGGAATAATTGAGCCCCAGGGTAATCTCGTTGTTCAGGTAAAAATTGAAGCCCAGATCCGCCCCGTAGGTATCCACCGAACCGAAATTCAGATAGGTAAGCACGAAGCCCAGGGCGTCGGCGCCGGGAATAATCTGGCCGACCGGGGTTTCGCCGCGCCGGGTTACCGCATATCCGCCGGTGGTGATGTTGGTGAGCGGGCTCAGGAAGTTCTCGGAGATGTTGTAATACCCATTGACGTCCACGAACAGCTTCCTGGCGAAAATGCCCTTGAAGCCCAGCTCGATGGTCTGGATGGTTTCCACCTTGAGCGGCTCAACGGTGCGGGTGTTGCCGGCCGTATCAGCCAGGGTAAAACCTTCCCCGTTCCCCAGCACCAGTCCCCCGAACAGATTCCCGCTCAGGTTGAGGATGGTGGGGGCGGCAATGCCTTTGCCGTAGGTCATGCGGAAGGTCCCGAAGCCGGCGTCATACAACAAAGCCGCTTTGGGGATGAAGTTGAAGCCGTACAGCTCATGATCGTCCGCGCGGGCGGCCAGAACCGCCTTGAGGGGAAGGGTGCCGAAAGGAATATCCAGCTGGCCGTAAAAACCGAACTGATCGATCTGAATGGCGCCGTCCTGGTCCAGCAGATAGGTCTTTTTGCTGTCCGCCAGGTCGCGCTGCCACTGACCGCCAATAATGTAATTAACCCCGGCCAGGGTGTTGTTGTATTGAAGTTCGGCGTTCAGGCGGCGCGAAGCATCCTTGAAAATGGCGTTGGGGTAGGAGTTGGCGCGCGCATCGGATTCCGAGAAGCCGGCAGCCAGCAGGGCCTGGTAATTGCGGGTGCGCTGATTGATCGCGTAGGTGCTGTCGGTTTTGCTCCAGGAATGGTAAAATTGACCGAACCAGTTTTTGGAGGTATAACGCCCGTGCAGGTAATGCAACTGCCAGTCCTGGATCTGGTTGCGCCCGGCGCTGGTAACCCCCAGGTAGTTGGCATTGCTGCCGCCGTAACCGAGGATCACATCATGGCCGGTTTTGGGAGTGTAATACACCGCCGCTTCCCCGCGGGTTACGTCAAAATTGCGGTCCAGATCCAGCTCTTCGTAGGCAATTTCCCCGTCGCTGCTGTAAACGGTGTCCATGTAAGCGAAATCCACCCCCTCCGAATACTCCCCGGTAACCTTGAAGGCCACCTTGTCGGACAGCACCTGGGCGTGGCGGAAGCGCGCCGAAGACTGCGACTGATTGCCGATATTGAAGGCCACCATGCTGCCCTCGGAGGTGCGGGGATCCTTGCTGATGGTATTCACCAGGCCGTTGTGGGCGTTGGGACCGTAGAGCGCCGCGGAGGGGCCCAAAATAACCTCAATGCGTTCGATATCTTCCTTGATGACGGTGCTCTGGGCGCCCCAGGGGAGGCCGGTTGCCACCAGGGTGCTGATGCGCGCATCGTTCATCTGCAGGTTCTTTGGATTGAAGGCGCTGTTGAAACCGCGAACGTTGATGCCGGTGCCCAAAACCCCGGTGCGCACGTAGTCCACCCCTTTTTGGCGGGCCAGCAGTTCCCCCACGTTATTGGTGGCGGAGTTCTCGATCTGACGGGCGCTGATCACCTCGATGGTGGCGGGGGCCTGGGTGACCTTTTCCGCCCGGCGCGAGGCGCTTACCACCACCACGTCGCTGGCAAAACCCGCTTCTTCCATACCCAGGTTAATGGTGGTGGTTTCGCCATCCACCACCGTTACGGTCACGGTGTTTTCCGCGTAACCGATATACAATACCGCCAGATTATAATCCCCGGCCGGGACATTGGTAATCTCAAACTGGCCGTCGGCATTGCTGGATGCCCCAAGGGTGGTGCCTTCCAGAATGATGTTGGCACCGGTCAGGGGATTGCCGCTTCCCGCTTCGGTGATGGTCCCTTTGACGGTGCCCTGAGCCAGCGCAAGGCCCGGTAAAATGCAAACCAGTGCCAGGGCCCGGAAGCGCTGCCGCAGCTGAGTGGAAAAGTGTAACATAAAAGCCATAACATCCTCCTGTAGATGTAGGTTGGTGAAGTTGACGGACCCGCCTCGGGTCCTCAAAGTTGAAGGTGCAGAAATCCCGCGTAATGCTGTTTTATCCGGTGAAAGACGATCACTCGCCTTGCAGAAATGCCATCACTTCATTGCAAAAGCGCTGGGCGTCTTCGACAAAAAATTGATGCCGCAGACCTTCAATAAGGGAAAAGCGGCTGTCTGGAATGTGTTCTTGCAGGTAGCGTCCATTGTCCGGCGGGACCAGCGGATCCAGAGCCCCGGAGAGAATCAGGGTAGGGGCGGAGATATTCCCCAGGTCCCTGCAGCGATCGAAAACGCTTCCGGCGGCGGCCTGAGCTTCGAATGCGGCCCGGGGTTGGGGATCCCGGATGCGCTTGCGGATTTGCCCTTCTCCCGCCGGGCTGTCCATATAGTTTTCGGTGAAGGCCAGGAGCAGTTTGCGGCGAAGCAGTTCTCCCGGGCTTTGCGCGGCAGATTTGGCGAGAAGCAGGTCCATCACCTCCGGCATCATGGGGCTGTGGGCCTCTCCGCCGGGCCCGGTGGCGGCCAGAACCAGGCGGTTCACCCGCTCCGGATGGTCAATGGCAAACTCCTGAGCGACAAACCCGCCCAGGGAGATTCCCAGCAGATGGCATTGCGGGATGTTCAGAAAGTCGAGGAGTTCCAGCAGATCTCCGGCCATTTGGGAAACAGTGTAGGGACCTTCCGGCTTGTCGGAGCGTCCCGCCCCGCGGAGATCGAAGGTGGTTACCGTAAAAAAGGGGGCGAAATGCGGGAGGTGATCATCCCAGATCCAGGTGGAAACCCCCAGCCCGGGAACCAAAACCAGGTGCGGACCCTGGCCGTATTGGGCATAATAAATGTCCAGGCCGGAGAGCGGGGCCATCCCGCTTTTACCCGGCACAAGGGGGGATTTCAACATGTAGGGACCTGTGGCTAAAGAAACGGGCTAATGTTTCTTATGTTTGATATTTTTCAAATGTTACATACAAAGGGTGAAGTTGTCAACCCCCTGCCGGCATTTTGGCAAAAAAACATGCACCGGGGTGACGGAGAAGGAATCGCAGATAGACTCCGAAGGCTTGGCCGTTTACTGGCAGCTGCCCAAAACAGAAAAGGCCCGCATGGGGCCTTTGAGAAACGAAAAATATGAGGGGAAAAGAGGGGTCAGCGAATGGAGAAAACCAGCTCCTGATAATATTCCGCACTGTTGGCGTTCCAGTTCAGCTGGGCCCGCCACAGCCCTCTGCTCAGATGCTGCAGGGGAATCAGGTGATGCCCGCTTTCATCGAATTTGAGTCGAATGCGGATATCCTGGGTGGCGTCGGAAGGGCGCAACAGGGTGACCTCTCCCTGCTGTTCGGTTACAGGAAAGTCCCCGGCGGCGCTTACCAAAAGCGCATTATGATCTCCCTGGAAAACCAGCCCCATGGGTTCGTTAAGCTGCTGGGTACGCTCGATCCGTTCAATCTGGGTCTGATAATCGACCCCTTTACGGTAATAATCCTCGTTAACCAGGTTCACCGGCGTGTTGGCGGCAAACAGCAGGAAAGCGATCAGAAAGCCTACAAAAAGGACCAGCACCCCGGTAATGGCCATCGGCCAGATATTGTCTTTATGGGTAATTGCCATGGTGATGAATTTCTTTTTAGGGGGTTAATTCGCGCATGGGCGGGTCATTGTATGGGCGGGTTTGAAACCCGCCCATACAGGATTATCAAAAATGCCTTATTTCTCAGGACCCAGGAAATTGGTTTTGACCACCTCCAGCAGTTTGTCCTGGTGGTAAACCTCAATCTCGATGGGGGTTACTTTGCCGGTCAGCTGCTCCGGCGACAACTTGACGAAAAGGGCGGATTCACCCAATCCCTCAGGTTTTACCAGCAGTTCCGTCCCGGAAACCATGGGAATTTGTTCGCCGGTTCCCTTCAGGCGGAGGGTAATGTGCTGGGTGTCTGAGGTTTTGTTGACCACCTGAATATTGTAGAGATTCTGGAGCCTGCCGTCCGGGGTCTCCTGGTAGAGCATGCCCGGGGTGCGCAGAATGGTGGTTTCGATGGAAACGCGGCTCATCATCAGGAAGGTGACCACGCTCAGCAAAATAACCAGCACCACGGAATAGCCGATAATGCGCGGGGTGAGGTGGAAACCCTTACCTTCCGAAATGGCATTGAAGGAAGAGTAGCGGATAAGCCCCTTGGGTTTGCCCACTTTGTCCATAATGCTGTCGCAGGCATCGATACAGGCGGTGCAGTTGACGCATTCCAGCTGCGTTCCGTTGCGGATATCGATCCCGGTGGGACATACCTGAACACACAGACCGCAATCGATACAATCTCCCTGATCGCTGACCTGCTCCATAACCAGTTCCTGGGCATCCTGGGTTTTGGCGGATTTCTTGAGTTTCCCGCGGGGTTCGCCCCGGTTGAAATCGTAGGAAATAACCACCGAATCCTTGTCCAGCAGCACCCCTTGCAGGCGGCCGTAGGGACAAACCATCAGACAGGCCTGCTCCCGGAACCAGGAAAAGACCATGAAGAACACGGAGGTAAAGGCCACCATGGCGATAAAGCCGGAGAGGTGCTCCGAAGGCGGGGCGGTGATGATCTTGAAAAGCTCATCCGTGCCAATGATGTAGGCCAGAAAAGTGTTTCCGATAAAAAAGGAGATCGCGTAAAAAATGACGTATTTCAGCGACTTTTTCCAGACCTTCTCGAATGTCCAGGGGCCCTTGTTGAGGCGCCTTTGTTTGGGGGCGTCGCCTTCGATCCAATATTCGATTTTGCGGAAGACCATCTCCATAAAGATGGTCTGGGGACAGGCCCAGCCGCAGAACAATCGCCCGAAAGCGACGGTGAACAGGATGATGAAGACCACCAGGGTCAAAAAGGAAAGGGCAAAGAGGTGAAAATCCTGGGGCCAGAAAGTGACCCCGAAAACGATAAACTTCCGCTCCAGGATGTTGAGCATCAGAAGCGGTTTACCTGCAATGCGAATGAAGGGACCGGAAAAAAGAATCGCCAGTAACACCAGGCTTACCGCGGTCCGGGCGTTGTACAAACGCCCGGACGGTTTTTTGGGATAAATCCAGATTCTTTTGCCGTCTTTGTCTACAGTACCGATATGATTGCGAAACTCCTCGGTATCCTTATAGACCTTATCGAGATCTTGGCTCATGCTAATTCTCCACCAGCTCTCCCTGCGGCTCCTTCATATTGGGCGGGGTGGTTCCCTGGAAGGTGAGCAAATAGCTGGCCACCTGCTGAATCTGGGAGGGATTCAGAATGGGCTTCCAGGAAATCATACCTTTTTCGGGAACACCGTTGTTGATAACCCCGATGATGTCCGAAAACTGTCCGCCATGTAACCAATATTTGTCGGCAAAAGTGGGGCCGATTCCACCCTCACCCTGGGTGCCGTGGCAGGGGACGCAGTTCACTGTGTAAATGTTTTTGCCTTCCGTTAAACTGGCCTCATCTGTTAGAGCCTCTACCGGACCGGAAGTTACAGATTGTTCGATTACCGCAGCATATTTTGCCTCGGCAGCCGCCATTTCATTTTCATATTCGGCACTGGAGCTGGGTCCGGTCCCCAGAATATGGTAATGAGCCATGTAAACGACCGCAAAAACGATGGTGAAATAGAACAGATTGGTCCACCAGGGTGGCAGATCGTTATCCAACTCCTGAATCCCGTCATAATCGTGGTCCAGAAGCTCATCGACTACTTTTTTTCTAGCCATAATCAGTGATCTCCATGTTTTTGGGGCGGATCCGATTCCAGCGGAAGATGGGCCATGTGATCCACTTTGCTCTTCTTCATAAACACCGCCCAGACGATGACGCCGGCGAAGAAGGAGAAGAAGATGACCAGGGAAATCATCGGCCAGATTTCCGCCCCGGAAATATTTTCAAGAATCAATTTATACATTGTCGGTCTCCTGAAGCGGCTGCCGGAGCAGCCGCCCGGTTTTTAATGCGACGACCTTACTTGCGGGACATGCTGCCTTCGGCTTTAATGTCCGTTCCCAAACGCTGCAGATAGGCGATCAGGGCCACGATCTCGGCATCCTGCTCAGCAGACAAATTGGCATCGCTCAGGTTTTTCAGAACGCTTTGCGCCTGGGTCATATAATCCTGCTCGGCCAGCTTGTCGTAGCCTTCGGGATAGGGAACGCCCAGGGTTTGCATGGCCCGGATTTTGGCCGGAACCCCGCTTACGTCAACCTTCTGCTCCAGCAGCCACGGATAAGGCGGCATCAGAGATCCGGCGGAGGTGGAACGCGGGTTTTCCATGTGATTGTAATGCCAGGAATCGGGGTATTTGCCGCCGATCCGGTGCAGGTCCGGCCCGGTCCGTTTGGAGCCGAACAGGAAGGGATGGTCGTAGACGAATTCCCCGGCTTTGGAGTATTCGCCGTAGCGTTCCGTCTCGCTGCGGAAGGGGCGGATTTGCTGGGAGTGACAGTTGTTACACCCTTCGCGGATGTAAATGTCCCGTCCGGACAGTTCCAGCGGGGTGTACGGCTGCACGCTGGAGATGGTGGGCACGTTGGACTTGATCAGGAAGGTCGGTACGAATTCGACCACCCCACCAATGATAACGGCCACGGCGGACAGGCCCAGGAACAGCATGGGTTTGCCTTCGATCCAGCGGTGTCCGTAGACGTTTTTGCCGGTATCGTGGGCGTTGGGATCCAAAGCCGGTGCTTCGACGGCCTCATCGGCGACCAGAGAACCGCTTTTAACGGTGGCGATCAGGTTCCAGGCTCCCAGAATCACCCCGACCAGGTAGAGGGTTCCGCCAAAGGCGCGCAGCATGTACATCGGCACAATCTGCAGAACCGTTTCCAGGAAGATGGGATATTGCAGGTAACCTTCGGCGGTAAACTGCTTCCACATCAGACCCTGGGTGATGCCGGCCCAGTACATGGGAATGGCGTAGAAAAGGATTCCCAGAGTGCCGATCCAGAAGTGCACGTTGGCCAGCTTCACGGAGTGCAGTTTGGTCTGGTAGATTCGCGGAATCAGCCAGTAGAGGACCCCAAAGGTCAGAAAACCGTTCCAGCCCAAAGCCCCGATGTGCACGTGGGCGATGGTCCAGTCGGTAAAGTGGGAGAGGGCGTTAACACTCTTGATGGAGAGCATCGGGCCTTCGAAAGTGGCCATCCCGTATGCGGTAACGGCAACCACCAGGAACTTCAGAATGGGATCCTGGCGAACCCGGTCCCAGGCGCCGCGCAGGGTCAGCAGACCGTTGAGCATACCGCCCCAGGAGGGTGCGATCAGCATCAGGGAGAAAACGGTTCCCAAAGACTGGGCCCAATCGGGAAGGCTGTTGTAGAGCAGGTGGTGAGGACCGGCCCAGATGTAAATGAAGATCAGCGCCCAGAAGTGGATAATGGACAGTCGATAGGAGAAAACGGGACGGTTGGCTGCCTTGGGCAGGTAGTAATACATCAGTCCCAGATAAGGGGTGGTCAGGAAGAAGGCCACCGCGTTGTGACCGTACCACCACTGAACCAGGGCATCCTGAACACCGGCATACAGGCTGTAGCTTTTGAACAGGGTAACCGGCAGTTCGAAAGAGTTAACCACGTGCAGCATGGCCACGGTAAAGAAAGTGGCGATGTAGAACCAGATGGCCACGTACATGTGCTTCTCGCGGCGCTTGAGGATGGTTCCCATCATGTTAATGCCGAAAATAACCCAGACCACGGCGATCAGGATGTCGATCGGCCATTCCAGCTCGGCATATTCTTTGGAGGTGGTCAGCCCCAGGGGCAGGGTTACGGCGGCCAGCACGATGATCAGCTGC
This sequence comes from Calditrichota bacterium, assembly GCA_020434205.1. Classification (GTDB taxonomy): domain Bacteria; phylum Calditrichota; class Calditrichia; order RBG-13-44-9; family J075; genus JAGRBF01. The sequence continues at coordinate 12,448 of JAGRBF010000041.1, read as the reverse complement.
CATCCCCAGAAATTGAGTTTGCTCAATAAATCGTTGAACATGCGCGCTTTAAGAAGCCGTTGCAGGGAATAGTAAATTCCCATGAACATCCCGTTACCCACGAACGCGAAAATAACCGCGTTGGTATGCAGCGGACGGATGCGGCCGAACGTAATCCACTGCAGGTTAAAGCTGAGTTCCGGAATGATGAGTTGGAATGCTATGATAACGCCGACCAGCATTCCGACAATGCCCCACAGCATCGTGGCAAAGGCGAAATTGCGTACGATCTTGTTATCGTAGCTAAACTGTTCCATCGCCATATCACAATCTCCTCAGTTGATGTTGGTGAATACAGTTTGTTGAGTGAATTATAGTATTTGGTTATTTTGAATCTGTCTTGTTGTCGTTGTTTTCTTTGCGCTTACCCGGTTTGTCCTCAAACAGCATCCGCACCGAAGGGGTATAGCCGTCGTCGAACTGACCGCTGCGCACCGCCCACATAAATGCCGCCAGAAAGGCCAACGCAAACACCAGGCTGGCCACCACCAGGATAAACATGACGCTCATGCGGAAACCTCCAGCGGCGTTTTGGGCTGCGTTTTATCCAGATGAAACACCGCCGCCTCGGAGAGGGTTTTTGCCATCCCCTCGGAGTGGTGAAATCCGTAGTAGCGGCCCAGCAGGTGGGTGGCGACGGTGGAGATCACGATGGCGGTTATGGAACTCAGCGGCATCAGGATCGCGCAAATCAGCGGGGAGAGGGTGCCCTGAACCGCAAAACTCAACCCCACCACGTTGTAAACCAGGGAGACCGCAAAATTGAGATAAACCACCCGCATGGAGGCCTTGCTGAAGGCCAGAATCTGCGGGAGCAGGGCAAAACGCGAGGCTTCCAGAATGCCGTCGCAGGCCGGGGAGAAGCTGTTGAGATCCTCCGAGATGGAAATGCCCACGTCGCTTTTGCGCAGGGCGCCGGCGTCGTTGAGGCCGTCACCGATCATCACCACCGAGGCCCCTTGCCCCTGTAATTTCTCCACAAAGGCCAGCTTGTCGGCAGGGCTTTGCTGAAAGGCCAGGGTGGCATCCTCGCCGAATACCGGGGCCAGGTTGCCCTCTTCGCGATTGTTGTCCCCGGAGAGCAGGGCCAGCCGGAAATAGCGTTTCAGGGAGGTGATCACCCCGGACATACCCTCCCGATAGGCGTAGCGGATGCGAAAAAGACCCCGCATTTGCCCGTCAATGCTAATGAAAACCAGGCTCCCCCGGTTTTCATCAGGGGCCGGGCAGCCCACGAATTGCGCCGACCCCAGCCGCCATCGGCGACCGTTAACAGTTCCTTCGATGCCCTGACCGGTAACTTCGCGGAAGTCCTCCACCTTGCGTTTGGGAGCTTCCCCGGTATGCTGGTAAATGGCCAGGCTAAGGGGATGGATGGACTGGCTTACCAGCGAATGCACCCCGCCAAGCTCATCGGCATTGAGGGGCAGGTCCCCCTCAAAAGAAACGGACATCTTGCCGGAGCGGGTAAGGGTGCCGGTTTTGTCGAAAACCAGATGGGTGCTGCGGGCCAGGGTTTCCACAACATCGGTGTTTTTCAGATAAAAGCCCAGGCGGCTGAAGATGCGCAGGGTGCTGCCCAGGGTAAAAGGGGTGGAAAGGGCCAGGGCGCAGGGGCAGGCGATAATCAGCACTGCGGTAAAGGCGTTGATGGCCAGGGCAAGGCTGACCGGCATCCAGAAAAGCAGGGCGGCGATGGCCACGGTGAGGATGCCGGCGGTAAAGTAACGGGAGACCGCGTTGGCGAAGCCGGTCAGCTGACCGGAACTTTTCTGGAAAGCCTCGTTATTCCACAATTGGGTGAGGTAACTCTGGGAAACCTCCTTCACCACTTCCACCTCGATCAGCCCGCCAGTTTGGCGACCTCCGGCAAAGAGGGTGTCCCCGGAGGACTTGCTGACCGGGTCGGCCTCCCCGGTAACAAAGCTGTAATCGATGGCTCCCTCGCCCTGGATCAATACCGCATCGGCGGGAATCAGCTCGCGATGGCGTATCAGGATGCGATCCCCCACGGTCAGTCGGGAGAGGGGAATCTGCTGCTCCCGGCCCTCTTTTTTGACGGTGATCGCCACCGGGAAGAACGATTTGTAATCCCGCTCGAAGGAGAGGGTGTCGAAGGTCTTTTGCTGGAAAAGTTTGCCGACCAGCAGCAGGAAAACCAGCCCGGCGAAGGAGTCCATATAGCCGGCGCCGGTCCCGGAGAGAATGTCGTAGAGGCTGCGGAAAAAGAAGGTCAGGATGCCCATGGACAGCGGAACGTCGATGTTTACCGTCCGGTGCCGCAACCCCTGCCAGGCGGATTTCAGGTAGCCGGAAGCGCTGTAAAAAAGCACCGGCAGGGCCAGCAGGATATTCAGAAAGCCGAAAAACTCGCGGAATTGCTGATGAAGTGGGGTGGTTACCGCCAGGTATTCGGGGAAGCTGAGCAGCATGATGTTGCCGAAGGCAAATCCGGCCACGGCAATTTTGATGTACAGGCTGCGCTGGGTGGAATTTCGGGGGCGTTCTTCCAGATCGTCCAGGGCTATGCGGGGTTCGTAGCCAATGGAGGTGAGCAGTTCCACCACCTGGCGCAGGGAGGTTTCCCGGCTGTTGAAGCGCAGGGCCAGCTGTTTGCGCAGGAAGTCTACCCGACTCTGGCGGATGGCCCCGTTGAGGCGCTGCAACTGCTCCAGCAGCCAGATGCAGGAGCTGCAGTGCATGTCCGGAATGTAAAAGGTAACCCGGGCGTCCTCCCCTTCGTGATAATCGAGGAGTTTTCCCCGCACTTCCGGATCATCGAGATAGTCGAACTGGCGGGTTACTTCTCTTTTGTTGAGGGTAAGGCCCGGGGTATCGTTGAGCTGGTAATACTCGCAGAGATCATTCTCCGACAGCAGTTCGAAGACGGTCTGGCATCCCTTGCAGCAGAAATGTTTGTCCTGATACACCACCGTATCGGTACTGCAGGGCAGACCGCAGTGATGGCAGGTCAGGTCGCCGTCTCCGGCAGGTGCGGTGTTAAGGGTCTTGAGCATATTCAGCGCTTTTTAATGCGTACAAATAACCACGCCGTTTTCTGAAACAATGTCCCGCGGGGCCATCAATTGGGTGGCGCCGCGATAGGTGGTCATAATTCCCAGGGCAATCACCAACAGGGTGGCGAAGCGAAACACCTGATAGCGAAATTTGGCGGAAACGGACTGAGCGCCCAAACCGACCATCAACAGGGCGGGAACGGTACCCAACCCAAAGGCCAGCATGGTGAGCATGCCGCTGATCGCACCGCCGCTGGTGGCTGCTTTGGCGCCCGCGGCATAAACCAATCCGCAGGGAATGAAGCCCAGCACAACCCCCAATCCGAAAATGTTGTTTTCGGTAACCTTGCGAAAAGCCCGGGAAGCCACCTGCTTAAAAGCGGCATATCCGGGAAATCGCTCCGAGAGCCCCCCGGGAATCCACCCGCCCATATCCAGGGCCAGCAGGATCATCAAAATGCCGGCAACTAACTGCATGGCGGCCTGAAAGCCGATCAACCCAACCGAAAGCCTCAGCACCTCCCCGGTAAACCCGAAGAGCAGTCCCAACACCCCGTAGGTGAGGATGCGGCCGGCATTGTAGAGAAAATGGGCGCGCAACAGCCCGGCCCGGGAAATGCCGCGCCCCTGAGGACCGGCCAGGCGCAGGGTGTATGCGGTAACAAATCCGCCGCACATACCGATGCAATGGCCGAAGCTGCTCAAAAAGCCGACCGCGAAAATGGCACCGTATTCAAACATGTGCGTCCCGGGAAAAATCAAGTTGTTTGATATCGGTCAAAATCATCTCCCCACTACAGGCAAATACCTGACCAATCCATGTTGTTTAGTTATAAACTACTGTTTTTTATTAAATTAAGAAACAGAACCGCCCGGTGCACAAGGATACCGAAGCGTGGCAGTCATAAACTAACAAACATTAGCTTTGTGCTCAACTTATTGTTTCTAATGTGTTTGTCCGTGAATTGCGGTCCTGTGGCACCCTGCCGGTTTGTGGCGGTCTGGTGCGTTACAGGTTGATGAACGAAAAATACAGCGGCAATACGGATGAGTTAACCTTGCCGCACTGCCGGATTTTAACCGTGTTGCTGAAGGTTACAGCGATCCACATCGTTTGATGTCTTTTTCGTAACATCCCCGCGCTAAACTATGCCGTGATTGAAATATGCCCCGGTAGATAAAGCCAATGCGATAATTAAAGAAGCATAAGCAAAAAACATGAATTCGGCAACAACTGTAACCATTATTCAGGCCCGCATGGGCTCCTCCCGCCTCCCCGGAAAGGTGATGATGCCCCTGTGCGGCAGACCGCTTTTGCAGCGTTTGCTGGAAAGGGTCCAACGCTCCCGTTTGAAGGGTACCGTGGTGGTGGCAACCACCGATGCGGCGGAGGATCGGGAAATTGTCCGTTTTTGCCGGGACAACGGTTATTTCTGCTTTGCCGGACATCCCAGCGATTTGCTGGATCGCCACCTGAAGGCGGCACAACTGTTCGGGGCGAACGTCGTCGTCAAAATCCCTTCGGATTGTCCTTTGATTGATCCTGAGGTTATTGATCAGGTTATCGGCACTTTTCACCGGCAGCATGAGCCCTGGGATTACCTGAGCAACCTTCATCCGCCCACTTATCCGGACGGCAACGATGTGGAGGTTATGACCTTCGCCGCCCTGGAACGCGCCCATCGCGAGGCGGTCCGCCCCCTGGAGCGCGAGCACACCACCCCCTATTTCTGGGAAAATCCCCGGCGCTTCCGCATCGGTAACGTGCTTTGGGAAACGGGGCGAAATCTGAGCATGAGCCATCGCTGGACCATTGACTATCCCGAGGATTATCAGTTTATCCGGGCGGTTTACGAGGCCCTGTTGCCCCGCAAAGCGGATTTCGGTTTGCAGGACATTCTCGATCTCCTGGAAAATCATCCGGAAATTGCCGGCATCAACCGCCGTTTCTGCGGGGTGAACTGGTACCGCCATCACCTCGACGAGCTTCGGGCCATTTCCCCCGAAGAAACCCGCCGTGAACCTCAACCAAAGGCAAAACAGTGAAAGCTTCTCACAAAAAAGAGCTTGCGGATATGGCCCTCAGGGTCCGCGAGCACATCATCCGCATGTCCACGGACGGTGGCTGCTTTATCGGGGCCTCTTTGTCCTGCGCGGACCTGATGGTTTTCCTCTATCAAAAATTTCTGAACATCGATCCTCACCACCTGGACGATCCTCGCCGCGATTATCTGTTCCTCTCCAAGGGACACGATGTCCCGGCCCTTTACGGAACCTTCGCCGAAATGGGCTGGATTGATGCGGCGCGCCTCAAAAATCACCTTAAAACCAGCGACAGCCTGTACTGGCATCCCAACCGGGCCATCCCGGGGGTGGAGTTTCACGCCGGATCGCTGGGACATTTGCTGCCAGTGGCCACCGGTGTGGCGCTGGATTGCAAAATGCGCGGCCAGAAAAACCGCATCGTGGTGATCACCGGAGACGGGGAGCTCGATGAGGGATCCAACTGGGAAGCGCTGCTGGTGGCGGCAGCCTACAAACTGGACAATCTGGTGGTGGTGGTGGATCGCAACGCCTTTCAGGCCAATATCGCCACCGAGGACCTCATTCCCCTCGAGCCGCTGGACCGCAAGTTCGAAGCCTTTGGAGCCGCGGTAACCCTTGCAGACGGGCACGACTTCGACAGCCTGGAAAAAGCCTTCCAGCAGGTTCCTTTCGAATCCGGCAAACCGTCGGTGGTTATCGCCAAAACCCTCCGCGGCAAAGGCCTGCCCAGCATCGAAGCCCGGGCCGATCGCTGGTTCTGCAATTTTTCGCACGATGAAGTGCGGCAACTTCTCGCCGAATTACATGGCGAACAACAGGGCGCCCTTACCTCCGCGCCGCTTATGGTACGATAAGGACAGCTGAAGATGAACTACGAACAAAAACTTCGGGAACTGGTGGCCGCAGACGAACGCCTGGTGGTAATGACCGCCGAAAACCGGGCCGCCATTCGCAATCTTCCCCAGGAGCTTGGGGATCGTTTTATCGATACCGGCATCACCGAACAAACCATGGTGGGTGCCGCAGCCGGTCTGGCCCTGCGCGGGCGCATTCCGGTGCTGCATGCCCTGGCGGCTTTCCTGACCATGCGCGCCTTCGAGTTTGTGCGAACCGACGCCGGAATTCCGCGCCTGCCGGTTAAGCTGGTCGGTGGGGTGCCGGGATTTTTGTCCGATGGCAACGGGCCGACCCATCAGGCCATCGAGGACGTCAGCCTGATGCGCGGGATTCCCGGGATGCAGGTTTTCTGCCCGGCCGATGAGGCGGACCTGGTATTGGGATTGCCCGCCTTTCTGAAGAGCCCTGCCCCGGTTTACATCCGCCATATCGGTCGCCCCGCGGTAACGGAACACCGCCCGGATTTCGAAATCGGCAAGGCCGAGGTGTTGTCGCAGGGTGAAGATCTCACCATTGCCACCTACGGGTTTATGGTCGGGGAATGCCTGCAGGCCGCGTCGCTGCTGCGGGACAAAGGCTGGTCGGTGCGCCTGCTTAACATGCGCTCCCTGAAGCCGGTGGACCAGGCCGCTCTACTGTCCGCGGTTCGGGAGACCCGCCTGGTGGTTACCGTGGAGGACCATTTTCTGAGCGGCGGATTGTATACCGTCCTGGCGGAAACCTGCCTGCGCCACCAGGTGAGTGCGCCGGTGCTGCCCTTCGCCCTTTCGGAGCGCTGGTTTAAGCCGGGGCGCCTGGAAGACCTGATGTACTACGAAGGGTTTACCGCGGCCCAGATCGCCGGAAAAATTCATGCCCGGATGAACAGCCTTCACGGGCAGCGATCCGGCCGGAAACCCGCCAACGGGGTGTTGGCGGCTAAATCCTGATCCGTTAGAGATACCAAATCCATTTTTGAGGTGTGTGATGAGCCAGGCATTGGAAAATATTCAGAGCAACCGGGTAACCCGCAACAGCAGCTATCCGGAAATCCGGGAGTCCAACAATTTATACGAGCGGGCCGAAGGCCTGATCCCCGCCTTCACCCAAACCCTGGCCAAAGGCCCCACCCAGCACGTGGAAGGGGTGGCCCCCAAATACCTGCAAATGGGTAAAGGGGCGCGGGTATGGGACGTCGACGGCAACGAATATCTCGATTTTACCATGGGGGTTGGCCCTTTGGTGCTGGGGTATACCTATCCCCGGGTGGATAACGCCATTCGCAAGCAGTTGGAAAACGGAATTACCTTTTCCCTGATGCATCCCCTGGAAGTGGAAGCGGCCGAGCTGATCCGCCAGGTGGTGCCCAATGCCGAAGCGGTGCGCTACAGCAAAACCGGCGCGGATGTAACCAGCGCGGCGGTCCGCCTCAGTCGTGCCTTTACCGGGCGGGAGAAAGTGGTCTGCTGCGGGTATCACGGCTGGCACGACTGGTACATCGGTACCTCCCCGCGCCGGAAAGGCGTTCCGGGAGGGTCGATCGACCTGGTGAAGAGCATTCCCTACAACAATCTCGATACCGTTAAGGCGGCCCTCAGCGACGATGTGGCCTGCGTGATCCTCGAACCGATGATCTTCGAATTCCCCAGGGACGGTTTCCTGGCGGAGCTGCAGACCCTTTGCCGGGCCAACGGTTCCCTGCTCATTTTTGATGAAATGTGGACCGGCTTTCGCCTGGCGCTGGGCGGGGCGCAGGAATATTTTGAGGTAAAACCGGACCTGGCCTGTTACTCCAAAGCCATTGCCAACGGGATGCCCATATCGGTGCTGACCGGCCGCCAGGAGGTGATGCGCCTGCTGGATGAGGAGGTCTTCTTCTTCACCACTTTCGGCGGGGAAGCCCTTTCTCTGGCTGCCACCATGGCTACCATCCGGGAAATCCGCGATCAGAATGTGCCGGAGCACCTGGCCCGCATCGGCGCGGAGATCCAGAATGGTTATCGCGCTATTGCCCGGGAGGCCGGGCTGGAGGGCCTGACCGATTGCATCGGCCATCCCGCCCGCACCCTGGTAACCTTCTCGCCGGAAGCCGGGGATCCCCTGCTGATCAAATCTTTTGTGCAGCAGGAGCTGATTCGCTTCGGGGTGCTGTGGAGCGGATTTCACAACATCAGCTTCAGCCATACCGCCTGGGATGTGCAGCATACCCTGGGGGCCTACCGGGAGATTTTGCCCAAGCTGAAGGAAACCCTGGATGCCGGAAAGCTGGAAAGTCGCCTGCGGGGTCGTCCGGTGCAGCCGGTTTTCCGCAAGACCACGGACTAGGCGAAGGGGCGAGAGGGCGAGAGGGCGAAGGGGCGAAACGCGCCGCAGGCGCTAACCATGTAACCATGTAACCATGTAATATGATGAAAGAATTCAACTTAAACGGAAAAACGGCCATCGTAACCGGGGCCCTGGGGCTGATCGGCCGGCATCACTGCCGGGCGCTTGCCGAGGCCGGCGCTCACGTGGTGGTGTGCGATATCGATGAAGAGGCCGCCCGGGATTTTGCCGCCACCCTGCCGGTTCGGGCCATTGGCTGTGCCGCGGATATCACCGATCGGAAGGATCTGGAAAACCTGCTGGAAAGAGCCCTTTCCTTTACCGGGAATCCGGATATTCTGGTCAACAATGCCGCTATCAACGACAAGTTCGAGACCCCGGCCCTGGCCGCGGAACAATCGCGCTTCGAAAATTATCCCCTGGAGCTCTGGCAGAAGTCCCTGGACGTCAACCTGACCGGGATGTTCCTGTGCTGTCAGGTGCTGGGGAGCGCCATGGCGGAAGCCGGCAGCGGCAGCATCATCAACGTGGCCTCCACCTACGGTGTGGTGGCGCCGGACCAGAGCCTCTACCGCGATGAAGCGGGCCGCCAAACCTTTTACAAATCCCCTTCTTATCCGGCAACCAAGGCCGGGGTTATCGGGTTCACCAAATTTCTGGCGGCCTATTGGGGTCACCGCGGGGTGCGGGTAAATGCCCTTTCGCCCGGCGGGGTGGAAGCCGGTCAGGACCCCGTTTTTATCAAAAACTATTCACAAAAAACGCCCCTGGGGCGCATGGCCGGCGCCGACGACTATCGCGGCGCCCTGGTGTTTCTGGCCAGCGATGCTTCCCGTTATATGACCGGGGCCAACCTGATTGTCGACGGAGGATGGACAGCATGGTAAGCGGATTTGGCATTACCCAGGAACTGATCGAGCGGGCTCGCGCCATTCGTTTGGTGCTCACCGACAGCGACGGGGTTCTCACCGATACCGGGGTTTATTATTCGGCCCGCGGGGAGGAGATGAAACGTTTCTCCATTCGCGACGGCATGGGCTTCGAACGCCTGCGCAAACTGGCCGGGGTGCAGGTGGGCATCATCACCGGGGAAAATTCCGAACCGGTAAAGCGCCGTGCCGAGAAGCTGCAGGTGGAAGAAGTGCACCTGGGCATCAAGGACAAGGAAGCGGTGCTGGAGCAGTTGATGGAAAAATACGAATTGTCGGAATCGGAGATCGCCTACATCGGAGACGACACCAACGACGTGGCGGTGATGTCCCGGGTGGGCCTATCCGCCTGCCCGGCCGATGCGACGGTCTTTGCCCGCGAGGTGGCCCATTTCCTGTGTCCCAACGAAGGCGGGCACGGGGCCTTCCGGGATTTCGCGGAGCTGATCATCGCCGCGCGGCTCTCGCTGTGACCGGAGGACGGGAGGACCGAAGGACCAGAGGACCGGAGGACTTGAAGATCCTTAGATCCTGTGATCCTATGATCGAATTGATGCGTCTTAGTCTGGAAGCAGGTGTAAGCTATTTTAAATCAGCTTCTTAGAGTCTTTAAGTCTAAGGATCTTTAAGTCTAAGAGTCTTAGAGTCCTGAAGTCTTCAAGTCCTGAAGTCCTCAAGTCTTAGGATCTTTAAGTCTTGGAGTCTTCAGGTCCAAAAGTCTTCGGGTCCAAAAGTCTTCAAGTCTAGGGATCCATCCGTCTTAGGATCTTTTCAGAATTCATCCGTCGGTAAAAAAGAATATTCCAAAAAGACACTGGAGGACATTGTCGTGACCAAACAAAAACGTATCAAAGTGGGCAACCGCTTTATCGGACCCGGTGAGCCGGTGTTTATCATCGGGGAGATCGGGATTAATCACAACGGCTCCCTGGAAGTGGCCAAAAAGCTGATCGACGGGGCGGCCTTTGCCGGCTGCGATGCGGTCAAATTTCAGAAACGCACCCCGGAAAGATGTGTGCCGGAGGACCAGTGGTATCTCGAGCGGGATACTCCCTGGGGCCGGATGACCTATATCGAATACCGCCACAAGGTGGAGTTCTCCGCCGAAGAATACGCTGAGATAGATCGCCACTGCCGGGATCGCGGGATCGAATGGTTCGCCTCCTGCTGGGATGAAGAGGCGGTGGACTTTATCGAACAGTTTAACCCGGTGCTGTACAAGGCCGCTTCGGCTTCGTTGACCGATCTTTCCCTGCTGAAGGCCAAAAAAGCCACCGGCAAACCCCTGATGATCTCCTCCGGGATGTCCACCATGGACCAGATCGAAGGGGCCATCGCCACCATCGGCAGTGAGGATCTGATGATCGCCCATTCCACATCCGCCTACCCCTGCAATGTCGAGGAACTCAATCTGAAGATGATCCACACCCTGCAGGCGAAATATCCCGAGGCGGTGATCGGCTATTCCGGGCACGAGGTGGGCCTGGCTACCACCCTGGCGGCGGTAACCATGGGCGCTGCTTTTGTCGAGCGTCACATAACCCTGGATCGCTCCATGTGGGGTAGCGATCAGGCTGCTTCCGTGGAAATTATGGGGATGCATCGCCTGGTGCGCGATATCCGCAGTATCGAAAAAGCCATGGGCGACGGGGTGAAGCGGGTTTACGACAGCGAAAAAGGGGCCCTCAAAAAGCTGCGCCGGGTCAATGATCTCAACAAAAGCAACGAACGGGTAAATTCCTGATGGGACTGTCCGATATTAGAATATTGAGCAGCGCCGCGGTGGTTTGCGGCGCCCTGATTCTCATCCTTCTGGAACGAAAATTTCCCTATAATTCCCAACAAAAATTCTTTCGCGAGGGTTTTTGGGAGGATTTTTTCTGGTATACCCTGTTCCAGAGCTACGTGATGGCCATGGTGATTTCCTACGTGGTCGAATGGGTGGATACCGGCACCGGGATCTCCCGCATCAGCCTGATCCGGGAGTTGCCGCTCTGGGGACAGGTGCTGTTCTTTCTCATATCGCATGATCTGTATATCTACTGGTTTCACCGCTGGCAGCACCATTCGCCGCTGCTGTGGCGGATTCACGAAGCCCATCATTCCGTAAAGGATGTGGATTGGATCGGCGGGATGCGCTCCCATGCTCTGGAGATATTTATCAACCAGACCATCGAGTTTCTGCCGCTGATTCTTTTAGGATCGCCTGAGGTAGTTGTGATTAAGGGCGTAATCGACGCCCTGTGGGGGATGTATATTCACTCCAACATTGACGTCAAATCTGGTTGGTTACAATATGTCATCAACGGTCCGGAAATGCACCGCTGGCATCATGCCGACGAGTTGTCCGCCTATAACACCAATTTTTCGACCAAGTTCGCGGTTTGGGATTGGGTGTTCGGTTCGGCGTATTTCCCGCGCGACCGCAAAGCTGAGAAATACGGATTAAGTGATGTTGACTTCCCAAAAACGTACTTCAGACAATTTCTCTTCCTCTTTCGACCCTTCCCCAAAAAATCCGACGAGGAAGCGTAAGACGCGTTCTTCAGCCCAAACCAAGATCATCTCCCCGCGGCGCTGGTTTTCCGGCAGCTTTTTCAACAAGCTGGTGGTCATCGCCGCAATTGGGGTACTGGCCAACCTGGCCATGGTGTGGTATGCCACCGAACCCGGCGCCTGGAAGGCCCTGGGGAATATGAATTTCCTGTGGCTGGGCGGCTTGCTGATCACCAGCTTCATCCACTGGTTTGTCCACGCCCTGCGCATGAAGGTGTGGGTTAGCTTTATGGGGTACCGGATTCCCTATGCCCGCCTGCTGGAAGTGGCCATGGGGACCCAACTGGGGGCCGGCATCAGTCCCTCCGCGGTGGGCGGCGAGCCCCTCAAGGCGGGCATGCTGATCCACAACGGACTGAAGGGTGAGGAGGCCATTTCCCTGACCCTGCTGAACATCTGCGAGGACCTGGTATTTTATTTTATCGCGGTGCCGGTGCTCTTTTTTACGGTGGATCTGGGGGACTTGCCGATGCTGCAGAACCTCAGCTGGAATTTTGACGGGATGCTGATCTGGCTGAGCGGTTTGGCGGGTGTGGTGGTCCTGGCTTACTGGCTGATGCAGCGCCTGCGCCATTCCCGCAATCCCGGCTGGCTGCGACGCTTCCGGGTGGTGCTGCGCGCCAAGTGGGAGTCTGCCGTTTCCCTCTGGCAACTGATCGG
>JAGRBF010000408.1 GCA_020434205.1 Calditrichota bacterium | reverse complement strand
CCTACTCCCCACACCGTTTTGATGAACACCGGCTCGGCGGGATTGGGTTCGATTTTGGCGCGCAGGCGGTTGATGTGCGAGTTGACGGTGTGGTCGTAGCCGTCGAATTGATAACCCCAGACGATGTCCAGCAATTCCTGGCGGTTGTATGGCCGGCCGGGATGGGCGGCGAAAAGGGCGATGAGGTCAAACTCCTTGGCGGTCAGATCCACCGCCACCCCTTTCAGGGTAACCTTGCGCTTTTCCAGATCGATCCGCAGCGGATCGTAGCTGAGGACCTGCGGCAGGTCCGCCTCCGCCTGATCCTTCATCACCTCTACCCGGCGGAGCATGGCCTTGACCCGGGCAATCAGCTCCCGAAGGCTGAAGGGTTTGGTGAGGTAATCGTCCGCCCCCAGCTCCAGCCCCAGAACCTTGTCCAACTCATCGGATTTGGAGGTGAGCATCAGAATGGGGAGGGTTTTGTTAACCTCCCGGATTTTTTTGCAGACTTCCGTGCCCTGCAGGCCCGGCAGCATCAGGTCCAGAATCACCATTTGATAGGGCTGGTTGAGGGCCATTTCCAACCCGTCGCGACCGTCATCGGCGTGGTCCAGGGCAAAACCGGCATCCCCGAGGTGCAGGGTCACCAGTTCCGCAATATCGGGATCGTCTTCGATCAGCAAAATTTTGTTTTCCATAAAAGCCTCATTTTCTGCGCAGTAAACCTAGCGAGAAAAGATCACGAAATAATCACGGCAGGTTAAAAAGATACGGCGAAGCGGCATTTGCCGCATTCCGTCTCAGCTACAGATTCTCCAGGAAATAGTTGGTAATCCGGGTAAACAAATGGCGCGAGGTGTTCCCGCCGCTGATGCGATGGTTGCGGTTGGGATACATCATCATCTCGAATTGTTTGTTGGCCGCCACCAAGGCTTCCACCAATTGCCAGGAATTTCCGGGATGCACGTTGTCGTCCCCGGTGCCATGGACAATCAGCAGGTTTCCGGCCAGCTTTTCCGCCCCGTTGAGCACGCTGGCGGCCTGGTAGCCGGCCTCATTGTCGGACAAAAGTCCCATATAGCGTTCCGTCCAGATGGTGTCGTAGTTCCGGAAATCGCTCACCAGGGCCACCCCCACGCTGGTTTTAAAGTAGTCGTTGGCGCGGGTTTGGATGAGGCAGGCCAGGTAGCCGCCTCCGCTCCACCCCCAGAAACCGATGCGGGCCGGGTCCACGTAAGGGAGGGTGGCCAGGTATTTGGCGCCCTCGATCTGATCGTGAACCGACCATTTGGAAAGGTCCCCGTAAGCCAGATTCTTAAAGGCTTTTCCTTTTCCCCCGGTGCCGCGGTTATCGACACAAAAAACGATGTAGCCCTTTTCGGTCATCATTTGATGCCAGAGGGTGCGCTGAAGATGCCGGAATCCCCCTCCCATGCCCCAGCGGTTGAGGACCATCTGGGAGCCCGGTCCGCCGTAGCCGAAAACCAGCACCGGATACTTGCGTTTGGGGTCAAAATCGGCCGGCTTCATCACAAAAGCGCTCAACGCCACCCCGTCCGTAGTGGTTACGGTCAGGAACTCCGGATAAACCATGTCGAATTTTTCCAGGGCGGCGATGTGGTTGCGCTCCAGTTCCCGCAGCGCTTTTCCGTCAGCGCGGTACAAATCCACCCGGGTGGGGGTGCGCACATCGGAGGAATATCCCACGTAATGCTGATAATCCGGGGCAAAAACCGCCTCGTTCCAGCTTCCCTGACGGGAAACCTGCTCAAATTTTTTGCCGTCCAGGCTAACCCGGTAAATCTGATTTTCGGCCGGAGAGTCTTTTTTGCCGTAGCAATAGACCCAACCGCCTTTTTCATCCAAACCAATTACCGATGCTACTTCCCAGCTGCCGCGGGTCAGTTGGGCCAGCTGCCGGCCCTGATAATCACTCAGGTAAATGTGGCGGAACCCGTCTTTTTCGGAGGTCCATACGATGCGGTCGGTTCCTCCGGGGAAGATAAAATCGTCCCGAACATCTACCCAGGCTTCGTTCTGTTCTTCCAAAACGAGATGGGTTTTTCCGCTGCGGATATCCGCGAAAAGCAATTCCAGCCGGTTTTGGCGGCGATTGAGTCGCTGAATGGCCAGGGTGCCCGGTTTGGCGCTCCAGTCGATGCGGGGAACGTAAATGTCGTCGTTTTCACCGAGATCCATATTCACCATAACCCCGCTGGCCACATCGACCACCCGAATGGCCACCACCGCGTTTTGTTCGCCCACTTTGGGGTATTTCAGCGAAGTGGTTTCGCTGTAATAGGGCAGCTCATCCAGCAGGGTAAAGGTTTTAACGCGGGTCTGATCGGTGCGCCAAAAGGCGATGTGTTTGCTGTCCGGGGACCAGCGGTAGGCATCGGCGCGGCCGAATTCCTCTTCGTACACCCAGTCGAAGACCCCGTTCAGGATGTTGAAGGAGCCGTCTTGGGTAAGGGCGCGGGGCTCTCCGCCGCCAACCTCGGCGACAAAAAGGTTGTTGTCCCGGGCAAAGGCCACCCGCTTGCCGTCCGGGGAAAGGGAGACGTTCTGCAATGCCGGATCGCCCTTGGCCAGGGGCAGCAGGGATTTTTGAGTGATGTCGTACAGGTAATACGGGGCGACGTAAGAATGGCGCCACAGCTGTTTGCGCGGCCCGGTTAAAAGCAGAGTGTTTTGTTGTCCGGTGGTCTGGTAGGCGGTCATCCGGACCGGCTGGCCGTTCAGCGAGAGGCTGCCGCCGTCCAGAATCAGGCTTTCCTCGCCGGTGGCGACGTTGTGGCGGTAGATATCCCGCTCTCCGCTGCCGGCGTTAAAACGGGTAAAGGTGAAGGCGCTTCCGTCCGGAAGCCACTGCACATCCGTCACCGTTTTGCCCTGAAACTGATCGGATTGAAAAATATCTTCCAGCGTAAGTCCGGACTTCGCCTGATCGGCCAGCATGGACATCCCCCCTGTGAAAATGAACAGCATCCCAAAGATAAGTTTTAACATGGGCCAGGATTCCCCTTTAAAGTAGGTGAATTTCGGTTAAGCGGATTTTTGAAAGAGAACGATACGGTTGGAATTGGTGCCGCGGCTGTTGTTGCTGATGCCCCAGATATTGGCCGTTTTGGTGAACTGCTGCTGGTTAATCAGCAAAGCCCGGCAGGTGAAGCCGCGCTCCAGCCCCAGCGGGATCACTTCCCGGTCCAGGTGCAGGGATTTTTTGTGAACTTCCCCGACTTCGAAGGCCACCCAGCCGCCGGGTCGGGTAATCCGGAACAGCTCCCCAAAAACCAGGCGCATTTCCTCACGCCATTGGGGGAGACTGCCGGTAACAGTCAGCCGCCCGGCAATTTCCCGGGGATCGAGGTGATTGAACCAGCAGCGCAGCCAGTTGTCGTTGGCGTATTGCACCACGTTCAGGAAGGGCGGGGAGGTGACGGTCAGCTGAATGCTGTCGTCCTGAATTTGCGGGGTCTGCTGGGCCGATCCGGTCAGAAAACGGGCCCGGGCCCCGGCATCTTTCAACGACTGGCGTATTTCCGGGGTTACTCCGCGCAGCAATTGCCGGGTCTTGCGCAGGATCAGGGTATGAGTGTCCCGGTATTCCGGGGCCTGCCCGCGCTTTCGGTTGATGTCCTCCTGCCGCTCCCGGGAAACCGCCTGATTGGGGGGCAGGGTATAAACGGAGAAAAACCCGGGCGAATGGCCGGTCAGGCGATTGGTGGCCACCATGCGGATCCAGCGGTCCAGATGGTCTTCCTGGCCGGACAGTCGCCGCCCCTGCAGATAACGGCGCAAATGGAGAAGCTCTTTTTCGGTATCCGGATGATAGAACATGGAGAGGTCCAGGTCCCGGGCGACACGTCCCCGGCGGGCAATCTCCGCCAGCCTGGTTTGCAACTGTGCGGTATCCGGCAAAAACAGCCGGGGTCGGCAAAGTGTTTCGCTGAGGGGATTAAGGTCGTTGGCCACCGGAATGCGATCCAGCAGGGCTGCTTCGAGGGCGGTGGTTCCCCGGCCGGAAAAGGGATCGTAAACCGGATCCCCGGGACGGCTGAGGCGGTTGATGAAATAACGCGGCAACTGGGCCTTGAAGCAGGCCCGGTAGGAAATTTCGTGGAGGGAAAGGGCCTGGCGCTGGCGGGCGGTCCAGAATTCGCCGCGGTAGACCGGCAAGGTCAAAGAACCCGTTCCCGGGGACATCGTCTCCATCCGGGGAATAACCGGGTCCAAAGACTTGTCGCAGAAAAGCGCTTCTCTGCTGTTGAAAAGGCCGATCGCCGCGTTCTCCAAAAATATCCTCGAAAAAATGGTTTGCTGATCCTAATCGGGCCGGGGTTCAACAGGGAAATGCCTACCCTGCTTACCGGTTGGATGTCCGGTGTTCCGGAAGTATATTGCGGCCACCCCCCCGGCTAGTGCCCGGGGTAAACCGTAATCCGAACGCCATTTACCTCATGTAAAGCAATATAAGGTGTTTAGCCACAATCCCCAAGTGCTTCGAAGGTGATGTTTGCAGAATGGGGAAGTGGTCGGGAAAAAATTCGAGGTTCGTTTGTCGCAGGGTTGGAAACAATACACCGGGTTGCACAAAAAACGCTCCCGGCGGGAACAGGGGCAGTTTATTGCCGAAGGCATGCGCTTTTGCCGGGAAGCTCTGGACTCCGGCTGGCCGGTGGCCGCTGCCTTTGCCGGAGAAGGATTTGCCATTTCCGACAAATGGGAGCCCTGGGAAAGCGAGCTGATGGCCCGGGAAATCCCCATCACCATCATCAGCGATGCCAATCTGCGCCGCCTCAGTCAGACCGAACACCCTCAGGGGCTGGTGCTGATTATGGAGATTCCGCCCCGGAATATTCTGCCGGCTGCTTCCGGAAGCCCGGAATTGGTGATCGCCCTGGATGGGGTCCGGGATCCCGGCAATCTGGGCACCCTGATTCGTATTGCCGACTGGTATGGAGCCGCCGCCCTTCTCTTGTCTCAGGATTGCGTCGATCCTTTTAACGACAAGGTGTTGCGCAGCAGCATGGGAAGCATTTTCCGGGTGCCGGTTTTGGAGGGCGATTTTTTCCAATCTCTGGGGGAATACGCCGCGGCCGGGTTTCAGCTCTGGGCAACGGTGGTGGACGGGACGGAAATTCTCGATGAGGTTGCCCCGGAAGGCCCGGTGGTGCTGCTCCTGGGAGGGGAAACCAGTGGCCTCAGTGCCGAAGTCCTGGCCATGGCGCACCGTTCTGTTCGGATCCGGGGCTATGGGGCCGCGGAATCCCTCAATGTGGCGGTTGCCGGCGCAGTTTGTGCGGAGCGCCTGGCCTTACAAATACACAATATGAAACAAAAATGATCTCCGGATAAGCGAATTACATGAATACACCGCATCAGTCTCAGGGAAATGGCGCCCCGCAGCCGGACGAAACCTATCCGACTCCCCTGGAAATTTTATTGATGATCCTGGCCGCCAATTTTGTCGGCCAGTTCCTGGCCCTGTTGGCCGGTTCCTCCCTCCGGGAAATGTTTGCGGAAAGCATCTCCCTCAAAATTCAGCTGCTGGTTTTTTATGTGGGCTTCGGGGGACTCCCGCTGCTTTATTTCTGGCGCAAAGGCTACGACCTTCCCAAGATCTTTCGCCTTCGCCACAGCGTTCCCACCCGGGTGTTGTCCCTGTGCGCCGCTTTGGGCGCGGCCCTGTATTTTGTGGTGGAATACCTGGCGCGCCTGCTCATCCACTTTATCCCCCGCGGCGAGGAGCATCTCAAACTGGTTCAGTCCATTCTGCAGACCGACAGCCTGATGGCCTGGCTCCTTCTATTGGTGATCATGCTGGTGATGGAGGTGCTGGTAAGCGAGGGTGTTTTTCGCGGGGTTTTGCTGAGCACCCTGGAGCAATACAGCGACGTAACCCGGGCGGTCATCGTCGCGTCTGTGGCCTCCGTGGCGGTCAAGTTCGATTCCCTGGCCTCGGGGGACAGCATTTACCTGCTGGTGTACGCCTTCCTGCTCACCTGGCTCAGCTGGCGGGCCGGGAGTCTGCTGGCGCCCCTGGCGACCAGCTTTGCTTTTCAATTGATAGGGGTAATCGATACCGCCCTGGACTTCGAAAATACCCTGCCCGGATACACCTGGGGAGAGCTGATGTCCCCGCTGTATTTGGTGGTTGCCATAGCGGTGATTTACCAGGCGGTGATTGCTATAGAAGGATTTTATCGCAGCAAGGCGCCGTCATCCTCTATGGAATGAGCGTGGATACACAGCGGGAATTTCCGGAAGTGTTTGATCAGGCTTTCCTCGGCTGATTTGATCACCAGAGCCCGGCTGTTTTTCAGCGCATCGCAAACCGCCTGAGCGGTTATCCCCTCGTGATCCCCCACCTCCCGATAGGTGCCGAGCTCCTTGTAGCGCCAGAAAAGGCGAAAATGACGCTCGTTCCACCGGCTTTTGATAGCCCCCATCAACTTAAAAACGGTATTGCACAGCAAATCGGTGGATTCTTCAGGGCTGGTCATGTAATAATCGTATTTTTTCTTTTTGCCGAAATTGAGGGCGGCATTGGCGCGGTGGAAGGCGGGACCGTCCATCTCGATGGGCAGGGTTCCCCCCATTTTGTACACCTGGCCGATCCCGATCCCGAAACGCAACTTCACCGGGTAGGTTAATTTTTCCAGAGCCAGAATGATGCGCAGAGCCGCTTCGGTGCTGGTTACCAATCCCTGAAACTCATCGCCCTTGGTGATGGTAAAGGGCGCCTCAATGTCCTCATTAAATTCCTCATTAATCTGCACCACCGCGGATTTGAGGAACAACTGGGTCTGATAGCGGCTGTGGCTGTTGAGCTGTTTGGAGCCGCTAACGTCCCCGATGATTACCGCAAAAAGTTTTTCTTCCGGACCAATTTTCATCATGGATCAAATCCCTTTATACATCAATTGAAGAAACTGCACCGGCGTTTATTGCCAGTTGAAGCTCAGCGAATAAACGGGGTCGGTTGAGGGATCCGCTTCGATCGCCTTTACCTTTTTAGCCCCGCAAATTTCCAGCCCGCTAACCAAAAAAGCGCGCCAGAACTGGCGATAGCCGGAATGCAGGGGCTCCTGAGTGGTTATCTTTACCGTTCCCCCCTTCTTTTCCGCGGCAACCTCACACCGACCGATGTGCCACAACGCCGGATACAACCGCTCGCCGTGTTCGAGAAATCC
>JAGRBF010000407.1 GCA_020434205.1 Calditrichota bacterium | reverse complement strand
GGCGGGAACCACCGCTCCCGCTGGCGCGATTTCCTGACCAGCGACGGGGAAAAGGACGACCGCAACCGCGATTGGGAATTTGTGGTGGAGGGGGAAACCCGCCAGTCGGTGATGGCCGTTTGGGAAGACGGCTGGCAAATCACCTTCGACGAGCTGGCCAGGCTCAGCGACGCCGACCTGGAAAAGGAGATCACCATCCGCGGGGAACCGATGACGGTGGTGGAGGCCATGGTGCGCAATATGAATCACCTCGCTTACCACGCCGGGCAGGTGGTGCATCTGGCCCGCCAGTTTGCCGGGGATCGCTGGGAAAGCATGAGCATCCCGGTCGGGGAATCCGAAAAATTCAACCAAAAAATGCGCGACAAGTTCGGCGAGTGGCGGGGGTAGCGGTTAGCAATGGTTGAAATCGGGAAGGTGTATCGCCTGAAGGTGCTGACCGAACAGCCTTTCGGCATTTATTTTGATGCGGACAATCTGGGCAAGGTGCTCCTGCCCCGCAGTTACATGACCCGCTCCTATACACCGGGAGAATTTGCCGAGGTGGTTATTTACCGCGATGGGGAGGAACGCCTGATCGCCAGCGACCGCAAGCCGTTGGCGGAAGTTGGGCAGTTTGCCTGGCTGAAGGTGGTGATGACCAATGCCATCGGCGCTTTCCTCGATTGGGGATTGCCCAAGGATCTGCTGGTGCCGCTCAGCGAGCAGCGCACCCCCATGGCGAAAGGCGAGTATCACCCGGTTTACCTCTATCTGGACGCCCAAACCGACCGGCCGTCCGCCTCCGGCAAACTGGGAAAATTTCTGGACAAAAATCCGCCGGAGTATGAGGCGGGGGAAGCGGTGGATTTGCTGTTGATCCGGGAAAGCGAGCTGGGTTTCCAGGCGATTGTCAACGGCCGGCACATGGGGCTTTTGTATGAACAGGAGATTTTCCGGCCGGTTGCCTGCGGCGATCGGATTTCCGGATACGTGCTGAAGATCCGCGAGGATGGGAAAATCGATTTGAGTCAGCAGCAGCCCGGGTATCAGAAAATCGACGACATAGCCCGCAAAATTCTGGACCTGATCGTGGCGCGGGGCGGCTTTATCCCGGTTACCGATAAAAGCGATCCGGAGGTGATTTACCGGATCTTCGGGATCAGCAAAAAAAATTACAAAAAGGCCATCGGCGCCCTCTACAAAGCGCGGCTGATTGCCCTGGAAACGGACGGGGTGCGCCTGACGGAAGCGTGACCAATAACGAGAGTGCGATAATGCGGGGGTGCGCCGGTAGATGTCCGCATGTCTGAAATTTTTGCAGATCGCAGATCGCTTTTCACCATTCGGCGCAGCCGATAACCATCCAACCCTGTAACCCTGTAACCATGCCCAACAATTTACTCACCCCTCTTGGCTTCGGCCACCTCCCCGACGATGCGGTAGATCCGCAACGGCTGAAGGATTTTCAGTTGGCCCGGGTAACCGCGGTAAATCGGGATCGCTACGATATCCACAACGGAACCGCCGAGATCACCGCCGAAATTACCGGAAAACTGCGGGCTACCGCCCAATCCGCCGCGGATCTTCCGGCAACCGGGGACTGGGTTTATGTCCAGTTTTTTGACGACGACAGTCTGGGCATTATCCACGAGGTGGTGCCGCGCTACAGCTGGCTGCGGCGTAAGAGCGCCGGCAAAAATATCGATATTCAGATGATCGCCGCCAACATTGATCGCGCCTTTGTGGTCCAGGCCATGGATCGCGATTTTAACCTGAGGCGCCTGGAGCGCTACGTGGCGATGATCTACGATGGCCATATCGCCCCACAGGTCCTGCTCAGCAAAAGCGATCTGGTCGATCCGGCCGAACAACAGCGCCTGATCGCCGAAATCCACGCCATTTTCCCCGATCTGCCGGTTCAGGCTTTCAGCAACACCACCGGTGAGGGGCTGGAGGCGGTGCGCCGCCTGATGGCCCCCGCAACCACCTGCTGCCTGCTGGGTTCTTCCGGGGTCGGCAAAACCACGCTGCTGAACAGCCTGGTCGGCGAGGAGCGCTACGAAACCGGGGAATTGCGGCGGGACCATAGGGGTCGCCACACCACCACCCGCCGCCAGCTGATCCTCCTTCCGGAGGGGGCAATTCTGCTGGACACTCCGGGAATGCGGGAATTGGGGACCATTGGCCTGGACGAGGGCATCGACGAAACCTTTCCGGAAATAGTCGCCCTTGTCGAAAATTGCCAGTTTAACGATTGCCGGCACGTCAACGAAAAGGGCTGTGCGGTGCTGGCGGCCCTGGAAAGCGGGGAGATCAGCCGGGAACGCTACGAAAGCTACCAGAAGCTGCGGCGCGAGTCTGCCCATAATCAGATGGCCTACTGGGAGAAGCGCCAGCGCGATAAGGAATTCGGCAAGATGATCAAGTCGATTATGAAAGATAAGAAGGGGAAGCGGTGATACTTTCGGAAAAAAATGTACGTTCATTGGAAAGATAAAATATTGCGGCTCAGAAGGGAAAATACCATAAATAAAACGGATAGATTAGGGGCGGTAAGTTTAAAAAAAACAAAGTAATGGTTTTTTGAAATGATGATTGCTTTATGATGTCTGTCTCATGAACTTTGAGGTAGGCAACCGAGTTTAGCTGACGCCGTTTGCGGTTGCATAGTTATCGTGGGCAACGATTAATGCTTTATTAAAGCTTACCGCATTCCTGCCGGTCGGCTGAGAAGGGATTTGGCCAATCAAGCTGGCAAAATAGCGATCCCGGAGTTGCTTAAAACCATATTCAAACGGTTCTTCACCTTTTAGCCCAGGAGAAATGTAATGCCTAAAAAACCCTTTAATTCTTTTGAAATGGCCCAGGCTCAGTTTGATCGTGTGGCCGGGCTCCTTAATCTTGATGCTGCAACCCGGGAATTACTGCGCAATCCACTTCGCGAATACCACTTCAGTATTCCAGTGCGAATGAAAGATGGTTCAAAACAGATCTTCCGGGGATTTCGGGTCCAACACAATGATGCCAGGGGTCCGGGCAAAGGGGGCGTCCGCTTTCATCCCCTGGAAACCATTGATACGGTGCGGGCGTTGTCTATGTGGATGAGTTGGAAATGTGCTGTGGTGGACATTCCGCTCGGTGGCAGTAAGGGCGGGGTGATTTGTGATCCTCATGAGCTCAGTGATTTTGAACTTGAGCAAATATGCCGGGGCTGGGTTCGCCAAATAGCTAAAGATGTCGGCCCCGCCAGAGATGTCCCCGCCCCGGATGTTATGACCAACTCTCAGAGCATGCTCTGGATGCTGGATGAATTCGAAGCAATTAACGGAGGGCATTTCCCCGGCTTTATTACCGGAAAACCGTTGAACGCGGGTGGCTCCAAGGGACGTACCGAAGCAACCGGTTATGGGGTGGTGTTTACCATTCGCGAGGCACTTAAAGAATTGGGAATCCGGCCTGGTGATACCACTGCCAGTGTCCAGGGATTTGGCAATGTTGCCCGTTATGCTATTCAACTGTATAACCAGATTGGGGGGACGGTTACTTGTGTTTCCTGCTGGGACCAGAAGGAGAAGCAAGCTTTTGCTTATCGCCGTTCAGATGGGGTCAATCTGGAAGAGTTGCTTAATATTACAGATCATTTTGGCGGAATAGATAAAGCTAAAGCCGTAGAATTGGGATACGAAGTGTTACCCGGAGAAAAATGGATTGAGCAGGACGTGGATATTCTGATTCCTGCCGCGCTTGAAAACCAGATAACCCTTGAGACGGTCAATGACATTCACAAGCGTGTCAAAATTATTGCCGAAGGTGCCAACGGCCCTACCCATCCGGATGCGGATGCGGTGCTAAACAAGAGAGAAATTTTTGTGATACCGGACCTGCTTGCCAATGCGGGTGGGGTAACCTGCAGTTATTTTGAGCAGGTTCAAAGTAATATGAATTATTTTTGGGAAAAAGATGAGGTGCTTGGCAAATTGGATGTCAAAATGACCTCGGCATACATCAGCGTGAGCAGTCTGGCCAGATCCAGGAAGGTCAGTATGCGGGATGCGGCTTATATGATTGCTGTTAGTCGTGTTGCCCAGGCATGTAAGGACCGTGGCTGGCTGTGATATTTGATTGTCCTGTGGCAGGGAATTTCGCCTGCCACAGGCATAAAAAGGCGATACAATGAATTTGAATACCGAACCACCGGATGTACCTGGATTTAGTCTTCAGATGGTCGAAAATGGTGCAACCATCACGAAAATCGGTGGGGGATCTATTGGAGGTAAAGCCCGGGGGCTCGTGGATATTCAACATATCCTTGAAAAGCACTTTTCCGAAGGTGCTTTTCCGTGGTGCCTGGTTGGCATTCCCCCATTGGTGGTCCTGGGAAGTGATGTGTTTGATAAATTTATGCAGCGTAACGATTTATATGAGATTGCCCTGTCTGATGTCGCCGATGACCGCATTACCCATGCTTTTCTAAAAGCTTCTTTACCGACAGAAATTCTGGGGGACCTGCGAACCCTTTGTTCATTTTTCAGGTCACCGCTTGCCGTTCGTTCCTCAAGTATGCTTGAGGATATGCTGTACAGGCCTTTTGCCGGAATTTACGGGACTAAAATGATCCCGAACCATTATCCCGACCCCAATAAACGCTTTAATGAGTTACTCGACGCCATAAAATTTGTTTACTCATCTACTTTTTTCAAGTCTGCCAGGGATTATTTATCGGCAACCGGCCATCGGGATGAGGATGAAAAAATGGCCGTAATCATTCAGGTGGTCGCTGGAAAGGGATTTGGGGATCGGTTCTACCCCGATGTTTCGGGAGTTGCAAAATCATTTAATTATTACCCTACCGGCAGGGCGCAACCGGAAGATGGGGTCGTTGACCTGGCGCTGGGATTGGGGAAAACCATCGTGGATGGTGGTTCGGTCTGGACCTATTCTCCAACCTTTCCCAAAATCGGACCACCTTTCGGATCGGTTAAAGAACAAATTCGCCTGACCCAGAATGCTTTTTGGGCGATTAACCTCGGTAAACCTCCTCTATACGATCCCCTGAGCGAGAGTGAGTTTTTGATTCGGGGAAATCTTGATGATGCCCACTACGATAATACCCTGACCTACGCTGCTTCCACCTATGATATACAAAGTGGACGGTTGCATCCCGGGGTGGCCCGGGCGGGACCCAAAGTCGTAGATTTTTCGATGCTGCTGGTCCACCGCATTATTCCCTTAAACGACCTGATTCAGGACTTACTGAGAACCTGCCGGGAGGCAGTTGGTATGGCCGTGGAAATCGAGTTTGCCGTGACTTTTGCCAAAAAATCCGCCGGCCCGCATCGGTTTGAATTCCTTCAAATTCGTCCGATGGTTGTGTCGGATGAAACGGTCGAGGTTTCAACGGATCAACTCAGTGGCGAAAATGTACTGCTTGCTTCCACTCAAGTGATGGGGAATGGCATTGTTGAGGATTTGCAGGATGTTGTTCTGGTTAAACCGGAGCGTTTTGAGTCGCGACATACCCCTCAAATTGCCCTCGAATTAGCGGAAATAAACCGTCAACTGATCGGAGAAGGCCGCACGTATTTACTCATCGGATTCGGCCGTTGGGGTAGTTCCGATCCCTGGCTGGGAATACCTGTCGATTGGGGACAAATCGGAGGTGCCAGGGTTATTGTTGAAGCAACCCTGGAAAATATGAACGTTGAGTTGAGCCAGGGATCCCACTTTTTCCACAATTTAAGCAGTTTCAAGGTTTTGTATTTTATGGTTCCCTTTACAGGCAAGTATCCAATCAATTGGGAGTGGTTGGCGAGCCAAAAGGTGATTAAGTCTTTTGATTTCACCTCCCACCTCGAATTGGAAAAGCCGCTTCGGATAAAAGCCGACGGCAGAAATCGAAAGGGAATAATTCTCTTTTAGGTTGCCCAATCATTTATCGTTAAGTCAGAGTCGCGACAATGACCCAATCACACAAAGCTATTGACAACCTTTTGCATGCACTTGCGGAGCGTGCCAAAGAACTCAATTGTCTGTATACCGTCGAAGAACTTTTCAGTGATTCGAATAATACTATTGCCAGTATTTGCCGCGGAATTATTGATGCGATTCCTCCCGGGTGGCAGTATCCGGACATTTGTATGGCCCGCATTACGGTTATGAATGATGTCTATTCTTCACCGCATTTTAGCGAGACTCCCTGGGTGCTTCAAACAGATATTGTTGAACAGAATACCACGGTTGGCACGCTGGAAGTGTTTTACCGGGAGGAGAGGCCAGCGGCGGACGAAGGGCCTTTTTTGAAAGAGGAACGGAAGCTGATCACCGCCATTGCAGAGCGACTGGGGAGGCGTATTTTACATGAAAATCTCAAGAGTATTTTTGAGAGCGAAAAGGAAGTGGTAAAACGGGATTGGTGGGTCATTATTGAAATGCTCACCCATACGGATCCAAAGCTGCTTATCCGGATCTCGCGCAAAATGCTCAATCAACTGTGTTGGAACGGTATTCCTGAGGCAGAGACCCTGCTGGCGGATTTTAGCCCCGCCTATCGCAATGAAGAAAGTGAATTACTTGGAGAGGTCAATCAACCTTACAAAAAACGTGCTGTCGAAGATATCCTTAAAATCAGCAATAAGATTTTTCACATAGCCGGCGAATATCTGGGTGAAAAAGAAATTCTTCAACGCATCCAAAAATGGATCAAGGAAGACCGCTCCGGCTTTCTGGTGAACATCCTGGAAAACCCCGGTACCACCCTTTCGGAAATAGCTGCCGCCATCGAACGATATCACCATCTCACCCCGCAGGGGCTAGAGCTTTCCTCGCCAAGAGAAAAGGGCTTCAGGGTATCCTTGATCCGGCGCCTCCTGGCAGATCAACCGCATTTTATCAACATCGCAAAACCCCATATCGAAGTTGAAGATTTTTTTGCCTTATTTGCGAAAATTATTTTTCCATCGGGAAGCCATGGAAAAATCGGTGGCAAAAGTGCCGGTTTGTTGCTGGCCTACCGGGTTTTAATTAATTCCGCACGGGAAAATCCGCAGCTTGGAGAAATAAAGTTGCCCAAAACCTGGTATCTGACTTCGGATGGCATTCTTTCCTTCATGCAATACAACAATCTTGAGGAAATTGTTGAACAAAAGTATAAGGAAATCGGCCAGGTTCGGCAGGAATACCCATATGTGGTTCAATTATTCAAAAATTCTCTACTGCCCCCGGAGATTATCAATGGCCTCTCGGTAGCTCTGGACGATTTTGACGAAGTGCCTTTAATCGTGCGCAGTTCCAGCCTCCTGGAAGATCGCATGGGTACTGCGTTTGCCGGAAAATACAAAAGCCTCTTTATTGCCAATCAGGGAACGAAAAAAGAGCGCCTCCAGGAACTTATTGATGCGGTAACGGAGGTGTACGCCTCAACTTTTGGCCCTGATCCCATCGAATATCGCCTGCAGCGCGGAATGGTCGATTTTCATGAGGAAATGGGAATTCTGATTCAGGAGGTGGTGGGCACCCGGGTAGGATCCTATTTCTTCCCGGCGTTTGCCGGTGTCGCGTTTAGCCAAAATGAATTTAGATGGTCCAAGCGCCTGAAGCGCGAAAATGGCTTGATGCGGCTAGTCCCCGGTTTGGGAACGCGAGCGGTGGATCGCCTCAGCGATGATTACCCGATTTTAGTCGCTCCCGGAGAACCTGACCTGCGGGTGAATGTAACCCTTGAAGAAAAAATTCGCTATTCCCCTCAAAAAATTGACGTGGTTAACCTGGAAACCCGTTCCCTGGAAACCCTCTCCATAAAAAGCCTGCTGAAAAATTTTGGCCCTGCTTTTCCACTAATTGAGCGGCTGGTATCCATTCTCGATCAGGACAGAATATACCAGCCTGTCGGCATAGAGCCCGATTTTGGTAAATACCACCCCGTAGTGACTTTCGAAGGACTGCTATCCAATACAAACTTTCCCAATCAAATGCACTCTGTCTTGACTACGCTGGAAGACAATTTCCAAACCCCGGTTGATGTGGAATTTGCCCACGATGGCAAAGATTTTTACCTTCTTCAATGTCGCCCACTGAGTAGTAGTGAAGCTTTCCAGCCAGCCGAAATTCCCCACGATTTGCCCCCTGAAAATCTGATTTTCTCGGGCAACCGTTATATTCCCAATGGCGTAGTTCCCAATATCACGCATATTGTATATGTTGACCCACTTAAATACGGGGAATTACCTGGCAAAGATGACCTGCTTGCGGTGGGGGAAGTCGTTGGCAAACTGAATGGAATTCTACCCAAAAGGCAGTTTATTCTGATGGGACCGGGGCGATGGGGAAGTCGTGGGGATATTAAACTCGGCGTTAATATCAGTTATTCGGGCATAAATAATTCTGCCATGCTCATTGAAATCGCCAGGCAACAAAAAGATTACCTGCCCGATCTTTCCTTTGGAACCCATTTTTTTCAGGACCTGGTCGAATCCTCAATCAGATATTTACCCCTCTATCCGGATGATCCGGATACCGCCTTTAATGAAAATTTCCTCAATAGATCTCACAACACCCTGGCAGAAATCTTTCCCGAATTTGCCCGGCTCTCTGAAACCGTCAAAGTTATTGATGTCCGCAAGGTTGCCGGGGGCAAAGTCCTTAAGGTCCTGATGAACGCTGAAATTGATACAGCGGTGGCTATCCTGGCGGAGCCAGAGGAAAGTATTCAATTTCGAAGCCGTCCCCTGAAAGGATACAATCCGCCTGACAAAGATGTCCACTGGCGATGGCGGTTGGTTAATGCTGAATACCTGGCCGCATGTCTGGAACCCGAACGATTCGGTATTAAGGCGGCATACATTTTTGGCAGCACAAAAAATGCGACCGCCGGCCCCGGTAGCGATATCGATCTACTTATCCACATCAACGGCAACGAGGCTCAAAAAAAGGATTTGGAATTCTGGTTGGAAGGCTGGAGCCTCTCCCTGAGTCAGGCCAATTACCTGAGAACCGGCCACCAGAGCAATGGATTGCTTGATGTTCACTTTGTTACCGATGAGGATATCCGGAAACGAACCAGCTTTGCGGTAAAAATAGGTGCCGCGACTGATGCCGCCCGCCCACTGCAACTGGGGACTTCCCAGAAAAGCTGAGCCGGTACTAACCTTTAAATGAGGGTGCGGGTAGCCATCTCCGGATGTTCAATTGAAAACCGGATCAGGGATAATTCCGGTCCGTCATGCGCTGCTGAAAAACACCAGGTAGCGCCAATTCTCTCTTTCCATTCCCCGGTTAGCCGGGCCGATTCATGGACATGTCCGTGAAGGGTGATGGCCGGTTGGCGGGCTTCGATCAGACGTTTTATGGCAATACTACCGATGTGGACGTCCAGGGGGACGTAGTCGATCATTTTGCCGTCCAGGGCAGCTCGGTCCAGTTTGGTTTGGTAAGGAGGGCTGTGGAACAGCATGAGTGCCCTCCTCAGATCGTCCTGGGCAACCAACTGCTCCAGATCCTTCTGAATGGTGGAATACCTTAGCTCGCGTGGTGTTACGGGAATACTGTGAGCACCTTCTTCCGGGGAAACGCATCCCGGGTCGACATAGCGCGAAACGTCATAGCGCTCCCAATCTTTCAAGCGAAAGGGAGAGGGGGGAACACACGCATAACCGTAAATATTGTGATTTCCAAAGACCGTTCTGCGGTTGTGAATGTATTCCCAGGCCCCCCGCGCCGCAGCGTCAAGAACAGCAGCCTCCTCAAGGCGCAGATCATCATTTCCCAGGATGAGAAATACCCGGGGGAATTTTTCCCCGAGGTCCCGCCGAAGCGCCAAAAACCCATCCGCCATAATATCGTTTAAAAAATCTTTTTTGCCACCCTCCGGACCATCGCGGGAAATTAGCGCCGATGGGAAAAGATCTCCGCCTAAAAAAACCCCACACGGGCATTCTGCCCGAATTGCCTCGAACAGTTTTTGATATCGCTCAATACTTCCATGCAAATCGGACACAAAAAATTGGTTTTTGGCATTTTGTCGACTCATCGTTGCATCAGCACTTTTGAATATTTTCGTTTCGGTTGGAAAGCCACCTGGTGGTTTGTCTGCGGCATCTGAAAACTTACGGGTTGATTTTCAGATTCTCCATAGAAATTTGTCTTATCATCTGATGTTACGCAGCCCGTCATTTTCTAACCGCGAAATCTACAAAGCGCGAAAAAAGATACTTATGGTGTATTGACCCGCCGGGATCGCCCCTAACCCGGGACTACTTATTTTCGATAACCCATGATATCTTTTCTGCACAAACTAATTCGTAGAGCGTCAACTACGCAAAGGTCAGTTGGGGCATCAAATGGTTGACCCTTTATCCGACTGTGTTTTGTGCTTTCGTGTTTTGCGGTGAATGCCCCCCAATTCCGTAAGTCGCGTAGGGTAATTCAACCTTGCCAGTGGAATTGCCTTTTGGTTTGTTGAGAAAAGCAAATACTCGATATTTAAATAAGTTAACAGTGTGTGTCAAAAAAACTATTTTATGTTGGTATTTCTCTTGTTTTTTCTAAAATTTTTAATAAAATGGATTTCGATTATTTCCGGTGTTGATTATCGGCGCCGGGGTGGCGGTAAATACCGCCGGATACCGTGGGCATAATCATTGTTGTGAGCGCCAAAGCGCTTCAATCCAAACCCAAATTTCGGAGGTTGTATTACATGACCAAGAAGTTGATTATGCTCATTCTCCTGTTCAGTTCCGGTATGCTGCTGGCCGACGAGGTTTCTCCGGAAATATTTGCCATCAACAACACCTGGATGATGGTGTCCACCTTTCTGGTGTTTATCATGCACCTCGGCTTTGCCACCCTGGAAATCGGGTTGACCCAGCCTAAAAACACGGTCAACATTCTCTTCAAAAACACCGCCATCGTGGCAATCGGGTTGTTGACCTACGCCATCGCCGGTTTTAACCTGATGTATCCCGGCGAGTTTATGCTGGGCCAGTACTTCGGTTTCGCCGGCTTCGGGATTGCCACGGATGCCGCCGGTATTACCAGCGCCTACAACGTCGGCTATACCTACTGGACGGATTTCCTCTTTCAGGGAATGTTTGCCGCCACCGCCGCAACGATTGTCTCCGGTGCGGTGGCCGAGCGCATCAAACTGAGCAGTTTCCTGATCTTCACCGTTTTTTACGTCGGCCTGGTGTATCCCATCGCCGGTTCCTGGAAATGGGGAACGGGTTGGCTGGACCAGCTTAAATTTTACGACTTTGCCGGTTCGACCCTGGTGCATTCGGTCGGCGGGTGGGGCGCTCTGGCCGGTATTTTGCTGCTGGGTCCCCGCCTCGGGAAATACATCAACGGCACGGTAAGGCCGATTATGGGACACAGCATGCCCATGGCCACCATCGGCGTCTTTCTGCTGTGGCTGGGGTGGTTCGGATTTAACGGCGGCTCGGTGCTTTCCGCGGACCCCGGCGGGGTTTCCTTTGTGTTGGTGACCACCTGCCTGGCCGCCGCGGCGGGCATCATCGGGGCCATGTTTACCACCTGGACCGTGCAGCACAAGCCGGACCTTTCCATGATCCTCAACGGCTGCCTGGCCGGCCTGGTCGGCATTACCGCCGGGGCGGACGTGGTCAGCGTTACCAGCGCCATCATTATTGGGTTGATTGCCGGGGTTCTGGTCGTGCTTTCCGTGCTGTTCTTCGACAAAATCAAAATTGATGACCCGGTTGGCGCCGTTTCGGTGCACCTGGTTTGCGGGGTCTGGGGAACCCTGGCGGTTGGTATTTTCAGCACCAATCCCGAGCACAGTTTCCTGATCCAGTTGCTGGGTGTTTTTGCTTACGGCGTCTTCAGCTTTGCCCTGGCTATGGGAATCCTCTTTGTTATCAAGGCCACCATTGGTTTGCGGGTTAGCGAGGAAGAAGAATTGCAGGGGCTGGATATCGGTGAACACGGAATGGAAGCGTATTCCGGTTTCCAATTCTTTACCACCCAATAATCCGTTAAAGCCCCAACCAAGAGGATACTGAGATGAAATTGATTACAGCCTACATCAAACCGGAAAAACTGAGTCCGGTTAAAAAAGCCCTGTTTGATGCCAAAGTGTTCAAAATGTCGGTGACCAATGCCCTCGGTTGCGGAGAGCAGCACGGGTATAAGGAATCCTACCGCGGGGTGGGAATCGAGGTAGACCTGCTGAAAAAGGTTCGCCTGGAAATCGCCATCAACGAAGAATATCTGGAGGCCACCATCGCGGCCATTATCGCCGGCGCCAAAACCGGGGAAGTGGGCGACGGCAAAATTTTCGTGACCGATCTGAGCGAATGTATTCGCATTCGCACCGGCGATCGCGGAAAAGAGGCCATCGGTTAAAGTGTGAAGCCAGCGGCGCGTCGTAGGATCACGGCGCGCCGTGATCCTACGTTCGCGCCGTGATCCTACGTTCGCGCCGCTGATCCTGCTGAATTCCCCCGAATACCATTTTGATTCCCCACCCGCCGGGCCTATCTTCATCGAAGATTCAATTCCGGGGTATCTTTCCATGGCACTAATCCGCAACAGGAATGAGGTTTCTCGCCTTGAAGCTTTTAGTGACGCGGTATTCGGCTTTTCCGCTACCCTCCTGGTGGTTTCGCTTCAGGTGCCCGCCACCTTCGACGAATTGATTCTGGAGCTAAAGGGGTTCGGCGCCTTTGGCATCAGCTTTGGCGCCCTGGTGCTGATCTGGTCCGTCCACAATGCCTTTTTCCGCCGCTACGGCCTCCAGGATACCGCCACGGTTATTCTCAATTCCATCCTCCTTTTTGTGGTTCTTTTTTATGTGTATCCCCTCAAATTTGTGGTGGAAGGCCTGTTTGCCACCCTTTTCGGCTACGGCGAAGGGCAATTCGGCATTCGCAATATCGATGACCTGGCCACCCTTTTTATGCTGTACAGCATCGGCTTTGTGGCCATTTTTCTGTGCGTGAGCCTGCTGTATCAACATGCCTCGCGGCTCCCGGGCGGACTCCAACTGGATGCGACCGCTCTGCGGGAATGTCGCTTTTTGTATCGCCACTACCTGATTTTTGTGGCGGTGGGCCTTTTCTCCATTTTACTGGCCTGGTTGAGGGTGGGGATTAACTGGGGTTTGCCCGGGTTCATTTACTCCCTCTTAGGACCGCTGTGTTATGTTCATGCCGTCAAAACCCATCCCGATCGCGGCAAGTAGGTGCGGGATTTTCCCGCCCTTTCCCCTCACCAATCTTCAAAGGAGAACTTGTGTCCGGGCAAAACACCGACTTTTTCTGGGAGGTAGCCAGTCCTTTTCTGAAGGGGGAAGGCATCAGCAAAGGTACCATGATGGGATTTCCCTGCCTGCGGGTGCAGGGTCAATTTTTTGCCTCTGCCGACCACCGCACCGGCGATCTGATCGTCAAACTCCCCGCCACCCGGGTGACGGAGATAATCGATGCCGGCGGCGGAGAACCCTTCGCCCCGGCGGGACGGACCTTCCGGGAATGGGTGAAGATTGTGAAACACGATGCGGCCGTCTGGCGGAAATTAATCGAGGAAGCGCAAAAGTTTGTAGAAAGCGAATGACCCCGGAAAGCCACGGTCGTGTTTGCGGTGGCGTTAATCCCCGGGAAATTGACCTTAGGGCGTGTTGACAATCATC
>JAGRBF010000406.1 GCA_020434205.1 Calditrichota bacterium | reverse complement strand
CGTTTTGTAACCTCGACCCACCGCGCCCCGCGCGAATACGAGGAGGGGGAGCCCGGGGAAGAACTGGATATTGTTCTGGAACTGAAGCTGATCGCCGATGTCGGCCTGGTGGGCAAACCCAACGCCGGGAAATCCACCCTGCTGGCCAACATCTCCGCGGCCCGACCCAAAATTGCCGGCTATCCCTTTACCACCCTGGAACCCAATCTGGGGATTGTCCGGGTGGGGGATTTCCACAGCTTTGTAATGGCGGACATCCCCGGTTTAATCGAAGGCGCCCACGAAGGCAAGGGGTTGGGTCTGCAGTTCCTGCGCCACATCGAACGCAACCGGCTCCTGGTTTATCTCATCGATCCGGAAGATCCCGAAGTGGAAGATCCCCGGGAAACCTTTACCGTTCTGCAGAACGAAGTGCGCCGCTACTCTCTGGAACTGGCGGAGCGGGCCGCCGCCATTGTTTTGACCAAACGCGATACCTGGCAGGAAACCGACTGGCTGAGCGAACTGCGCGGGAGTTTCGATTATCCCCTGCTGGCTATTTCCGCCGTGGCCCACGAAGGGCTTCAGGAGCTTCGCCAGTTTATCTGGGAGGCGCTCCGGGAGATGGATAAAAGCGACGGTTTTTCTCCGGAAAATTCTTCGGATTGATAAAGTTCTCCCCTTAAAGGTCCGACAATGTTCAGTAAGTCGAAGAAACCGGTTTAAAAGGATTAAAACCGGGCCTAAAACCCAATCGGAAACGCATAGCCGTCCCGGAAAGCCGGCCACATAGAAGTCTTTTGCATAATGCATGGAGGCAACGTGCAAGAAAATCTCCTCTCCTCCCAGGAAACCGTGCTCTTCAAACAGATCGGGCAATCGAACGGGAGCGAGACATCCAACGAACTGAACCGGCTTCGCAACGAAAATGCCGCCCTTAAAGCCCGCATCCGGGAGCGAGAAAAGCAACTGGTTGCCCTGGAATCCGTGGTCGAAGGAACCCTGACCGGATTCTGGAATTGGGATCTTCCCGCCAACTACCAATATCACAGCCCCACCTTCCTCAACATGTTCGGCTACGAAGCGGGTGAATTGCGACCCACGCCGGAGAGCTGGAAAAACCTGATTTATCCCGAAGATTTACCGGCGGTGCTGGCTACCGTGGATCAGGTCCTGAAAACCGGGGAACCCTCGGCCCGCGAGGTGCGCTACCTTCACAAAAATGGAAATATCCTTTGGGTTTATTGCCGCCTGCAGGTGGTGGAATGGGATGAAAAACACCAGCCCCGGCGGATTGTGGGGAGTCAGGTGGACATCACCTCCCTCAAGGAAACCCAACTGCTGATGGAAAATTTCTTTAACCTCAGCGTGGATTTATTTGCCGTGGGAGACGGCAGCGGGCGGTTTTGCAAACTCAACCCTATCTGGGGCCGCATTCTGGGATATTCGCTGGAAGAAATGTATGAAATCCCTTATCTGGAGCTGATCCATCCCCAGGATCGCGCCAAAACCGAAAGGATGATCGAACAGCTCCTGGCCGGCCATCCCATCAGCAATCTGGTCGCCCGTTTTCGCACCAAAACCGGGGATTATCGCTGGCTCTCCATCAGCGGATCGGCGGGAATCACCAATCAGAAATTTTTTGCGGTAGCCCGGGATATCACCCTGGAACAACAAATCCAGATGGCGCTGGTGGTCAGTGAAGAAGGTTATCGCACCATCTTCGACTTTGCCCCCATCGGCATTGCCCAACTCAACCGCGACGGGGTTATCCGCAATGCCAACCAGTCCCTGGAAAGACTGCTGGGCTTCGACTACTGCGAACTGGATCATTATAATTTTGCCAGCCTGGCCCATCGCGACGATTACGCCCGGATAGAAGCGGCGTTTGAGCAGGTGATCGAAAAAGAAATCAAAGTTTATCACGGAGAGCACCGCTTTACCCACAAGGACGGGTTTCTGGTCTGGGGTAATATCACCATTTCGCTGATCCCCAACCCCAGCGGGCAACCCGCCACCGTTATCGTGATGCTGGAGGATATTTCTCCCCGCAAAGTTTCCGAATTTGCCCTGCGCCAAAAAACGGACCAGCTGGTGCAGAGCAATGAGGAGCTGGAGCAGTTTGCCTACATCGCCTCGCACGACCTTCAGGAACCGCTGCGCACCATTACCACTTTCATGCAGCTCTTCCGCAAGGAATTCCACGAGGACATGAGCGACAAAGCAGAAAAATACCTGCATTTTGTCGTGGATGCGGGAACCCGCATGAAGGCGCTTCTGGACTCCCTGCTCACCTTTTCCCGGGTTGGCCGCGATAGCAGCAGCATGCAGGCGGTGGACTGTGAAGTGGTCCTTGGCAATGTGGCCAAAAATCTGCAATTCAGTATTCAGGATTCCGGCACCAATCTGCGAATTGGCTCGCTCCCCACAGTTTACGGCAACGAAATTCAGCTTTCCCAACTGTTTCAGAACCTGATTTCCAATGGGATCAAATTCCGGGGGGAATCCAGCCCGGTCATCGAGGTTTTCGCCGAAAAAGATCCCGAAGGGTGGACCATTCACATTCGGGATAACGGTATCGGGATCAGCCCGGAATATCACGAGAAGATTTTTCACGTCTTTCAGCGTCTCCACCATCACGACAAATATCCCGGTACCGGGATCGGGTTGGCGATCTGCAAAAAAATTGTCGATTTGCACCAGGGCAAACTATCCGTTTCTTCGGTGCCTGCCCTGGGAACCACTTTTTCCATCCACTTGCCAGATTTCAGGAGCTTTAAATCTGATGAAGCTGAATAATCCCGATGTACTTTTGGTTGATGATAATCCTGCGGACATTCTTATCACAACCAAAGCCTTTGAAGAAATAAATCCGGGCGTTAAGGTCCGCGCTGCTCAGGATGGGCATACCGCGCTGGAATATCTGGATCGTTGCGAGGGTTTCGAGGGAAGTCCGCTGCCGAAGCTGATCCTGCTGGATCTCAACCTGCCCGGTATGAACGGACTGGAAGTGTTGGAAAATGTGCGGAGCCGGCCCGCTTTGCGCTCGGTGCCGGTCATCATTCTCAGCAGTTCGGCGCACCAGCGGGATGTCGAAAAAGCGTATCGTTTCGGCGCCAACAGTTATATCACCAAACCGCTGTCCTGGGATGATTTCAGGGAGGTGGTGGCGGGAATTCACAATTTTTGGCTGAACCTGGTCCGCTATCCCGAAGCGTCTACTTCCCTGATGGTTGAGGTCGACTAAACGGCTCTAAAAAAGCGCTTCAGGTTTTATCCTGCCGGAGTTAAGGCCACAGTCTCCGGCATTTTGAAAGGAAACTCAAGGATGAGGAACCCGATCATGGAAGATGCAGTTGGCAGGGGCACATTCCCCCAAGTATCCCCCATTCCCATTTTGCTGCTGGAAAACAATCCCGGAGAAGTCCTGCGTTTCAAACAAATCCTCTCTGCGGACAAACGCCGGGAGGTTTTTACCATTGTCCACCTGTCCCGCCTGGAAATTGCCGCCAATTACCTGGCCGGGCGGCCGGAAGGCCCCATGGTGATCATCACCAGCCTGTTTCTTCCGGACAGCCGGGGCCTGGAAATTGTGCGCCGCCTGCGGGAATCCGGTCCGGATTCCGTGGTGGTTGCCCTTTATCAGATCCGCGATCGTGCGGTTATGGGTTCGCTGCTGGCAGCAGGGGCGGATTTGTGCCTGGATCGCGACCTGCTGGCCCGCGATTTTGAGCAGACCATCCGGCATTTGATTGGTCATTCCGCCCAAAGTGAGGGATAAGACAAAGGATTTGTGGAAATTTTTCGGTTTGGGCATCTATTTAATATGGCCGACTTTTCCACTCCTCCCGATCCCGCGTTTTTGACGGAACTGCTGCGATTGCTGACCCTCCCCGGGATCGGCCCGGGGCGGATTCGCAGCCTGATGGGGGTGTTCCGGCACCCCGCCCTTATTCGCGATGCGCCCACCCGCCAACTGCTTCGTATTCCCGGAATAGACCGAAAAACCATCCTGCTTCTCCGCCAGCAACCGGACGAGGAGGCGGTGCGCTATCAGTTGCGGCGCCTGAGCGAAGGCGATGTTCGCTGTATTTCCCTATGGGACGAAACCTATCCCGCCCCCCTCAAAGACATTGCCGATCCGCCCCTGGTGCTGTTTTGCCGGGGCGCTTTTCCGGAACACTGGCAAAATTGCGTTGCCGTGGTGGGAACCCGAAACCCGACCGGTTACGGACGATCGGTAACCCTGGAGTTGGTGCGGGGATTAATTCGCGC
>JAGRBF010000405.1 GCA_020434205.1 Calditrichota bacterium | reverse complement strand
GCTCCCAACATCAGTAAATAAGGAAAATTTTATGTTTACAAAGCACAGTGATGCCGGTTATGTTAATCCTCTGCCCGGGGTGGAACGCCGAACCCTGGTCCACGGGGCCAAAATGCTGATGACGGAATTTCGCTTTCGCAAAGGCAGCACCCTGCCCCTGCACACCCATCCCCACGAGCAGGCCGGATACCTGGTCAGCGGGCATCTGCGCCTCACCGTAGACGGCCGGGACCTGGAGGTGATGCCCGGGGACAGCTATTGCATCGCCGGTGGAATCGAACACGGGGCTTATGTGGTGGAGGATTCGGTGGTGGTTGAGGTTTTTTCCCCGGTGCGGGAAGATTATTTACCCGGACGGCTGCCGTAGGTGCCGGGCGGGTTAATCGGTATTGATGGTAAACCTTAAGGATGCCGAATGTTATATATGATCGTCGAGAAATTTAAAAACAGTGACCCGGTTCCGGTATACCGGCGTTTTCGGGACCGCGGACGCCTGGCCCCGGAAGGGCTGACCTATGTGTCCAGCTGGGTGGATGAAAATATGGCCATCTGTTATCAGGTTATGGAATGCGACGATATTGCCCTGCTGGAAGCCTGGATGGCCAACTGGAAAGACCTGACCGATTTTGAGGTCATCCCGGTTATCACCTCCGCGGAAGCCCAACAACGTATTGCCCCCAAATTGTAGAATATCGAACGGACCGGCCGGAAAGGATCCGGCGCCGCTTTACCGCAGCCCAATCCATGAGGGATTATTTTTGAACAAAGAAATGCCGTTTTTTTGCCGGATCAGGGTCCTTTTTGCCCTGGTCGTAGCCCTGTCTTTACCATCCTTTGCCCAGGACCACCACAGCTGGAGCAAAAACCTCAATATTTATGAGGTCAATACCCGCCAGTATACCGCTTCCGGAACCTTTGCCGAATTTGCCACCCACCTGGATCGCCTGGAGGATCTGGGGGTGGGGATTGTCTGGTTTATGCCTATCCATCCCATCGGTCAACAAAATCGCCTGGGTTCCCTGGGTAGTCCCTACTCGGTCCGCGATTATATGGACGTCAATCCCGAATTCGGGACCTTAAATGAGTTCAAGGCCCTGGTGGATTCCATCCACGCCCGGGGCATGTACGTGATTTTGGATTGGGTGGCCAATCACACCGCCTGGGACAATCCCCTTACCGTAACCCATCCGGAGTGGTACGTGCAGGATGGAGGGGGCAACTTCACGCCGCCACCCGGCACCAACTGGTCGGATGTGATCCAGCTGGATTACGATCAGCAGGGATTACGGGACTATATGGTGCAGGCCATGACCTTCTGGATCACCGAGGCCAACGTGGACGGCTTCCGCTGCGATGCGGTCAGCTTTATGCCCTGGGATTTCTGGTTTACCGCCATTCCCCAGCTTAAAAGCGTCAAGCCGGAGCTGTTTATGCTCGCCGAGGACGATCGCCCCATTTACCAGACCCTGGGCTTCGACGCCTGCTATTCCTGGGGCATGCACGCCTGGGGAGACGGGGTTCTGGACCGGATTTACGAGCGCACCAACAATGCCCATAACCTGCACCATTATATGGAGGACGAGCTGCGGACCTTCCTGCCCAATCACTACCGCATGTATTTTACCTCCAATCACGATGAAAATGCCTGGTACGGGACGGTCTTCGAACAATTCCCCAACGCCGCGGAGATTTATGCCGTGGTAACCGCAACGATTGGCGGGATGCAGCTGATCTACGGCGGTCAGGAAGCAGGATTGGACCACCGGCTGGCCTTCTTCGACAAGGATCAGATCATCTGGCGCAGCCACCCTTTTGCGGAGGTCTACCGGACCCTGCTGCACCTCAAACGCCGCAACCGGGCTCTCTGGAACGGTACGGACGGGGGCACTTATCAGCGGGTTACCACTTCCAACGACGATCAGTTTATGGCTTTTGTCCGGGAAAAAGAGGAGGACCGGGTTTTTGCGGTTTTCAACCTCAGTCCCGGCATCAGCGGGGCCACCTTAACCGACAGCCTGCATTGGGGCACCTATCGCGATGTTTTCAGCGGGGATACCCTTTCCTTTTCCGGCAACAGCGATCTGCTGCTCAACGGTTGGGAATACCGTCTCTACGAAAAAATTTCTCTGGTTTCCGGCATCGGGGATGGTCCGACTGTGGCCTCTTTTAACCTCTCGCAAAATTACCCTAACCCCTTCAATCCGGAAACGCAAATCCGCTACCGCCTGAGCGAAAGCGGTTCGGTTTCCCTGATCGTCTACAATTCCCTGGGGCAGACCGTGCGGGTTTTGGCTGAGGGTCACCAGGGTCCCGGCGATTATCGGGTTCGTTGGGACGGACGGGACGGCGCGGGGCGAGTGGTAAGCTCCGGCGTTTATTATTACCGGCTGGCAGTAGAGAGCCCGGACCGGAAGTCTAACGCCGGAAGCACATTCTTTCAGACCCGCAAGATGTTGCTGCTGCGCTGAGTTGCTTCCCGCCAAAATGGCGCTTGAATAAATTCCCCGGCGGAAGTAATATTTTCTCTTAACAGGCTTCCGCCAATCCACAACCGGGCATCCGCTTTTTTATGAAACGTTTCATCCTGATACTGCTCCTGTTGGTTTTTGGCCAGCCCTACGGGTACCTGGTGATCTTCAAGATCGAGCAACACCAGATCCGCCGGGCGGTTAAGCGACGCATCAAAGCGGGGGTGCCCAACGGCGAGCAACATCTGATCAAAATTCCCCTGGCCCTGGAAAAAAACGGGGGCGCGGATTTTCAGCGGGTTAACGGGCACGAATTCCGCTATCGCGGGCAAATGTTTGATGTGCTCAGCCAGGAACGCCACGGCGAAGAAACCTGGTATTATTGCATCTCCGATGAGCAGGAAACCCGGCTTTTTGCCAGTCTGGACGACCAGGTGGCGCGCCGCATGAATCTCCCCGATAACCGCGGGCGAAGAAACCTGAACCTCAAATTAAGCCTCAGCACCCAGTACATGGGGCAATCTCAGCCCCTCCCACGCCGGATTGTTCCGGTCGTTTCGGGACACCTTCTCTATTGTTTCTCTCTTAAAACCTGGCAATCCCGGCCTTATTCCCCCCCGCCGGAATTTCTTTCCTGACCTCGCTGTAAAATGTTGGGCCCCGCTAAACCAAATGGGGCCGCTTCAATAGTACCGTGGAACGGGACGGGGTTTGCTACGTCCGATTCCGCCGGCAGTTGGGTATTGCCTACGCCGCCGGCCATTCCGCAACGGGAATGCTATGTCCCGTGGTGTTGCCACGGTATCAACCCATTTTTGCGAAAAAAGGAAAACGATATGATTTTACCGACAAAACCGGGAGTGCGTCTGGGTATTTTGCCCGCGCTTATCCTGATAATCTTCGGCGCCATGGCCCATCCCCCCTCCGGGGCGAAGCTGAGCGGCACGGTGCGCAACGAAACGGGGGAGGCAATGGCCGGGGTGGCTATTTACCTGGCGGAACTGAACCTCGGCGCGGAGAGCGACGCCAGCGGGCATTTTGAGATTCCCAACCTGCCCCGCGGGCATCATCTGGTGGAGTTTTCCCATATAGGCTACAAAACCGTGGTTCGCCCGGTCGATCTGGCCGGCAAGGGCGCGGAGCTGCAAATTGACCTGGTTACCTCTCCGGTTCCCTCCCATCCGGTGGTGGTTTCCGCTCCCTATCAGCGAACCCCCGAACAAACGCCGTATACCCTGGCCCGTCTGGACCGCGGGGAAATCCAATTTTCGCCGGCCATTACCCTTACCGAAGCCCTTACCCGGGTGCCGGGAATCAGCCAGATTTCCACCGGAACCGGCATTACCAAACCGGTTATCCGGGGGTTGCACGGCAACCGGGTGCTGACCGTTTTTGAGGGTTTCCGCTTTGATAACCAGCAATGGCAGGACGAACACGGGCTGGGTCTGGCGGATATGGGCATCCGTGGGGTAGAGGTGGTGAAGGGACCGGCCTCTATGCAGTACGGCTCCGATGCCATGGGAGGGGTGATCAACCTGATCGAGGAAAAAAACGCCCCGCCTGCGCAAACGGTCAGCGATGCCAACGTCAAGATCGACGGCAATACCCTGGGACTGGTGTTGGACGCCGGCCTGAAAGGCGGCAGCGACGGGTTTTTCTGGAAGCTCCGGGGCGGGGGAGAATCCCATGCAGATTACCTGGACGGGGACGGCACCCGCATCCCCAATACCCGCTTCAACGGGGGCAACGCCGCCGCCGGACTGGGCTGGGTCAATAACCGCCTGGTGTCCAACCTCAACTATCACTTCTCTTTTTACCAGTTCGGTTTTGTCGAGCAGAACGAGGTGCTCAAACCGGGCGAAGAGGAACGTTTCGGGCGGGAAATGGAAGAGGCCTACCATCAGGTTTATTACCATCTGCTGACCTCCCAGAGCACCATTTTTACCCGGAAAGGGCGCATCAAGGTGGATGCCGGGGTGCACCTCAACAACCGCCGGGAACAGGAAGGACCGGAAGAGCAGGCCCTGGGCAACCTCAATATGCAGCTGAATACCTTTTCGGTGAATCCGCGCTACCTTTCCCCGGAAAAATGGCATTCCGAAATCAGCATCGGGGGACAGGCCACCTTTCAGGGTAATAGCAATAGCGGCGAACGTATCATTATTCCCGATGCCGCCACCCGCGAGCTGGCGGGATACGCCTTCTTGCGCCATCAGGTGGGGCAGTTTGTTTTTGAAGAAGGGCTGAGGGTCAATCAATATCACCTCAAAACCGAAGAGACCGGAATTCCCGACTCTATTGGCTATATGCCGCTTCTGGAGAAGGACTATCAGCCGGTCAGCGGCGCCCTGGGGCTGGTCTTCAACGCCACTGCGGATCTGCAGCTCAAGGCCAATTTCGCAATGGGCTATCGGGCCCCCAACCTGGCGGAGCTGGCATCCAACGGTTTGCATGAGGGCACCCTCAATTACGAAATCGGGGATCCCGATCTGGCGAGCGAACAGAATCGCGAGCTCGATGTGGACCTGAACTATCACAGTGCGTTTTTCGCGCTGGAAGGGTCGTTTTTCCGCAATGCCATCGACAACTACATTTACCTCTCTCCAACCGGGGAAACCCGTTTCGGATTTCCGGTGTATCGCTTTCTGCAGTCGGATGCCACCCTTACCGGGGGTGAAGCCAGCCTGAACTGGCGCCTGCCCGCGGTGCCGCGTTGGTCGGTTCGCAATAGCTTTTCCGCGCTGGTCGGCAAAGACAGCGAGGATGCTTACCTTCCCCTGATGCCGGCCAACCGGATGCGCCATTCCCTACGCTGGGACACCGACCTTTGGCGCCTTTTCCGGGGCGGTTTCGTGGAGGTGGAATGGGCCCATACCTTTCAACAGGACAAGCTGGCCGCGGTGGAAAACAAAACCCCGGGGTATGACCTGATCAACATCGATATGGGAGGGCGGTTGTTCGGCGGCAAAATCACCGCTCATCTGTTGGTCAGCAATCTGCTGGGCGAAAAATACTTCGACCATCTCTCCCGGATTAAACCCGGCGCCTTCAGCGATCCGACCGTCGGTTTCCACAATATGGGCCGGAATATTACCTTTGCCATGCACATCCCCATCGGGGGTGAATAGAGGCTGATGATCCGGGCAGATCCCGGGAAAACAAGAATTAAACGGATACCAACATCCGCAACCAACTACGGACGGCCCAATGCGATTGAACTGGAAAAAGCAGCTGCTTGTGATTCTGGGGCTTTTTATCCTGCCCCTGCGGGCGGTAGAAGAAGATTCCCTGACCTATGAAATTCAGGAAATAACGGTTATCGGGACCCGTGCGGAAGAGCGCATTATCGACGTGCCTTTTTCCGTTTTTCGGGTGGACAGCAAGGAACTGCCCTTCGGCAAAAAGATATCCGCCCGGGATGTTCTGGCAGACGTTCCCGGCCTGTTGCTGCAATCGCGTTACGGCTCCCGGGATCTGCGCATCAGCCTGCGCGGCTACGGCACCCGCTCCAATTCGGGCGCCCGCGGTATCCGGGTTTTGCAGGATGGCTTTCCCCAGACCGAACCGGATGGGGAAACCATTCTGGATGATGTAGACTTTACCTCCCTGGGCGGGGTAGAAGTGGTGAAAGGCAACCTTTCTTCACTTTACGCCAACGCTCCGGGTG
The DNA here is from genome assembly GCA_020434205.1 of Calditrichota bacterium. Lineage (GTDB taxonomy): Bacteria > Calditrichota > Calditrichia > RBG-13-44-9 > J075 > JAGRBF01. The sequence goes on along the minus strand of JAGRBF010000405.1, from coordinate 2,890 downwards.
GGGTCATCAACTTTACCTCGGATCTGTATTTCCCGCAAAGCTTCGCGGGTCTTATCTCCCAGGTAGGGAGCTACGGGTGGCGGCTGAACGGGATGAAGCTGGGGCTGGCCAATCCCCACAATCGCATGCTGATGTCCTACAACTATTCTCATCACGACGGCTACCGCGAGCACAGCGCCGAGTATCAGCACCTGGCCAATTTTATCTACGAAACCTACCCCGACCCCGGGTCTTCGCTCACCATCCTGGGGGCCTATCTCAACGGTTTGAGTCGCCAGCCGGGCAGCCTGACCCGCGAAGAATTCGAGGCCGATCCCTTCCAGGCTTACGATCAGGCGGTTTCTCAGGATTTCCGGCGCACCGTCCGCAAAGGCCGGTTGGGTATTCGTTACAAACAACGCTTCGACGAGGATAAGAAGGAGGTGCTGCTAACCGGCTACGGTAGCCTGGCGGAGCTCAAGCAGGCCGACAACCTTTCCCACCGCATCAGCACCCGCTATTCGCTGGGAGGGCAGACCGGTTTTACCAACCGTTCCGTTTGGTGGGGAAAGCGGGAGAACACCCTTTCCGCGGGAATGGACTTCGCCTACCAGGCCGGTCCGGTGGACGTTTTTGAAAATGTGGGTGGGGTTCGCGGCATCTCGGTAAACAACAATTACCGGGAGCGCCTCAGCAACCTGGGATTTTTCCTCTCCAATCGCTTGCAGATTATCCCGGAGCGTTTGGATTTCCTGTTGACGGGACGCTTTGACCGCAATTCCTTCCGGCGGGATATCCTCATTCCTTTTGGGTTTACCGATTCCACCCGGGTCTTTCAGAAGACCTCTCCCAAGATAGCGCTCAACTACAAGCTGTTGCCCTCTCTGGCGTTTTACACATCCTACGGACTTAGCTACGAGTTTCCGGCCCTCAGCGAGCTGGCCAATACCCCCTTTTCGTCCAACATCCGCTATACCATCAACCCGGATCTGGGGCCTCAGAAATCCCGAAATCTGGAGGTGGGCCTGAAGGGAAACTTCATCAACCCGGGATCGGAAGTGCTGCGCAAAGTCTTTTTCGACCTCACCTGGTTCAACTACCGCATCAGAAATGAGATTATCCCCTTTGTGATCAACCAGCAGACCTACTACCGCAATGCCGCCCGCACCAATCGCCAGGGCCTGGAAATCGGGATGAAATCCGAGCCGGTGGACCACGTCGAGCTGGCGGTAAACTACGTCTATATGAACTTCAAATACGACGATTACACGGCCACCATTTACGGTCCTTCCGGCACCAGCGTGGCGGATTACGGCGGCAATACCGTTCCCTCCATTCCCGGCCACATCTTCAACTTAATCCTTAACGTGGAATTCGAAATTACCGAAGGCCTGGAAGGATTGCTGCAGTGGGATTGCGACGATATCGGCCGCATGTTCGTGGATGATGCCAACAGCGAAACGGCCGACCGTTATTTTTACGGGAATGTGATGGCCGGGCTGAGTTTCCGCGTCGGAGGGCTCAAAGCCATTGCCTACGGGGCGGTCAACAATATCTTCGATAAACGCTACGTCGGGTTTGTCAATATCAACGATTACAACCAGCGCTATTTCGGCAGCGGGGAACCGCGCCGGATTTCCTTTGGCCTGCGTTTCGGACAACACTTGTAAAGGAGGCTTGTGAAGACCTTTTTTTTGATCCTGATTTTTCTGCTGTCGGCAAGTGCGGCGGTAAGCGGGCAAAATCCACCCCTCAACCGGCGTATTCATCCCGGGCCAATTACCCAGTCCGAGCCGGTGCTGGCGGTTAGTCCGGCAGATCCGCAGTTACTGTTCGCCGCCGCGGTAACCATCAATACCACCGGCGGATTTCAGAGCGAAGGCGTTTACCTCTCCACCGACGGCGGCAGCAACTGGTTCGGTTCGGACACCTGCAGCGGGCGGCTGGAGATCAACCACGGGGGCGATCCCGGGGTGGCGATAGATCCCCAGGGCCGGCTGATCCTCACCCATGCCGGATTTGTTTTTGCCGGGATGTTCAGCCATTACTCCGATAACCTGGGTGCTTCCTGGTCCGATGCGTATACCATCACCGCCAGCCAACCGGAGGACAAAGGCGGCGTTGCCATGGACGAAAATCCGGGCAGCCCCTATTTTGGCCGGATGTATGCTGCCTGGGTCAATTTTGTTAGCCCCTTTCCGGTTTCATTTTCCTATACCGCCAACAGCGGGGAAAGTTGGACCCCGCCGCAGGTGGTCAATAATTCGCCCCCGGGGCGCTGTTCGGGGGGAACCCTGGCCTGTGGAAACGACGGACGGGTTTACCTCACCTGGGCGGTGGTGGAGTCCGCGGCGCCCTTTGTGGAGGATTATGCCGGTTTTGCGGTGTCGGGGGACGGTGGGGGCACCTGGAGCGTTTCCCAAAATATTTTTGAAATGAACGGGATCAGCGGTACCCTGCCGGAAAAAGGCAATCTGCGGGTAAACGGGTTGCCGCAGATTGCGGTAGACAACAGCGGCGGTGTCCGCAACGGGTGGTTGTACATCGTTTCCACCGAAAAGGACCTGGCCCCGGCCGGCAACGATCCGGACATCATTCTGCATCGTTCCACCGACGGCGGGATGTCCTGGTCGGCGGGGATCCGGGTGAATCAGGACGGGCTCAGCAACGGCAACATCCAGTATTTCCCGGCAATGGACATCGATGCCGGCGGGGGGATCAACATCATCTATTACGACGATCGCCATGCCGGTTCCGATTCCGCCGAGGTGATGTTGGCCCGCTCGACGGACGGCGGCAACACCTGGCAGGAGCGGGTTATCTCCGACCATCGGTTTGCCCCCAAACCCATCGTGGGTGGGTCATCCAACTACCAGGGGGATCACATCGCCCTCAAAGCGGTTAACGACAA
>JAGRBF010000404.1 GCA_020434205.1 Calditrichota bacterium | reverse complement strand
AATGATACTTCATCAACTGGTCGAGAGCCTCCCGGCTAATGCCGGAAACCGGCTTGTTATTGGCCGCGGCGAATTTGCGGATAAAATGATCCACCAGGCCGGGAATATCGCTTTTGCGGCGCGCCAGCGGGGGCAGCAAAATGTTCACCACGTTGAGGCGATAATAGAGGTCCTCCCGGAAATTTCCCTCGCGCACCATTTTCTCCAGGTCGCGGTGGGTGGCCGCCACAATACGCACATCCACCTTCAGGGAATTGTTGTCGCCCAGCCTTTCGATCTGCCCGAATTGGATGGCCCGCAGCAGTTTGACCTGCACCGGCAGGGGAATATCCCCCACTTCGTCGATAAAAAGGGTGCCCCCGTCGGCGTGTTCGAAGCGTCCCACCCGCCGCTGCGCCGCCCCGGTGAAGGCCCCTTTTTCGTGCCCGAACAGCTCGCTTTCCACCAGATTCTCGGAAAGGGCAGCCAGGTTTACCACCACGAAAGGTTTGTCCCGGCGCGGGCTGGCAAAATGAATGGCGCGGGCGATCAGCTCCTTGCCGGTGCCGCTTTCCCCGCGGATCAGCACCGTGGCGTTGCTGGGAGCTACCCGCCCGGCGGTATTCAGGACGCTTTCCATTTCCCCGCTCTGGGAAACGATGGCCTCGAAGCGGAATTTCTCCTGAAGCTGTTTTTTCAGGAGGCGATTTTCCGCCACCAGATAGCGTTTTTCGCGGACCCGGTCCAGCAGGTTTTCCAACTCGCTGAGGTCGATGGGTTTGCTGATATAATCATAGGCCCCGGCCTTCATGATATCCACCGCGTCCTCAACGTTGCCGAAGGCGGTAACGATAACCACATCAATATCCGGATTGAGGGCTTTGAGCTTGCCCAGAACGGTAAGACCGTCCCATTCCGGCATCCGAAAATCCGACAGCACCAGATCGATGGCCTCACTTTGGGCAATGCCCAATCCCGCCGGTCCGCTCTGGGCGGTAAAAACGGTATGACCCCGCCGGGAAAGAAAACTTTTCAGGGATGTCAGCTGGGATGCTTCGTCGTCAATCAGCAGGATGTTGAGGGGATCGCTCAAGGAAGACCTCCGGGAGTGGGGCAAAGCCGGGGCAGGCGCAAAATAAACAGGGCGCCGGGGCCGTGAGGAGGGTTGCCGGCGGTAATGGTGCCGCCGTGGGCGTCCACGATTTGCTGAACCAGGCTGAGCCCGATCCCGGTGCCCTCCGCTTTGGTGGTAAAGTACAGGTTGAAAATTTTATTGCGGACCGGCTCGGGAATCCCGGGGCCGTCGTCAAAAACGCTGATTTCGATGATTTCCCCGGGGGCGCTATTAACCCGGATGCCGAATTCCCCACCTGCAGGAAGGGCGTCGATGCTGTTTTGCAGCAGGTTCATCAGGGCCTGCTGGATCTGCTGCCGGTCCCAGACCACCTCGCCTTGCCAGGCAATATCTCCCGAAAATTTCAGGTTTTTTTGATGGGCCAGGGAGCGATACTGCTGCACCAGTTTTTCGATGAGGTCCGCCACCGCAAAAGGCTGGGGATTAACCCTGGCGGGGCGGGCAAAGCGCAGAAAATCCTGAATGGTATTGTTGATGCGTTTGACCTCGGAATGCACCAGCCCGGCCAGCTGGTGGAATTCTTCGCCGTCCCGGACCGGCTCGAAATCGCTGTCCAATTGCTGGGCGATGGTGCCGATGGTGTTGAGGGGATTGCGAATTTCGTGGGCCACTCCCGAGGCCAGTTCTCCCATGGCGGAAAGGCGCTCCCGGCGCTGGAGCTGAGCCTCCAGCAGCTTCTGTTCGGTGAGGTCGCGAATCACCATAATGATGCGCTTTTGCTGATTCTGATCCAGGAAGGCGCTGGTGGAGATCAGCAGATTGGCGGGACGCTCCCCGATCCGGCAATCGACCGGGTAGAGGGTGCTGTCCTGGTTTTGAATGGCTTCACAGGTTTCCTGCGGCAGAATGGTGGAGAGATGCCGGCCGTGAATTTCCGGCGCCCCGATGCCGAAGAGCTGCCCGGCCGCAGCATTAACCAGGGAAATGCGACATTGGCCGTCCACCAGGACGATGGCGTCGCTAACGTTGCGGATAACCTGGCTGGAGAAGGTCTCCACCTCCTGATATTTGCGGGAAAGGGTATCCAGATTCTGGCGGATGAAAATGAGGGTGAGCAGGAAAAATCCCACCACGATCAACACCAGGGTGATGATAACGATGCGCCGGTAAATGCGGTCGTTGATCTGCTGCAACGGGTCCAGGGAAAGCCCCAGGCGAAACAGCCCCACCGTTTGCCCCTGAAAGTCAAAGGGATGTACGGCTTCGAAGATTGTCAGGGAGTCGAATTCGCTGAAACGGCTATCGAAAATGCCCTGGCCGAGGGCCCGGCTCAGGAAGGGCGAGGCGGGAATATCCTCCAGAGACTCGACATTGCCGGAAGCGGCCAGAATGGTGTTGGAATCCTGAAGGGCCACGTAAACGATGCCCGGTTGCTCGATCATTTTGCTGAGCATAACCCCAAAACCGATCTGGCGCCGGAAATGATAGAGGCTCTCGGCATCCAGGTTGAGCACGATGGCGCTGCGGTCCTCGGCGGCAATGGCAATGGTGAGGCGCGCTCCGGGTTCGTAGCGGGCGGGTCGCAGTCCGAAAGCCAGGGTATCGGTTTTACCCTGGAAAATGTCCCGGAGGCTGTCCGCCGGGGAAAAATGCCCCTCACCGCGAAAATGAACCCGGGTATGGCTGGAGAAGCGCTTCCGGCCGTCCGGGGAAAAGATATGAATGCGGTGGATATTGTTCTGGGCGGCAACCTGCTGCAAATACCGGTTGCTGACGTGCCCGTTCTGATAGGCGGTGCGAATGTAACCGGCGGTGAGGTAGAGTTTTTCCTCGAGAAGATCCTCCACGAACTGGTTGGCGTGCAGGCTGTTTTGGGAGGAAATCAAAAGGGCCTGAAGCAGGTTGTGGGATTGTTCGGTCATGAGTTCGGTGAGCTCCTCCCGGCTGCGATCCAATTCCACCAGGGCGGAGATGATCATCAGTCCGGCCAAGGTCAGGAAAACCAGAAGCAGGTTGCGCGGTCGCAGCCACAGGTCATTTTTGAGGAGGTCGCTCATGTCCGGGCAATATAAGGCTGCGCTTGCCCCCGGCGGAATTAGTAATTGTTAATTGTTGATTGTTGATTG
>JAGRBF010000403.1 GCA_020434205.1 Calditrichota bacterium | reverse complement strand
AGTACATTTCGTAATCGCTCTGGGCAGCAGAGTCCTTGGCGACGCTGACCAGCATGGCGTGCTTGCGGGTGTACTCGCGCACCTTTTCCCGGACTTCCGCACTGTCGGAAACCCCTTCCGCCACAATATCGCGGGCCCCGGCCAGGGCTGCTTCCACATCCGCAACGTCCTTTTCGGGATCCACAAAGGCCGCCGCCAGACTCTCCGGGGAACCACCGGTTTGGGCGGGGTCCCGCATCAGATCCGCCAGCGGTTCCAGTCCCCGCTCCCGGGCAATGGTGGCGCGGGTGCGGCGTTTGGGCCGGTAGGGCAAATACAGATCTTCCAGAACCTGAAGTTTGGTGGCCTCGCGGATTTTTTTCTCCAGCTCGGGGGTCAGCTTTTCCTGCTCGGCGATGCTGCTGAGAATGGTCTCCCGCCGTTCTTCCAGCATGCGCAGGTAGTGGATGCGCTCTTCCACGTCGCGGATCTGCTCCTCATCGAGCTTGCCGGTTACCTCCTTGCGATAGCGGGCGATAAAGGGAACGGTATTGCCGGCATCCAGCAATTCGACGGTGTGGGAAACCTGCACGGCGCGGATATTCAGCTCCCCGGCGATTATTTGGTAAAATTTGGCTTCGTTCATGGAGACCTCGGCTGGCTAGACGGTTCATTTTTGCGGGAGGGAATATAGGACGGGAGAGGCGGATATGGCAACAGGAAATCGGTTCAGCGAGCAGGGAAAAGCGAGCAGGGAAAAGCGGAGATTGTTCTTATTCGCTATTCGCGTCGCGCCAGTCGCTATTCCCCACGTAACCATTGCACCACCCCCGCCGGCTGGTTATATTTTGAATTACACCTGACAAAAGGGTTTTGATCATGCAAAAAATTACGGCGGAAGCGGTTGAGAAAGGCTTTGAAACCATAGCCGAACTCAGCCCGGCCGATACCGAAAAATTGATGGGCGCTTTCCAGAGCGAACAAAACGACACCTTCGACTACCTGCTTTCGGTCGGGGAGGATATTCTTGAGGAAGAAGAGCGGGAAACCCTGGTGCTCACCGGAATGGTGCTCTGGAAAATCATGAGCGATCACGGCCCGCTCCCCAAACCCGACGCGGAAACCCTGGACAAGCAGGAAGGCCGGCAGTTCAAGCTGGTGGAAGCCCTCAACGAAGGGGTGCCCGGGTTAATGTCCATTTCCGCCGAAAAATTGCTGGACAACTACCCTCAGGAACACCTCCTGGCCCTCATCGAAGACCTGGTGCTGTACCCGGATGAAGAAGATCCGGATGATCTGCAGGACGAAAACCGTCCCTGGCTGTTTGTTTTTCTGAAAACCCTGATCGATTGCTGGGATGCCTGAGATGTCTGCTAATCCCGCACCGCCCCGCGGACCGCTCCGCCCCCTGAGCGTGGCGCCCATGATGGACTGGAGCGATCGCCATTACCGCTATTTTATGCGGCAGATTACCCGTCATACCCTTCTCTACAGCGAGATGATCACCACCGGCGCTATCCTGCACGGGGATCGCGAGCACCTTCTGGGGTTTTCCCCCGAGGAAAAACCCCTGGTGCTTCAGATCGGGGGGGATGATCCGGCCGATCTGGCGGCCAGCGCCCGCATCGCCGAGGAGATGGGCTACGATGAGGTAAATCTGAATGTCGGCTGCCCCAGCGATCGGGTTCAGAAGGGGTCCTTCGGGGCCTGCCTGATGGCCCGTCCCGAGGTGGTCGCCGAGGGGGTCGGCGCTATGCGGGCGGCGGTAAACATTCCGGTAACCGTCAAACACCGCATCGGCATCGAGGGCCTGGAGCGCTACGAGGATATGGCCAATTTCGTGGAGGTCGTTTCCCAAAGCGGCTGCGACCGCTTTACCGCCCATGCGCGAATCGCCATTCTCAAAGGGTTGGACCCCAAGGCCAATCGTTCCGTTCCTCCCCTTCGCTATGAAGACGTCCACCGGCTGAAATCCGAATTCCCTCACCTGCGCATCGAAATCAACGGCGGTATCCGCTCCCTTGAGGCGGTAGACCGGCAATTGCAGTACACCGACGGGGTGATGCTGGGCCGGGCCGCTTATGAGGATCCCTTTTTGTTCGCCCTGGCGGATCGCAAGTATTTCGGCGAGGGTGAGGATGTTCCCTCCCGGCGGGAGGTGGTGGAAGCAATGGTGCCTTATATCGCCCGCTGGATGGAGCAAGGCCTTTATCCCAACCGCATCACCCGGCATATTCTGGGGTTGTTTACCGGCCATCCCGGGGCGCGCGCCTGGCGGCGTTACCTCAGCGAAAATGCCCACCGGGACGATGCCTCGCCCGATCTGGTATTGAAGGCCATCCGCGCCATTCCCGATGAAGTGCTGGACCAGAAGCCGGCGGTCCCGGAAACAGTCTGCCCGGGATCGGATTAATCGGCCTTACCGCCCTCCTGAACAATTTCACGCTCCTCCCCGATTCCCAACTCGCCCGGAATCCCTTCACTGGTGTGGACCACCACCGATTTGGCCATTTCTTCCAGCAGGTTTTTGTTCTCGAGGTAAAACTTGGCTTTGTCCCGGTCGGTGGCGATCAGGGTAAAACGCTGGTGAAGGGTGAGGCTTTTGCTTTTGAAACGCTCCGGCCAGTCCTGACTCTCATAGGTGTAAAGCTGCCGGATTTTCAGGCTATGGCCAAACAGGGAAATATCGTTTTCCACGGCAAAGGCGATCTGGTCCCCGCCCAAATCCACCTTTTTGGCATGGCTATTAATCCGCACCTTGGGCGGTTCGTGTTTTTCCCCAAAGGCCAGTAGTTTTTCGTACTGGCAGACGTTCAGGGCCTGGCGCAGGGTTTCCGCCAGCACCGGCGGCCCCTTTACCAGATCGTCGATTTCGGTGTGTTTGTCCCAGGTGTAGCGGGCAAAAGCATCCGGGGTGATGGGCACCAGCGGGGTGTGGCAAAACTCCGCCAGGAGGGTCAGGTAGGTGATGCGCCCTTCCTCGGATTTGAGCTGGGAGTCCAGCCTTTTGCTGAGCACCAGAGCAGACCAGGGGGCCTGGTAGTTGGCTTTGGGAATGGCCCGGGTGCGGTCGACCACCTTGGCGGAGAGCATGGCCATCAGGAGATTGTCCCGTTTGTCGTCCGGCATGGCGATTTTGTGCAGGGACCATTCGGCGGGAATTTCCAACGCGAAGCGCATTAGCGGATTTACCAGGCGGCGTTTTTTGGAACTCTGTCCCAGCAGTGCATCCAGCGCCTTTTTCACCTCTTTGGGATTGCGGACCCGGCGGAATCCGTTCCATACGATGGGGCGGCGAGGCCCGGTGTCGCCGTCTCCCAGGTCTTCTTCCTCCTCGGTAAACCAGACGTTCCCGATGTCCTTATCCCGGTCCACCATATTGACGTTGGGCTTGTGGATATCCCCCACCCCCCATTGGTCGGTGATCTCTTCGCCGTCTTCCAGAATGATGGCCCGCATATTGGTAACCGCGTAAATGGTTTTCTCCTCAACCTCTTCGCGGAGGAAGGGAATACGGCTGGCGGCAAAAAAGAACAGCCCGGCCAGAATCTTCAGAAAAACCGTTTTGATCAGCCCCCCGCTTTCGGGACGCGTTGCCTCCCCGCGCAGGGATTCCAGGACATCAAAAAAAAGACCGTCATAAAAAAATTGTGCAAAGCCATAACCGACAAAGAAAAAACCCATTATGATCAAAGCCCAGAACAAAACCCGGCCTCCCGAAAGGCCGGAGTCGCGAATGGGGCGTCCGATCCAGAGCACTTCTTCATCTGCGATAAGATGGTCATCAATTGAAAGACCGTGATAGAACATACCTTTTTCCCCGGCGACAGGCCTTGAGGTTGACAAAAGCACTTGATGAAAGCTAATTTTTTTCCCTTATTGCAGCACGCTTCACGCCCGTTCTCTGGCTGCGATGGTGATCCTCAAAGAACCGGAACGGCCTTTTTAGCCACCGCGCCCGGCAACCAAAATGCGCAACAAAGGTATCTTTCCAACAAATATAGGAGTTCCGGCATGAAAGGCAATTTAAAACTCAACACCACTTATCCGGTCAGCGCTAAAAAAGTGCGTTTGTCCATCATAATCGGGGACGGAAACCTCGGGACAACCGTGGTAATGCTGGAGGAAGATATTCTGGGCATCGGCACCATTACCGACCTCGAACTCGGAAAAGGCAGCACCCTGAAAGGGAAAGCCCTGCGCACCAAAACCGTGGTAACGGACTTCAACGACAAAACCCAGGACCTCAGCGTTACCTACAACATGGAGGGTGGGGAACACCCCTTTTCCTTTACCCTGAACGCCACCACCGAAAGCGTTGGGGCATCCGAAAATTTCTATGCGGAAATTCAATTTGTTTAGGGCGTGTTTCAGCCGCCTGAATTCATCAAAGAAGGGTTGTCTCTCTGGCGAACGCCAGAGCCCGGCGAACACCCAAATCCCCCGGACCGCGGATCAAGTCCGGGGTGAGGAACGGACTTACCGTAATTGGCAGAATACTGGCATGTTTCGAGGAGCCGTTATGCAGAAACGCCCGGCAACATTATTGACCTTTGCTCTTTTAATTTTTGGGTTTTGGGGCATTTCCAGCGCCCAGGAAGAAGACAGCACCCGCTTTCGCCTGGAGGATCTGCGCACCCCGACCTCCCCGGCCTTTACCCTGATCGGCAAAGCCCCCGCCAGCATCGCCCGCCCGCGCACCCCGCGGGCTTTTGCCTTCGACCTGGTAAATCAACTCGGCACCGCGGAAGGGCTCCCCAAAGACGGCGCGATCGAAGTGGCGCCCTACTGGCTGCTCGCCCATCCCGGGCTGAGCTTCGGGGATTACTTCAACCCCGGTTTTTTCCGGGGACTCCTGCACAATTTTTCGGCTTCGGTAGCCGCTGGTCCGGTTCCGGAGGGCAACGGCACCATGCTGGTTTCGATGGGGGTCCGCACTATGGTTCTGCAGGGGCGGCCGGCCGATGCACCCGATGGCCGGGACTACCTGACCTTCCTCAGCGAGCGCCAGTTTCTGATGTCCCTGCCCATGCTGCTGCGCTTTCCCCTGCTGGACATGCTGCCGGATACCATCCAGACCGCCGCTCAGTTGCGCCGGCGCCTCGATACCGTTTTCGAACAAATCCGCAACAAGCT
>JAGRBF010000003.1 GCA_020434205.1 Calditrichota bacterium | reverse complement strand
AAAATTTCCTGAAACCGGATCAGATCCATTCAATTCCTTGTAAGTCTTTGTTAATCCTAGTAGTCTGTCAAGTGTGCTTAGTCTGGTTGTGGCCTCTGGACCGTCACCCCGGTATGCTTCTGGGCCGGGGTCCATACCCAACGTCCCGATGGATCCCGGTCCGTTGTCCCGGCATGTCTCAGGCCGGGACGGGATGGCGAATAAAACATACCCCAATTGCCGCTCTATTGGCTTGTGGCGGGTCTTCTGCAAAGTGTTTTCTCCGATGTCTTATCGTATAATTTTTCGGGCCTGGCTCAGGATTCCCTCGGGAATTTGAAGGTCTATTGCCCGGGCGGCGCGGTAATTGACGTGCAGGTAGCGCTCGGCCGATACCACCGGGATGTTCCCCGCGGCAGAGCCCATCAGAATCTTGTGGACAATTTGTGCAGCCTGTCTTCCCACATCCAGGTTGTCGGTGGTAATGGAAAGAATGGAGGCTGCGTCCGGGGTAAGCGGTTGCGGCCCGAAAGCGGGAAGTTTATGGTTGCGGGCAAAGCCGGAAATAACCTCTCCGGTTACCGGGTGCGCCGTCAAGGGTTCGGCAATGGTAAAAATGGCATCAATCTCCAATGCGCCGTTTTTCTCAAGTTTTTTCAGGGCCGGGTCTACCTGCTCGAAATGATCTAAAGGGGCCTTCAACAGGGTAACCCCCGATTGTCTCAGTGGCTCGCGCAGGGCTTCCAATTGGGCATCGACAATGGGATACCCTCTTTGAAAGGGGGTCCAGATGGTTCGGATTTCCGGCAATAACGTCATCATATACTCAAAACACTGAACCACAATGTCCGGCCCCGGATAACGCACCCCGGTAATGCCCTCGCCCGGCTCCAGGATGGAATGGACCAGATCCACACCTTCGACATTGGCGTTGGCAAAAACGACCGGTATCCCGGAGCCCTTGGCAATCTGTTTGGCGTGCAGGGAAACTTCGGTGGGGAAAGTCAGAATCACATCCACCTTGTCGGCTAAAAACCGCCGGAGAATCTTCTCTTCGCGGGCCACCTCAAAGTTGGTGGTGTGGAAGTCGTAGGAGATGTTTTCCCCTTCAACATAACCCAGGCGGGTCATTTGTTCTTTGAACCCGTCGAAGGTGTCCGCAAAAAAATCCAATCCGCATAACACCCCCACTTTGTATCGGGGTGTTTTTTCGGAATGCGAATTACAGTTGACCAACCCTCCCGTTATCGCAAAGAACAGGAGAACAACAATCCACTTTCTGATGGCTTTAACCGAGAACAATAACACAAAAAACCTCCCTTATGGGGTGTCCGGCCCCTGAATATGAGCAGGATCGGAATAATGCGGTCCCAACTCATTATAATCGGGAAAAAGCACCGGTTCTTAAGGGTTAATTGTGAACGTCCGCAAGGATAATTGCCTTTGGGAAGATACGCCCACCGGGATTGGCAAAGGCCCGGTGGCGCAAGGTAGGTTCTGAAAATTGTGCGACGCGAATGGCGGTTTAGCGCAACAGGGACATTCGCAGGGTTTGGGCATTGCCCAGCCCGTCGCTAAGGCGGTAGAAATAGGTGCCGCTGGCGACCGGAATGCCGGAAGCGTTGTGACCGTCCCACCGGATCCGGTGTTCTCCGGGGGAATAGGTGCCCGCGGCCAGGGTTGAGATGCGACGACCGAGCAGGTCGAAGATCTCCAGGCGGATTTCGCTGCTGTGCGGAAGGAAAAAGCGGATCTCCGTGGAAGGGTTGAAGGGATTAGGATAATTGGCCCCCAGCTCAAAGCGCTGCGGCTGGCCCGGCAAGTTACCGATCGCAGTAACGCCGGGAGTAAAGCTGTAGGTATGGGCGGAAAGGTCGATGCTGAGGCGTCCCGCATCGGTATCGCGCTCAAAAACGGGGCTGTTGTTTTGCACCAAATTCAAAAAGAGGGTCCCGCCATCTACTGCCGGGCGGTCCCGGTAGGGGGCACTGGCGGAAGAGGCCGAAAAGCCGTATTCCCCCCAGCCGGTGGCCTCGTGTCCGTACATCAGCGCGGAATGCCAGGCGTAGAAAAACTTGTTCTCGTCATAGCTGTTGGCGGCATCGTTGGTGGTAATGGACAGTATTTTGAACCCGATGTTATCCTGATACGCTTTGAGCATTTCCGCCTTAAAATACCAGTCTCCCTCGCTTTGATAGGCGCCGATGGCAATCTGGTAGCTTTCCGAGAGGTAAAAATCGCGGTTGTCCAGACTGGCGGCTGCACCGCCGGGATTGTAATCCGGATCCACGGCAGTGCCGAAGAGATGGTCGGGATTCCAGCCGTTGGCAATTACCGGGAGTCCGGCGTTATGGGCGTAATCCACCGCGGCGTTCTGGCGCTCCCGGCTCACCTGAAAATCGTAGCCGAAATCGTCGAAAAAGATGCCGTCCGCGCCGGACTGCAACCACTCATCCACCCGGGTTTCAATTTCCGTAAGGGGCAAATTCTGGGTCAGGACCCCCAGGTCGATATAGCCGAAAACCGCAGTGCCGCCCCAGCTATGCAGGGAGTCGATGATGCCCACCGTATTTTGGTGATCGCCGTGGGAGCTTTTCTCCAGCCCGTCTCCCAGAACCACGTAGTCGTACCGGGCAAATTCGGCGGCGGCCAGGGGCACTGTAAAAGTGCTGTTGATGGCCGAGGGCCAGCCGTAATAAATCAGAAGCTTTTTGGGATTGAGGGATGGTGCCTGGCTCATGGCCGGCTGCAGGGCGAAGAGCCCCATAAGCCCCAGCCAGAATAATTTGCGTACCTGTTCTTGCATCTTGCGCGTCCTTTCCGTTGGGATAAATCCGTTTTTACCTAATAACGCCGGAAATTTCCGGAAAGCGATAAAGCCATTTTACCGAATTTGGGATTGCTCTGCGATTTTAATTTTGTGGAGGGATTTCCTTTCCGTCCTTTTCCTCCCGTTTCCATTGTAAAAGCCCTTCCCGCAAGTTATGCCGGACGGGCTTTTTATGTTTACAACAATTGCACATTGTTTCCCGCCGCTTTATACTTGAACGGTTTTGCCACCCTTTAATTGTCAACACATCCAGGGGATAGGTCGCAACCTGTCCCTACTGTCTCCCTCAAGCCTCAGGAGAAAAAATATGACTCGCTGCTATACAATGCTGTTGCTTTTTATGATCCCGGGAATCCTGCTGCCGCAGGATCAGGATCTGCTGGCGGTTTATCCGCGCCCCTCTCAAAGCCTGAACGGGGAATGGCGGGTTATTGTCGATCCCTACGAAAACGGCTTTTACAGCTATCGGTATGAGCCCTTTGAAAATGCCGAAAATCCCCCCAGGGGCGCTTACTTCACCAATAGCAAACCGCGCAACAAATCCGACCTGATCGAATACGACTTCGACAGTTCGGAAATCCTCAACGTTCCCGGGGATTGGAACAGTCAGGACGAAAAACTATTTTATTACGAAGGCACCGTCTGGTACAAAAAATCCTTCGATTATCAGAAAAAAGGCCCGCAAAACCGGGTTTTTGTCTACTTCGGGGCGGTCAATTATCAGGCGGATGTTTACCTCAACGGGCAAAAGGTGGGTCGCCATACCGGCGGCTTTACCCCCTTCAATTTCGAAATCACCGACCTGCTGCGCGAAAAGGACAATTTCCTGATCCTCAAGGTGGATAATAAACGCCTGCGGGAAGGGGTGCCGACCCTCAATACCGACTGGTGGAATTACGGGGGCATTACCCGGGATGTGAAGCTGGTGGAAACCCCGCCGGTTTTTATCCGCAATTATTTTGTGCGCCTGGCCCCGGAATCCCGCAATAAAATCCGGGCGGAGGTCGCCCTGGGTGGTGAGGGGGGCGCCGGTGAGGCCGTGACGGTGAAGATCCCGGGCTTAAAAATCGAAGAGACCATGACGGCCGGAGAAAACGGGATGGCGGCATTTTACCTGCCCGCCAAGGATCTCAAAAAATGGACCCCGGAGTCTCCGCGCCTTTACGACATTACCCTGATCGCCGGGCAGGATACGGTGCGGGACCGCGTCGGCTTCCGCACCATCGCCACCCGCGGTCAGGACATCCTGCTCAACGGCAAACCGGTTTTTCTGCGCGGCATTTGCATCCACGAGGAGAGCCCCCTCCACGGGGGACGGGCCACCAACGAGGCCGACGCCCGGAAGCTGCTCGGGTGGGCCAAGGACCTGGGCTGCAATTACGTCCGTCTGGCCCACTATCCCCATAACGAATACATGCTGCGCATGGCTGATGAAATGGGGGTGATGGTTTGGGGCGAAATTCCGGTGTACTGGACCATTGACTGGGAAAATGAAAAAACCTATCAAAATGCCGAAAGCCAGCTAACCGCCATGATCGAGCGGGACAGAAATCGCGCTGCGGTGGTCATCTGGTCAATGGCCAACGAAACCCCCAACTCCGATGCCCGGCTGCGATTTATGCGCCGCCTGGCTCAGCGGGCCCGGACGCTGGACGGTACCCGCCTGATCAGCGCTGCCCTGGAGCAAAGCCGGGTGGCGGGTCCCGGGGATGTGCGAACCATCAGCGACCCGTTTGCCGAGGACGTCGACGTGCTGAGCTTTAACCAGTACATCGGCTGGTACGAGGGATTGCCGGAGAAATGCCGGCAGGTGACCTGGCAGATTTCCCAGGACAAACCGGTGCTGATTTCCGAATTCGGGGCGGGGGCCAAACAGGGTTTCCACGGAGATGCCCTGACCCGCTGGAGCGAGGAATACCAGGCCGATCTCTACCGGCAAACCCTGGAGATGCTCTCCCAAATTCCCCAATTGCGCGGGCTTTCCCCCTGGATTCTGGTGGATTTCCGCTCTCCGCGGCGTTCCTTACCCGGCATTCAGGACGGCTGGAACCGCAAGGGATTGATCTCCGAAGACGGTCAGCGCAAGCAGGCCTTTGGGGTCCTGCAGGCGTTCTATCAAAAAAAATAGGGACAGGGCGCGCCTGCAGGGACAAGGTTGCGGCCTGCCCCTACAGGCGCGTATTCGCGATTTACCCTGGCGAGGTTCCCACGCGTAAAGCTGGTTGTTCAGTCAGAGGGAAAACGGCCCGCTGACTGTATCTATTTCTATAGTAGCAGGTTATTGCCATTTCAATTAAATCTGCCTGTGTTTACCTGTTAAAGGGCGTTTGTGATTCCGGGGCAAGCCCGCGGAAATACAAGGTGGCTTTTTGGAACCGGTACTATCTTCAAAGACCTCAATAAAATTGGGTGGTTAAGCCTTCTCCCACCGGATCTTTTCCGGGCCATACGGGTAATCTCCCGGATTTCTGTTTCCAAACCTGCAGGTCATGTCAATATGTCCGAAGAAAACAACCTCATTTTTTCCCGCTGCCCCGGATGTGGGGATGAGCTTGAGGTTGTGGAGGGGCCCACCGATCGCTACGGCGGCTCCAGCGCCGCCTGCTGGAAGCGTTTTACCGAAATCCTGGTGCGCGAGTATTCCAGCCCGGCCCACTTCAAGGTGCACCAACTAACCGTAGATGCCTACATGGCCCAGCATCCCTCGCAAAGTTCCCCGGCCGCCATTCAATCGGTATGGGTTCACCTGGTGGCCATCTATCTTGCCCTGGAGCAGCAAAAGCCGCTGCCTTTCATTCAAAAAGTCATGAAAAAACTGGCCCGCCCGGATATCAAATTTGTAGCGCTTGTCCCTCCCCCGGGACCTGCCGCCCTGACGGTGGGACATGTGTGGGAAGCCGCTTCGGCTGAGGACCACCAGCAGCGGGTGAGGCAGTGGGCCGGGGCGGTCTGGGAAAGCTGGGGAGACCGGCAGGAGCGCATTCGCGATCTCGCTCAATATACCATTGCCAAAATGCCCTGATTTTCCATATTTTTGATTGCTGGTCGATTTGGGTCGCATCCGGTATATTCGTTTTTTGCAAAACGATCCGCGACGCCCGGCGTCATTATTACCCAAGTGAGGAACCACAATGACTTTTCTCTATCTGAAATCCAGTACCATGGGCAGCGGAGACCCCGAGCTGGGCAAAAAGCTGCTGAATGCCTTTTTGAAGAAGCTGGCCGAATCCGAGATCGCGATTGATGTAGTCGGCTGCGTCAACAGCGGCATTTTCCTGACCACCGAACCCGGAGAAGCCCTGGAAAGCCTGATGAAACTGCAGACCCGGGGGGCCCGGATCGCCTCCTGCGGCACCTGCCTGGATTTCCATCAGCGCCGCGACAAATTGCTGATCGGCGAGATCGGCAGTATGGACCAGACCGTGGGGATTATGGCGGAGGCCGGGCGGATCATCAGCCCCTGTTAAGGGGATTTAATTGACTGACGTTACGCGCCAGAAGCAATTGCCGGCTCGTTAACCGCGAAATTGCGAAATCACGAAAACTGAAACCGAACGGAACTGACCCTGCACCGGAAAATCTGCTCGTCCTGCGGTTATCCGCGGACCAACATGGATAGCTGCTTTACGTCCGCTCCCCCAAGCAGGTGTGGGCACCGAAATTCTGTGTCTGGCAAAAACCAAACACATTAATTTTTCGCGCCTTCGCGGTTAAATAGCAAAAATGGGTTTGGTTGCGTAACATGAGTTAATTGAGTTTGGAGCACCGGATCTACAGACCACGACAACGGGAATTATGATGAAAACGGCCGTAACCCTGGTGATTCTGTGCAGCGTTCTTCTGGGGGCGCATTTCCTGCGCTCCGGACATATCGTGCCGGTGGCTGTAGCGCTGCTGACCCCTTTTTGGTTTCTGCTACGCCGAAAATGGGTGCCATGGGTTTTGCAAATTTTGTTGGGGATCGGGGCCCTGGTCTGGCTGGAAACCCTGGTGAGCCTGGTTTCGATGCGAATGGTGATGGGAACGCCCTGGGGGCGCATGGCCATTATTCTGGCAGCCGTAATTGTGGTTCACATCCTGGCCGTTTTTGCCCTCAACGGCGCGCGGGTCCGGGAATATTTCAAAAACAATTAAGCGGTTATTGACCATCGCGGTTCCTGTGGGGGAACCCTTTTTTTGGAGGAAAACCTGATGAAACGGTTGTTTTTCTGTTGGATGATGTTCGCGGTACTGGCGGTTTACGCGGATGAAAATACCCACCGCGCCGCGGTTCTGGAATTGCTGGAGGTAACGGATGTCCAGGCCCTTTTGGACAATGTCTATGGACAGGTGGAGCAGATTATGGCCACCACCGTGCAGCAGATGGGGGTAGAGGAATCCCAGAGGCCGGTAGTGGAAAAATATATGAAAAGGATGACCGAGGCCATGAAGGCGGAAATGAACTGGCCCAAATTGCAGGAACCCTTTGTGGCCATGTATATGTCTGTTTTCACCGAAGCAGAGGTTCGGGAAATCGTTCAGTTTTACAAATCCCCCATCGGCCAGAAAGTGCTGGAAAAAATGCCCCTGATCATGCAGCAGTCCATGCAGATCTCCCAGCAAATGATGACCGGGTTTTTCCCGAGAATTCAGGAAATTCAGCAGGAAATGGCCGCGGAACTCCAGGAGCTGCGCCAGCAGGAAGGGGCCCAATAATCTTGGAGATTTCGGTATACATCGCCACTTCCCTGGATGGCTTTATCGCCCGCAAAGACGGTTCCCTGGACTGGCTTCCGGGCAGCGACGGCAGCGACGACGGTTCCGGGGAGGATTATGGGTATGGCGAGTTTATGGCCGGAATCGATGTGCTGATTATGGGGCGCAATACCTTTGAGATGGTGCGCTCTTTCGGGACCTGGCCTTATGGCGAGCTTCGGGTGGCGGTGCTGAGCAGCACCCTGGGCTCTCTTCCGGAGGAGCTTCCCGACAACGTGGTGCGCATGTCCGGCCTGCCGCGGGACATCCGGGAAATGCTGGCGGCAGACGGTTGCCGCCACGCCTACCTGGACGGAGGAAAGGCCATTCAGGCCTTTCTCGATGCCGGGCTGGTAAATCGCCTGATCCTCACCCGGGTGCCGGTGCTGCTGGGGGAGGGAATTCCCCTTTTCGGTCCCCTCGCCGGCGATTTGAAGCTGCAGCATATCAAAACCCTCAGTTTTGAAAACGGGTTTGTGCAGAGCCATTACCATTGCCTTTAACCACCGGGACAGATAACGATCTGAAGATCCTGAGGATATTTGATCCTGAGAAATTGTAATGGTTGACTTTGGGGGTTGCTTACGAAGCTTCATAAGAGATCTTCGTATCCTCGTATCTTTTGCCTGTTCGTAAACCGCTTTCACGAAAAGGAGCGTCTCTGTGAAAACCGATCTCTCCGAAATCCGGGAAACCCTGCAAAATATGCTCACTCGCCACACCCCGCCCCTGCGGGTGCGCCGGCAAAGCGCCGAAAATTTTGAAGTGGCCGGCACCAAAGAAACCATGCAGGGCAAACAGAAGGTGGATGGCTACTACTTCGCCAGCGTAATGCCCAAGTCCAAAGATGTGCGCTTTTATTATTTCCCCATTTACACCCACGCCGATCAGTTCGCCGGCATTTCGGAGGAACTCCGCAAATGCCTGAAGGGCAAAAGCTGTTTTCACATCAAAAAACTCTCCCCCGGGTTGGAAAGCGAAATTACGGAGATGATTGAAAAAGGGGTGGCGATTTACCTGGCCGATGGCTTAATTTGATACACGCGCTTCTCTGAAGCGGGGCTCCCGACATCGAATATCAACCGTTCCCACGGCGCAAAGCCGGGAGGAAGTGAGGACTATTCGATGTTTCTATTAAAAGAGGGTTGGATTTTAATCCTGATCGTCTTATTCGCCGGATGCGGTCCGCAAAAACAGCTGGTCGACCCGGGATATTCCGGTGGCGGCGCCTATCCGGGATCCATCAACCTGGCCCATTTTGGCGATCTGCAAAAAGGCCATTGGGTTGAGCTTGCCCTGAAAAACGGGGAACGACATCAGGGAAACTTTTTGCGGACCCGCTACCAGATTACCGAAAATTACGGCGCCCGTTACGCTCAACGGCGCGATGGCTTGCCCAATCCCGGTTTTTTGCCGCAAATCGGTATGATTTTTTTGAAGGCCGATGGGGTGCCCGGAGATTCGGTTTCTCTGCTGGCCTTCGATTACGACGGGATTCTCTTTGGCAGCACAGACGGGGGCAGGGATTCCCTGCGCTACAGTCAGTTACTTTATATTGCGGACGCCGCCGGAAACCGTTTTGAGGCCATAACCCTTGTGCGACTCAGAGACAGCGGGGAATTGCCCCTGCGGCATCAACCCTGCCTGCTGTTGAAGATCAAACGAAGCTCCCGGGCTTTTCCGCTTACGCAAATCGAGGCCCTGCAGTTCTCCGGAGCGCCGCGGGCAAGGCGGGAATTCGGCAGTTTTTTAGCCGGGGCGCTGCTGGTGATATCTGCCCTGTTCCTCATGATTAGCAGGGCCCTGGCGAACACCAATTCCGGTTGGGGATCATGAATTTTACGCCTGGCATTTTCCCCGGGCCGTAAGCAGGGATACTTCGTCACCCCGGACTTGATCCGGG
>JAGRBF010000402.1 GCA_020434205.1 Calditrichota bacterium | reverse complement strand
GGGTGGACAAAAACGGAAAAATGATCTTTGGCGACCCGCAGCGACAATCCGATTTTGCGATAGTGGCTGGCGATCCTGCTGACCTCCTCCGGAGAGATGGTCCGGGAGGCGGTGGCAATATCGATCTTCCCCGCTATCAACGCGTCTATGCCGATGCTGCTACCGCCACCCCGGATGTCGAATACCACCTCGGGATGCTCCTGCCGGAAGGCCTCCGCCCAGGCCTGGTTCAGCGGCAGCATGGTATCCGAACCGGCGATTCGGATGCGGGGCGTTTTCTCTGTAACGTTTCCCGCGCAAGCGGCCATTACCAGCGCCAGGACTGCATAAAGAAAGGGTCGCCAAAAACTCAGGTAACAGCGTCGACAATATGATAAAATCGGCAATGCAGAAGTCGCTTTCACAAACTGGAAGATCCTGAACGGGCAGCGCAGTAGCCACCGCGGCCCAACGATTTGGGTGATCAACCAATATTACGCAGCCAGTTGCTTTTTGAACCACGAAATCGCGAAACCGCGAAAAAAATCCAATTAGCTGGTCACCGGAAAGGACTTCGGTGATTTGGCGATTTCGCAGTTAGTCTTCCAGAGATTGATTACCGCGTGTACTGAAGGCAAGTAAGGGGAATTTTGCCCCGGTTGTCAAGGGGTTGTGGATTGCAGGCTGAATTGGGCGTAGGGCCCATCCAGATGCCAAGCGGGGCGAAGCGGGTTATCGGCCACATAGCGGGTGAAACCTTCCAGGAAGGCCACGTGCTGTGCGGCGGCTTCCCAGTTGATAAATTGCTGCAGATCGTCCGCGGGAGAATGATAAACGCCCTGCTGCCAGGCCCCGAGCAGCATAACCCCTTCTTCACCGGAAAGATTTTCGTGGGCATGGCCTTCATTCACCAAAATCGAAGGAATGCCGGCCTGGGCGAAGGCAAACTGATCCGAAGCCACAAAACCGGCGTAAACATCGCCGAGGAATTCCGGAGAAGCGGCGCTGAGCCCACTTTCCCGGGCATACGTTTCCAAAAAATCGCCCAGGGTGGAAAAGTGGCTGCCGATCCCGATCACCTCACGAAAGCGATCAAACATCGACAACCCGTCGATATTGATGTCGGCCACGGTGTTCTGGAGAGGCACCAGCGGGTTATCCAGGTAATAAAGACTGCCCAACAAACCTTTCTCCTCGGCGGTGGTGAAGAGGACCAGCACCGAACGGGCAGGCGGATCGGCGGCCAGGCTCCGTGCGATTTCCAGGGTGGCCCCAACCCCGGCGGCATTGTCGAAAACGCCGTTATAAATGGAATCTCCCGCTACCGGAAGGCCAATTCCCAGGTGATCGTAATGGGCGCTCAGGATCAGATACTCGTTGCTCAACTCCGGATCGCTGCCCGGAATTATCCCCACCACATTTTTCCCCAGAAAGGTGCGTTCGCGAATATCCCCGCGAAAGGTCATACCTACCGCCAGATCCTGAGCCAGGTCTTCCGGTGAATGGCCCGCGGCAATTTGACCGGCGAGTTCTTCAAGACCGGCAAACAGGAAATTGGCCCTGGTCGGATGAATAATCAGGGTGGGATGGGAATTGGGGGTGTAGGGCAGTTTCACATCTTCGAAATAATAATCCCGGGTCATCTGGCGCCAGGCTTCCTCGCTGAGCCGCGGATCGGACAGGATCAGAGTGGCAAAAGCGCCGCGGGAGAGGGCAATACGCTGTTTGGCCTGGATTTCACTGTAGACGGTGCGACGGTTTCCCTCAAAATAATCCGGGTCGTCCGACTGCGGTTCCCCGGCCAGAACCACCACAATTTTACCGGCTGCGGAAATATTCCGGTAATCATCGTATCCGTATTCCGGAGCTACGATGCCGTAGCCGGCAAAAACCAGGGGCACCGGATTGGGCAAATACGTTTCCCCAAAGGCGTTGGCAATCAGATAATCCTCACCGAGATGGAAAGTGAGGGTGTAATTGTCGGTGTGGATATGGAGTTCGGTGCGCGGGGAGGGCTGCAACCCCAGGAGCGGCACCTCCTGAAAATAACTCTCGTTGGAGTTTGCGGGCCGGACGCCCATCTTTTGAAGTTGTTCGGCCAGATATTGGGCGGCGCGAAGCTCTCCTTCACTGCCAACCGCACGACCCTGCAAGGCGTCGCTGCCTAAAAACGCGACGGAAGCCTGAAGACCGGTGATCAACTGTTGCTGTTGCAATCTGGCCGGGGTTTCACTCTGCAGCGGCCGCATTATCCCCAAAAGCAGGATAAGGCTAAACCATTGAAAAATATGCAGATTCAACTTTTTCACAGCGATTGCTCCAGCCAGATTCTGATTCAGTGTAACATTAATTTAACATTAATGCAATATCTGAAACTGTTTCGTATCACATACGCAAATTTATCCCGCTTTTTACATCATCGAAAGTAATTTCACAGCGCTTAACGCCTTTTTTTGCTTTTCCCTTAACTATTGATTGTTATAGGCTTAAGAGATCAATCACCAGAAAATGGACGGGGTATTCAGTCGGATCATCGTTTCTGTAACATATTTGTAACACAACGTTTTTGGCAATGGCGTTTTGGGACGTTTTTCCGATCTAATACCACCGGGAAAAGCCGCATTTTCCAGGCGTCCAAAAA
>JAGRBF010000401.1 GCA_020434205.1 Calditrichota bacterium | reverse complement strand
CTTTTCGCGCTGCTGGCTTGTCGGGAGCAGACCCCCACCGCCGCGGCCCCCGAACTCGCCGCGGAAATAGACTCCCTGGTGGCCCGCTACCAGGATCTCGATATTTTTTCCGGCGTGGTGATGGTGGCCCGTAATGGTGCACCGGTTTATCACAAAGCCTTCGGGCTGGCCAACCGGGAAACCGGACAGGCCAATTCCACCGATACTTATTTTGATATCGGGTCGATGAACAAAACCTTCACCAAGGTGGTGGTTCATCAACTGATGGCCGCCGGGCAGCTGGCCGTGGAGGACACCCTCGGGAAGTTCCTGGATGGCTTCGCCCCGGAAAAAGCCGGGCGCATCACCGTGGGGCAGCTGCTGGAACATCGCTCCGGCTTCGGAGATTATCATTCTCCCGATTATTTTGAGGGCCCGGCGTCCTCCCGAACCATTGCCGGGGTGGTGGAGCGCGCCCGGCATTTGCCCCTGCTCTTCGAACCGGGCAGCGACCAGGCTTATTCCAACACCGGCTACGTGCTGTTGGGAGCAATTGTCGAAAAGGTGACCGGCAAGGATTATTACCAAAACGTTCGGGAGCGTATTGTCGAACCGCTGCAGTTGAAACACACCGTGCTGAAGGCGGTCGAAACCGCGCCCGATCGCTCGGTGGGGTATTTCAAAACCGCCACGGGGCAATTGCGGGATAACCGCGAATTTAATCAGCTCCCCAAGCCGGACGGCGGCTTTTTGTCCACCACCTCGGACATCCTGCGCTTTTATCAGGCTTTCCATTATTCGGATAAACTCCTGAGCGCAGGCGAGAAAAAAGCCATGCCTTATTTTCAATTTTTTGAAAAAATTACCCAAAAGGACGGCGCCGCAGCTTCTCAGGCCGGGGGATTTAACGGCGCCAATACGGTCCTGCTGGAGATTCCCTCCCGGAAAACCACGGTGATCGTTTTCGCCAATATGGACGAACCGGTGGCGGAGTTGCTGGGGGAAGGCATCCTGCAATTGCTGCGGGGGGAACGCCCGGATGCGCCCCAACTGCCGGCCGCCCAGAATGTTTACCGGGCCTGGGAAGCCCACGGACCGGATTTTGTGAAGGAGAATTTCGATTCCCTGACCGTCAATTTCCATCCGAATGATCCCAAAGACTTTATCCTCAATTCGGTGGGCTACGATCTGATGTTCGCCGGTCGCCTGGCGGAAGCCATCGAAATTTTCCGGTTGAATGTGGCGCTGTTTCCCGATGCGGCCAATTGTTACGACAGTCTCGGGGAGGCCTACCTGCAATCCGGGGATAAAAAAGCGGCGCTGGCCAATTATGGCAAGGCCCTGGATTTGGATCCCGATTTGCCCTCTGCCCGGGAGGCGGTGGCCCGGCTTCGGGAAAACCGCTAATCTGCCTCAACAATAGGGAATGTGGACAAATTTCGGTATTCTTTAGGGAATGCTCACCGATTTTTGTCCACATTTAACCGCGCCGGAGATCTTATGAAACGCGCCTTTTCCCTGTTGCCGTTTTGGGTATTCCTGATGTATTGCCCGGGACCGGGCAGCCTGCCCTGTGTCGCGCAAAGTCCCACCGTTTCGGTTTCTTTCTCAGCGGATCTGGCGCAGAACGCTCAGGACGGACGCCTGCTGCTGATCCTGGCTAAAAGCGGGGAAAGCGAACCGCGTTTTCAGGTGCAATTCAATTACAACTGCCAGCCGCTATTCGGGATGGATGTCGCGGATTGGAAACCGGGCCAGGCGGCGATCTTCGACGATTCCCGGCGTGGCTTTCCCCTCAAAAAACTGAGCGCCCTTCCCCCGGGCGACTATTACGTGCAGGCGCTGCTCAACCGCTATCACACCTATCACCTCCAAAACGGCAAAACGGTGAAGCTCCCTCCCGATCGCGGCGAAGGGCAGCAGTGGCAGCATAAACCCGGGAATTTCTATTGCCAGCCGCTCAAGGTTACCCTCACCGGGAAAAATGATCCGCAGATAAAGCTGGTTCTGGACCGTCAAATCCCGGAAATCGAACCGCCCGCGGATACCGAATTTATCAAACACATCCGCATAAAAAGTGAGCGGCTTTCCGCTTTCTGGGGCGAGCCGGTTTACCTGGGCGCCCACGTGCTGCTGCCCAAAGATTGGGATAAACACCCCGAAGCGCGTTATCCGCTGATGGTCTTCCACGGCCATTTCCCCGCCGATTTCGGGGGTTTTCGCACCACCCCGCCGGACTATTCCGAGCCCCCGGTTTACAGCGAGCGCTTCCGGGTGGCGGGATACAACCACATCCGGCAGCAGGAAGCGTATGATTTTTACAAGAAGTGGACCAGCGAAAATTTCCCCCGTTATCTGGTAATCGAAATTCAACATCCCACCCCGTATTACGACGACTCTTATGCGGTAAATTCCGCCTGCCAGGGACCCTACGGCGATGCTTTGACCTATGAGCTGATTCCCCATATCGAGAAACAATTCCGGGGTATCGGAGAAGGATGGGCGCGCTTTGTTTACGGCGGTTCCACCGGCGGCTGGGAAGCGTTGGCGGTCCAGGTTTTTTATCCGGATGAATACAACGGCGCCTTTGTCGCCTGCCCGGACCCCATCGATTTTCGGGCCTACACCACCGTCGATATTTACCAGGACGCCAACGCTTATTACTACGAAGGCCTCTTCTTCCGTCGCCCGCGTCCCGGCCACCGGGATTACCTGGGGCATATCAATTATACCGTTGAGGACTATAACCATCTGGAGCTGGTGCTGGGCACCAAAAGCCGTTCCGGTCAGCAGTACGACATCTGGGAGGCCACCTACTCCCCGATGGGCAAGGACGGCTACCCGGAACGCCTCTGGGACAAAGAAAGCGGGGAGATTAACCCCGAGGTGGCCCAATACTGGAAAGAAAATTACGATTTGCGCTACATCTTACAGCGCGATTGGGATAAAATTGGCCATAAATTGAAGGGGAAAATTCACATTTACGCCGGTGATATGGACAATTACTATCTCAACAACGCCACCTATCTGATGGAGGAATTTCTCGAATCCACCCGCAATCCCTATTACGAAGGGGAGGTGGACTACGGGGATCGCGCCGAACACTGCTGGAACGGGGATCACGATAATCCCAACTACATATCCCGTCTGCGCTACAACACCCTGTACTTGCCCAAAATTTTGAAGCGCATCAAGGCAACCGCACCGGAAGGAGCGGATTTAACCAGTTGGCGGTATTAGGGAGTATCAAGGTGTGGGAGTATC
>JAGRBF010000400.1 GCA_020434205.1 Calditrichota bacterium | reverse complement strand
GGGGAAAACGGGCACTGGAAAACCAATCCCTACGATTACGTAATCGAAAGGAAAGTGGTCAATTTCAAGACGACCCTGCCCCTGCGCCTGGCGGCCGGCGGTGGCACCGCCATTCGTTTCCGTCCCGCTACCGCAAGTGATATGTAGGATGTAGAATGCGCGACGTCTTCATCAAACAGCTTCAAAACAGCGCCGGCTACTGGGACGTGATCGTTATCGGCGGCGGCGCCAGCGGTCTGGGAGCAGCGGTGGAAGCGGCTTCCCGTGGCTACCGGACCCTGCTGCTGGAACAGCACGACTTTGCCAAAGGCACCTCCAGCCGCAGCACCAAGCTGATCCACGGCGGAGTGCGCTACCTCAAGCAGGGCAACATCTCCCTGGTGCTGGAAGCCCTGCACGAGCGCGGCCTGCTGATCGACAACGCCCCCCATCTGGTGCACCACCAGTCCTTTATCGTGCCCAATTACGATTGGTGGGACGGTCCCTTCTACGGGGTGGGGTTGAAGGTCTACGACCTGCTGGCCGGTAAGCTGGGACTCCGGCCCTCCCACCTGCTCTCCCGGGAGGAAACCCTGGAGGCCATCCCCACCCTGGAGCCGCATGAGCTGCGCGGCGGGGTGATCTACTATGACGGGCAATTCGACGATGCCCGCCTGGCCATAAACCTCGCCCAAACCCTGATCGACCAGGGCGGGGTGCCCCTCAACTACATGCGGGTAACCGGGTTGCTTAAAAACGCCGGGATGGTGCAGGGGGTTGTGGCGGTGGATCAGGAAAGCGGACGGGAATACCGCCTTAACGGGCGGGTGGTTATCAACGCGACCGGCATTTTTGTTGACGATATTCTGCAAATGGGCGATGCGCAGGCCCCGCCCATCATCACCCTCAGCCAGGGTGTGCATTTGGTCCTGCCGCGCGAATTTCTCCCCGGAAAAACGGCCATCATGGTGCCCCAGACCAGCGACGGCCGGGTGCTGTTCGCGGTGCCCTGGCACGGCAAGGTGATCGTGGGAACCACCGACACCCCGGTGCGGGGGGCCACCCTGGAGCCGCGCGCCCTTGAGGAAGAAATCGATTTTGTTCTGCGCCATGCCGCCCAATACCTCAGCAAGGATCCCGCCCGGGAGGACGTCCTGAGCGTTTTTGCCGGTTTGCGTCCCCTGGTTAATCCCGGCGGGGAGAGCGATACCGCGGCGATTTCCCGCGACCACTACCTGACCGTCTCCCACGAGGGACTGGTGACCATCGCCGGGGGCAAATGGACCACCTATCGCAAAATGGGGGAGGATACCATCAACCAGGCTGCTTTGGTGGCCGGGCTGAGCGAACGGGAGAGCACCACCCGCAAGCTGCGCATTCACGGCTGGTTGAAAAACGTGGACCCGGCCGATCCCTTGCACGTGTACGGCTCGGATGCGGTGCTCCTCCGGAAAATGATCGCGGAGAATCCCGTTTTGGGCGAATCTTTACACCCGGATTACCCGTTTTTAAAGGTGCAGGTGGCCTGGGCGGTTGAGGGGGAGATGGCCCGCACCGTGGAAGATGTTCTCTCCCGCCGGATGCGCATGCTGCTTCTGGATGCCCGGGTTAGCATGGAAATGGCCCCGGCCGTGGCCGCCCTGATGGCCCCTTTGTTGAATAAAAATGATGATTGGATTGGGGAGCAGGTGGCAGCGTATCGCCTGCTTGCCGAGGGATATCTGGTGGGTGGTTAGGTTGTTAGGTGGTAGGGTTGTTAG
>JAGRBF010000399.1 GCA_020434205.1 Calditrichota bacterium | reverse complement strand
TGGTTTTCCAGTGCCCGTTTTCCCCGTCGCGGTAGATTTCCGCCACATAATTTTTATCCTGATCGAGGAAATCCAGCTTCACTTCCAGCAGGCGGCCTTCCTCGTCGGTGAGACTACCCAGGAACCAGTCGTCGCTGTGGCGATCCTTGCGCACTACCGTCACATAATCGCCGATCTGGGCGTGGGGAACCAGGGTGGTTTCCCAGTCCACCGCCACATCCTTGATAAACTGGAAGGCGTCCATGTGCTTGCGGTAATTCTCCGGCAAATCGGCGGCCATCTGCAAAGGCCCGTAGAGCACCACATAAAGCGCCAGTTGTTTGGTGAGGGTGGTATTGACCCGGTTATTGGGTTTGGCTTCTTCAAAAAGAAGGTCAAAAATACCCGGGGTAAAGTCCATGGGACCGGCCAGGAAACGGGTAAAAGGCAGAATGGTGGTGTGTTCGGGGGGATTCCCACCGTCGTTGCTCCAGGCGTTAAACTCCTGACCGCGGGCGCCTTCCCGGGACATCATGTTGGGATAGGTGCGCCGGATACCGGTGTCCTTGATCGGCTCGTGGGCATTGATAGCGATTTTGTATTTGGCGGCCAGTTCCACCACCCGGCGATAGTGTTCCACCATATACTGCCCGTGGTGCCATTCCAGGTGTTCCTTGCCCTGATCGTCCAGGCGAATCAGCTCCCGTTCCTGCCGGACGTATCCGGTTTTGACCGCCCGGTAGCCGAGGCGCTGGTAGAGCTTGAAGGCGTCCTCCATCTGGTTTTCGTAATTGGCGATACCGCCGGAGGTTTCGTGATGGCCGATCAGCCGTACCCCCTTATCCGCGGCGTATTTGGCCAGCGCCTCAATATCAAAATCGGGATAGGCTTTGGTAAAACTGAACACGTTGCCGTTGGCGATCCAATCTCCATCCCACCCAATGTTCCAACCTTCCACCAGCACTCCGTCGAAGCCGTTTTCCGCGGCAAAATCGATGTATTTTTTGGTGTTTTCGGTGGTGGCGCCGTGATGCTCACCAGAGCCCCAGGTAGAGACCGCGAGGTGCATTTCCCACCAGATTCCCACGTATTTGCCGGGTTTTACCCAGGAGACATCCCCGAGCTTATTGGGCTCGTTGAGGTTGAGAATCAGGTAGGAGGTCATCAGTCCCCCGGCGTTATCGGCAATCTGGACGGTGCGCCAGGGACTTTTCATGGGGGCAGTGGCCTTTACCTTAACCCCGTCCGACCATTCGATCAGATCGCATTTAAGGCGATTGTCGCCGGTGGGCAAAATGGCCATGCTGGTATAATTGGTGAGAGCCGCTTCGTGAATGCTCATAAAAATGCCGTTGCGGGTTTCGAAGGTTACCGGGGTGTGCACGGTATCCATTGCGCTGATGGGGCTTTCGGTATAGAGATATTCGTAGCGATTCCATTGATAAGCAGGGATCCACCAGGCGGTATGATCGCCGGTCATATTGAATTCGCTCAGCTCATCCATCACCTCAATTTTATCCAGGCCCTTTTGTTTGGGCAGCAGATAGCGGAAAGCGACCCCGTCGTCATAGGCGCGAAAGAAGAGGGTCATCAGCCATTTTTTGCCGGATTTCTGACGCAGGTCGACCTGCATTTCGCGGTAGTGGTTGCGAATATTTTTCTCCTCACCCCAGGGCTGGGTCCAGGTTTCATCAAAATCGGACTGCCGGGATTCGGCGACCTGAAGGTCTTTGTCGAAGGAGGTGCCTTCCCTGAGCACCAGACCCAGGCGGGATTTGGCGATGAGGGTCTCCCCAAAGCGCTCCACGGTATAAAAGGGCATCCCCTCTTCCAGCATAAAAGAAATTTTCAAAACCCCGTTGGGTGAGGAAACGCTGTGGCTTTCCTGGGCCCGGAGGGAAAGGTTGAGCACTAAAAACAGCAGCATAAAACGCATTAGCAATGGTTTCATATCGAAAGATCCTCTTGTGGATTGGAATGGTGGCTTTGAGAAAAGTATGAAAAGCGGGGGTCAAAAAAAAGGGGGGTAACTTTTCGAAGAAGCTCAGGTGGGGGGATTGTTTTTCATCAAATCGTCAAAGGCGCGGTAATCTGCCAGAATTTGCTCTTCGAGATAGATATAATCGCCAAGCATAACCAGCAAGGTGGATTTAAAGGCGGGATCGGCACTGTTCAGGTTTGCATAGCCCAGATTGGCGATTCTGTTGATCTGGTTTTTCAGGGCCTGGCGCTTTTCATCAATATCGGACAGGATGGCCACCATGCGAAAATCGACCAGCTCGAGGTTTTTGCCCAGCAAATAATTCCAGGAAGTCGCCTTTACCGGCGCGGTTTTAAAACCGCCGATGCGATCCAGCAGATCGCGGACCGAAACAGCCGGATTCTGCAAATATTTTTGCAGGGAATCCCGGGCAGTCCGGTGATGAACCATAATCTCTTCCAATTCGGCAGTATTGGCGGCATGCTCCGCCCGGATAGCCGCCAGGGTTCTTTCGATAAAAGCGGCATTGCTGCGATTTTCCTGCCAGTCATTGACCATCAGGGCAATCAGAATCCCCACAATTACCGGAATAATGTCCTTAAGGAATTGTTTGAGAAATTCTTTCATGGCCTCAACATACGGTGATCGTCACAATTATTCAACCCGGACACTCAGCAACACATGGTTTTGATCCGGATCCGCAGCGACCAGTCCTTCCTCTACCTCGCGGATGTCGACGCCGTGCTCATCCAGGGAGTTTCGAACGGCGCCAAGGGCCTCTTCATCGGGGAGGACAATCTGCAGGTTTACCAGCCCCAGGGCATCTGCCGGCGGCGCTTCGGCCCGGCGGGAATGCCAGGCGTTGAGGCCGATATGGTGGTGATATCCGCCTGCGCCCAAAAATCCGGCTCCCGGGAAATCGGTGATATAAGGAATGCCCAGGACATCCCGGTAAAAGGCCACCGCCTGCGCCACCTCGCTAACCCGCAAATGCACATGACCCATGATGGTCTCCGGCGGAAGTCCGGAAAAGGGCTCGCTGCGGGCCACCTGCTGCAGGGCGGGGATGTCCACCGCCAGGGTATCCATAAGCAGTTTGCCGTCCCGGTAGGGCCAGCTCTCCCGGGGACGATCTGCGTAAATCTCGATTCCGTTGCCCTCCGGATCGGAGAGATAGAGCGCTTCGCTGACCAGGTGATCCCCGGCCCCGTCCAGCTGATAGCCGCTTTGGGCGAGATGGTTGATCCACTGCCCCAGAGCGGGACGGTCCGGCACCAGAATCGCCAGGTGAAACAATCCGGGACGCCGGGGAAAGGACTGCCCGTAGGGCCGGGCCAGGAGGCGCACCAGAGGGCGGGCGGGAGCAACGCCGAGCACCACTTCGCCCTCATTTTCCGTCAGCATTTTCAAACCGATAATTTGCTGGTAAAAAGCGCTCAGCTTGAGGAGATCGGCAACCGCCAGGGTAACCGCTCCCATGTGCATTCGGGGGTCGATCTGAAAGGGAGGCATGGTATATTCCTCGGTGAGGGGTGATGGCGACTTATGACGCACCCCTAATATACATTTTTTCGCCGCCCGTAGAGGGTGCCGCGCAGGGTTTTTTGGCCCATATCGCCCAGGGCGTTCAGCCAGGTGTCCCGCGACATCCGGAAGAACACCGGATCTTCGGCTTCGGCATATCCATAGGCGATAATTTTGCCGTCGACATTATCCCAGAGCAGGTATTCGAAATCGAATTTGAGATAGCGGCGGGCGGTATTTTCCCCACCGGTCCCGGTGGTTTTCCCGTAAAATTCGAAGGTGCGGATTTTGTGGATCATCAACACGTGGGAATAGCTTCCCTCGCCGGCAAAACGAAAGCGGGACTCCTCGCGGGGCAATTTAAGGCGAAGCACACGGTCCTTGAGGGGCAGGTTTATCCAGTCTGCCGAATCGGACAGGAGCGGGGTGACCATTTCCACGGTGGCGAAGACAGCATATTTTTTCATTTCCATCGGAAAATGATTGTCCACCAGATCGGCAAAAACCAGGCGGGGGTCTCCCTCTCCCCAATCCTCGCGAATGGAGGATTCGTTATCGACCTCAACGCCGTCGGTATTGAGCACCACTGCCAGGCTGGCCTTGCTGCCGGGCATCTGGTTGCGGTATTCCGGCATCACTTTGAAGGTGGAGGAGGCGCAGCCGGACAGGGCTATCGCCAGCAGCAGCACAAATCCGTTGAGAATATTGGAGAACTTCATCGTTCTTTCGGAGGATCGCTCCTCCCCTCTTGGTATCAAACCGCCCCCGGCGCGGATTCCAGCCGGGATGACGACCCGGGTTTAGCCGGCAAAAGGCGTCCCCAGAATGGCCTTATCGGCGATAGACTTCAGGCACTTCCGCCAGGATTCCTGGGTCATTTGCATAAAAAACTGGTTCGGGGTAGCAAACCAATTATCTCTGTTAACCCGCAGGTTAACCTCATGCTCCCCACTGCCCGTTCCATATAAAATTAACTTCCCGGCCGCATTATCCCAAATCCCGTAATCAAAATCTATGGAAACGTTGCGTTGGTTGGCCACCAGATCCGCGCTGGACGGGGAGGATGAGAAACTTTCCCGGGTGCTGATCCGCCCGATTATCAGCACGTAGTCGCATTTCTCGCCGCTGCTGAACTCAAAGGCGGGACCCACCACCGGCAGGAGCAATTCGATCTGATTGCCGTCCACCGGGCGGGTTACCGATTTCACCAGGGTAGGTTGAGCCACACTGGCCATCACCACCCGGTTGAAGCGGGATTTAATCAGCAGTTCTTCGGGAAAATGCTGGTTAAAAAAGGTTAGAAATACGTCGGCGGGATTTTGGGAATTCCAGTAGCCGCTACTTTGGGTATCGATCTGGATGGTGAGTTTATCCGGGTTCATCAGGACCCCCAGAACCGCGTTATCCGGGTTAAAATTGACGGGCAACTCCGTCGACACCTGTCTTTTGGCAGACTGACAAGCGCCGGCGAAAATCAGCATCACCCACAAGGACACGAGAAGACCCAAACGGGACGCAGGTCTTCCCGGCAATTGTCCGATGTTGTTTTTCAACATTGCCAAACCTCTATGTTTAATGAGCAGAAAATCCCCAAAAACGAAGCATGATATCGGCCGGACGCGATCCGTTAGCGGATCGATCCTGCCAAACGGCAACTTTCGGGGGAACACCTGTGGCTTTAACTCCGGAACGGGCCAGATTTTTGCGGATCAAGAAACCGGATGGCCAAACTTAGGTCGGAAAAGGCACTCCGATTATGCGCAAAATCAGAAATGG
>JAGRBF010000040.1 GCA_020434205.1 Calditrichota bacterium | reverse complement strand
CCGGGTTGAAGGGATTGGGAAAATTTTGGTAAAGCTCGAAGGTCGAAGCCAGGGCCCCGTCCCCGGTAAAAACCGCCACCGGTCCGTGAAAATGTCGCTGGCCGTCCGTGGAGACGTCGGCGATCTGGTAGAAATACCGTTGCCCGTCCAGCACCAGAGCATCGTAAAAACGGTACTGCTGCTGCTCGTTGCTGTTCCCGGCCCCGGCCAGAAGGGGGTTCTGGGAATAGCTGGCGATCAGTTGAAAGGGGCCGTCTTCGCTATCGGCGCGGTGCACCTCAAAACCCTGGTTGTTGACTTCACTTTCGGTGGTCCACTCCAGCAGAACCCCGCCCTCGGAAACCCCGGCGGTAAAGGTGCTCAGGGAAACCGGCAGGGAGGTATCCCCGTCCCCGGAGTAGGACACGGTAACGATGGCGTCCGGGGCGTTGAAAACCCCGGTGTTGAGGGCATCCCAGGCCAGGGAGGAGTTGGCAAAGGGATCGGTAATGGTCAGGGACACGCTGTAGAGCAGGTGGGTAGAGGATGGGGCCAGTTTAACCCCGCTGCCCACCCCGTCGAACTCGGTGGTTACGATCAACTTGCTGCCGGATACCGCAATGGAATTGGTGTAGCCGGAATCGCTGTCCACCGGCCCACCGGCGGTGGTGATCACCGGGGTGCTCAGCGCTGTGGTGTTGAGGTCGAATACCCAGCTGGCGTCCCCCAATGCCCGGTTGTTGCCGCTGCTGCCCCAGTCATCGGTGGGCTGCAGTTGGATGTCAAAGGAAAAGGTGCCTCCCGAAACCCCGACGTTGGTGATGGTGGCGGTGGCGGTCTGCCCGAATTCGGGGGTCAGGAACAAAGAGGCAAAAATCAGGATTAAGGTCAGGTTCTTGAAAAAAGTCATGTCGGTCAGTCCTTGCGATGCGGTCCGGGTAAAGGTTTTGGTGAGCAGGTTCATCAGTTCCCCCTTACCGCGGAAAAGTGTTCTTGCGGAGCAACGGGCGCATCGGCCGCCCCTGCCGGAACCTGGGAGGTTTTTCCGGTATTCTGAACCACCAGTATTTTGTCCGCATAGGTGGTCAATTGCGAAAAGTTGATGTCCGCGCTCCGGTAACCGGTGTTGTTGAGATCCCCGGCGACAGCGGTTTTGTCGTCGCTATCCACATCCCCGTCGCTATCGGCGTCCCCGCCGGCCAGGCCGAACACCCCGCTGCCCAGATCCACCATGGGGGTAGATCCGAAAGCCTGGGTTTGGGCGGTGGTAAAGTCATACAGGCTGCTGCCCGGCCCCAGGGTGGCCACCGCACTGGTCATCACCGGGACGTGATTGCGGTGGTACACCACCACGTAATAATCACCCGGACTCAGACCGAAGGCCACCTGACCGCTGCCGCTGGTGTCCACAATGGTGCCGTCGCTCTTCAGAAGGGCGGCCCGGCGACCAACCAGGGTGCCGGAACCCGTTCCGGTGCGCAGTTCCAGCAGAACCCAATCCACGATATCCGAGGCGAAACTGCCCACGGTTTCAGCGCCCGCGTAATTCCAGGGCGAGCCGCTGTAGGGTTGGGAAGCGGGTAGGGCGCTGTTGAGGCGATTGGACATGCTGCCGGTGCTGTAGGGCGCTTCCAGGAAAACCTTGACGTTGGCGGCCAGGGTGGTGGGGGCGTCCTGAACGCCCAATACGATGCGATCGCTCAGGTAGGTTACGGTGAATACCGGGTTTCCACCCTCGGTGGGTCCGCTTACCGTTGCAAAGGTGCCGCTGCGGCTGCCCCCGAAGGTGGCAATGGTAAAGGAATCCCCCACCGAAGGCACGTAGCTGTTGATAAAGCTGATGTTCAAGGTCCCGTTCAGGCTGCCGTTGCCCGAAACCGCCAGCTGGTCGTGGTTGCTTCCGGCGGTGGTGCCGCCGATTTCCACATTCAGAGCCGAATTGGCGGTGGGAGCGTAGTTGCCGGTCAGGCTGAGTTGACCGGCGGAGGTCCCGGGGTTGACGTCCCCGTTGAGGGTGAGGGAGGCTGAGGACATGTTGAGGGTGGCGCTGCCCTGGAATACCGCGCCGTCCTGGTGGTCTACCGCGCCCACAAAGGCCATCGTGGCCGCTTCCGCGCTGATGGTGCCGGTGTTGGTGATGTCCGGCTCGATGGTCGAAGTGCCGGAACCCGCGGTTTTCCGGAAAATCCCGGCGTTGGTAATAACGTTGCTGCCGCTCAGATCGTCCACGGTGTTGTCGGTTTGCACGTCAAAAATCCCGGTGCTGCCGATTGCCAGGGTGGCATTGTTGGTGAGCCGGAAAATCCCGCCGGTCCAGGTGGCCGTTCCGTTTAAGGTTACACTTTTGCCGTTCAGGGTCTTCAGATCGACAGTGCTGAGTAACAGGCTGCCGTCCACCTGGAATGCCCCGCTGCCGCTAATGGTGCCGCGACGGAAATCGAAGGTGCCGTCCACATCCACCGGACCGCCCACCACCAGGGAACCGCTGGAGCCGCGCAAATCCACCCCGCCCCCGCTGGCGATGTTCATGCCCTGGCTGGCCACGTTGACGGCCACATTATTAATGTCCAGGAAACCGCCGCTGCCGGTAACGGTGAGGCTGTCCAGCACGTGGCTGTTGGTGGATAACTCCGCGGTGGCCCCCGAGGCGACGTTGACGGTGCCCTTCAGCCCCGCGGGAACGGTGATCTGAATATCCAGGTTGCCCTGGTTAACCTGAATGGTGCCGATATTGGTGAGGGTGACGTCGAAAACGGTCTCTCCGCTGCCGGTGCGGGTCAGCGTGCCTTTGTTGATGAAATTGCCCCCGTCCGGAACGCGGCTGTCGAAAAAAACCGATTGGTTGATGTTGAAAACCCCGCCCGGATTGTTCACGAAGGTGGCGTTTTCATACAGTTGCATATCCGCGGAACTGTTCCAGTTAACCGTCCCGTTATTGGTGATGGTCCAGGCGAAGTTGCGCAGGAAGGTGTTGGAGGTGACATTCATGGTGCCGTTGATGTCCACCGTTCCCGAATCTTCCAACTGGGCATTGAGCCAGGTCAGGGTCCCGTCGACCTGGATGTTGCCTTTGCCCAGAACCCGCCCGGCGGTCAGCTGGAAGGTCGCCGGGGAATTAATGGTCATTCCCGAGCCGGTAACCAGCAGGGTGTCGCTGGAGAAAAAGGCGGTCCCGGTGCTGTCGAAAGTGGCCCCGTTGACGGTATGCAGGGCGTTGGAGAAAGTGGTGGTGGCCCCGCTGGCGGTTTTGTAAGCAGCCGGAGAATTACTGGTGGAAGCCTCAATGATAGCCAGCGATTGAGCGCTTACCCGCACCGTCCCGTTGTTGGTAAACGGCACGTTGAAGGTCGATCCCCCGGTTGCCGAAGCCGCCTTGACGATGGTGCCGTTATTGACCAGGTCGCCCCCCTGGGCGTCGGCCGGTGCGAGGGTGGTGCCGTTGGTGATGCTGATGGTGCCGCTGGCGCCATTGGTAACGGTGACCCCGCCGGCCAGCTGAAATTGCCCGGCCTCCCAGCTCACGGTTCCCTGGTTGTTCAGGTCCCGGGCATTCAAAAATTTGGTGTTGGTGGTCTGCAGGGTAATGGTCTGGTTGTTGGTGAAGGACCCGCTGCCCTGGATCACCCCGTTTTGCCAGAAAATATTGCCGTTGTTGGTGAGCGGGCCGCTGCCGGTTACGCTGCTGAGCACGTTGGTGATGGCCAGATTTCCGGTGGAGGGGATGGTCAGACCCGTGCCGTTCAGGATGAGATCGGCATCCAGCAGCCGCACTTCCCCGGCTCCGGTGATGGTTGCCCCGTCGAAATTGAAAAGGCGTTCCGACAATTCGATAAAAGTCCCGGAATCCACATTGAAGGTCCCGGTGCTGTTGTTGGTGGAATCGCCCCGTTCGAAGCGGATCCAGCCGGATTCCACATTAACGGTTCCGGTATTGTAAAAGGTGGGGTCGATATTGGTTTCCCCGACTCCGCCGGATTTGGTGAGGGTCCCGAAGTTGCGGAAAAATCCGCCCTGATCCAGTTGCACATAGTCCAGCAGGGCATTGCCGGTTACCTCGAAGAGCGCCCCGCTGGCGTTGATGAAAATCGCTTCGTTGCGGAAGTTGATGCGGCCGTTGTCGCCACCGCCGGTGCCGTCCCACAGGGTAAAACCGCGATTGATGATCACCCCGTTAAAAATGTCCTTGATGACGTTGCCCGAGAAATGCAGCATGGCGCCGGGCTGGATGTCCAGAGTGTCCGTGCCGGTGACGTCGCCGCCCGTCCAGGTCAACCCGGTCAATACCGTCAGCTTGTTGTCGCGCTGCAGAATACCGCCGGCAAGGGAAACGCTGTCCACCGTAACATCGCTGTCCACGATTACCGTCCCCACGGTAATTTGCGCCAAATCCGCGGAACCCGGAATGCCATTGGGCGACCAGTTGCCGCTGCTGTTCCAGTTGCCGGTGCCGCCAAACCATGTATAAGTGGTTTGTGCGGAAAGGTTGAAAATGAGGGCCCACCCCAGAAGTATGAAAAGCTTAAGATGCCGGTGTGGCATTAGGTAATCCTCCGGTTGTTCAATCGCCTTCGTATCCGTGTTTTGCAGCTAATTGTCGGTCGTGCTCTGCCAGTGATGAGCAGGATTTGCAGGGCAAACTCTCAGGGAATCCCCCGCCTTTGCAATTAACAGGGGAAAGATAGTCAGTTGG
Organism: Calditrichota bacterium; assembly: GCA_020434205.1. Lineage (GTDB taxonomy): Bacteria > Calditrichota > Calditrichia > RBG-13-44-9 > J075 > JAGRBF01. Next base: position 2,797 of record JAGRBF010000040.1, on the reverse strand, counting down.
CCTCAGAATTCTATGATGGCTGCCACAATGTGTATCCGGGATCAAATAAAATCCGGCAGCTTGTGATTTTTTTTGCGTCAAAAATGAAAGAAAATGCGTGAAAAAAATGATATTTAGTAAGTCCGATACCCCGCAGGGGAAAATTTTGGAAAATTGACGGCGGCCACTATCGGGGGAGCGCGTAACAAACCCGCTGTTTTTTCCAACCTCAAACATTAGAAAAGTCTAATTATTGGTAATTTGAAGCCCGACAAGAATTCATACCCCTTACTTTGTTAAAATATCACAGCTATACAATTATGCATCGGGTTTTATCTGAAGACCGTTGGGTCGCTGCTCTGCCCGGAAACCGTAACCCGAGAATCATCATCACCTTTTTTCAGGTAAATTGATGCGAATTCTTTTGATCGAAGACGACCCGGATATCGCCGATTTCGTGAGCAGGGCGCTCCGGGAGGACGGTTATGCCGTGGATCCTTTTGTCTCGGCCGAAGCCGCCTGGCCCCATTGCTTCGAGGAAAGTTATGACCTATTGATCCTGGACGTGCAGTTGCCCGGCCGGGACGGTTTTGCCCTGCTCAAACGCCTGCGCGCCGAAGGCTGGGACGTCCCGGTGCTGATGCTGACCGCCCGGGGGGAGGTGGGAGACCGGGTAAAAGGCCTGGATGCCGGAGCGGACGATTATCTCACCAAACCCTTTGCCGTCGCCGAGCTGCGCGCCCGGATCCGGGCCTTGCTGCGGCGCAATTCACCCCAAAAATCGACCCTGCTGGTCCACCGCCATCTCCGCCTGGACACCGCTTCCCGGGTGCTGTGGGTGGCAGAGCGGGAAATCCCCCTCACCACCCGCGAATATGCGGTTCTGCACTTCCTGCTCAGCAATTGCGGCCGCCTGCTCAGCAAGGGCATGATCGCCGATCACGTCTGGGATTATCAGTTCAACAGCGACGAAAATATTATTGAAGTCTACATCCGCAGGTTGCGCAAAAAAATCGAGCTGGAGGGCGAGCCCGCGGTTATCGTCACCGTTCGCAATGGGGGATATATGATCCGGAAGCCGGAAGAATGAGCATGACCATTCGCACCCGGCTTTCTCTGATGATCGCCGCGGTTATGCTGGGAACCTTGCTCCTGCTGCTGGCCGCCGCTGCCGCCCTGCTTCAGCGGGAGGTGACCCTGGAGCGCGACCGCCAGTTGGAATTGTTGACCGCGGAAAGCGCCCGCCTGGCGGCCGGAATCGAGAGCGGTTTGCTCAGTAAGGATCAACAGAAACAAACCGAAGCCCGCCGGACCCTCATCCAGGAAATTCAGCAGAATCACGGTGGCAAAGGCCTGTTTGTGGTATTTGTGCTGGAGACGCCCTCCGGTCTGCGGATTTTCGGGGAAGGCGCTCTGCCCAATATCGAGCTGCGCCTCCCGCGGGAGATCCTCGCTCTCCCGGACGGATTCGATGAAGTGCTCCTGGAGGAAAATCCCTACCGCATTCACACCGTCGGGACCGCCTGGGGCAAAATCCTGACCGGAGTTGCCAACCCCCGCCTTCCCCAGCTTCTTCGCGAATATCCCTTTACCGCTTTGCTGGGCATTCCAATTGTGATTTTCCTGTCCCTGCTGGCCGGCCAGGTGCTGGCCCGCCTGGTTATGAAACCGGTGGTGAAGGTGGCCCGGGAAAGTGAGGGCATAACCTCTCAAAACCTGCATCGCTCGCGTATTTCTTATCAGGGAAGGGACGAGTTCGGCGTCCTGGTGGCAACCCTCAACGACATGATCAAAAAAATCGGGGAAGCGCTCATCAGCATCCGCCGTTTTACCCAGGATGCCGCCCACGAATTGCGCACCCCCCTGGCGGTGCAGCGAGGGGAGCTGGAGCTGCTCTACCAGGATGAACAACTGCCCGAAAATCTGCAGGAAACCGTGGCCCGGGCCCTCAATCGCACCCGCTCCATGAAAAAAATGGTCGATGATCTCCTGCTCCTGGCCCGCTCGGATAACCATCAATACCCCCTGCGCTTCGAAAAAATCCGAATGGACCAGCTGGTCCGGGACCTCGGTGAGGATCTGGCCATTATGGTGGACGAAAAAGCGGTGGAAATTGTGGTGGAGGCGGAAAAGCTGGAGCTGGAAGGGGATGCCGCCCTGCTCTCCCGCATGCTCCTCAACCTCCTGGAAAATGCCCGAAAACACACCCGGGAAGGATGCATTACCCTCCGCCTGAAGCGCGATGGGCAAATGGCCTGCCTGAGCGTAAGCGATACCGGAACCGGGATTTCCGCAGAAAATCTGCCTCATGTTTTCGACCGCTTTTACCGCGGAGAAACCCGGGGAGAGGGCAGCGGCCTGGGGCTTTCCATTTGTCGCTGGATCGCTTCCGCCCACCACGGGGACCTGCGGATCGAAAGCCGGGAGGGGCAGGGCACCGAAGTGAGCGTCAAATTGCCCCTTTCTCGTTGATTTCCCGCTGTGCTGACCAACCTCCTCAATAATTCTCCTTATTTGGGCGTTGCACCGGCAGCGCCCACATGCCGAATCACAATAAAATCCAGGATTTTTCCCGCCTTTCAGCCGGCATTCAGGTAAGCGGCCTATACTTCTTTTGAATTGCAGAAACTAGTGGACCGTCAATCATGCTTGGTCTGGTTGGGACCACTTAACCGTCACCCCGGTATGCTTTTGGGCCGGGGTACATACCCAACGTCCCGATGGATCCTGGCCTAAAGATTGCCGGGATGACGAACAGGACTTACTATAATTGACAGTCTACTAAAAGGCTTTTGGTCAATTGTTGCGCAACAGAAGT
>JAGRBF010000398.1 GCA_020434205.1 Calditrichota bacterium | reverse complement strand
GCGATCCCATCATCAACGACGATAACCTGGTGATTGTGATCAGCCAGTCCGGGGAAACCGCCGATACCCTGGCCGCCCTGCGGGAAGCCAAACGCAAAGGGGCAACGGTAATGGGGGTGGTAAACGGGGTGGGGTCCACCATCGCCCGGGAAACCCACGGCGGAACCTACATCCACGCCGGCCCGGAAATCGGGGTGGCCTCGACCAAAGCCTTTACCTCCCAGGTAACCGCTCTGGCCCTCCTGACGGTAATGATTGCCCGCACCAAAACCATGTCGGCCGATCAGGGGCGCCGCATTATCCAGGAAATGAAAGCCCTGCCCAAAAAGGTGGAGCAGGCTCTCCAGAGCGACGCCATCGTGCGCAAGATCGCCGCGGAGTTCAAAGATAAAAACAACTTCCTCTACCTGGGACGGGGTTACAATTACCCGGTGGCCCTGGAAGGCGCCCTCAAGCTGAAGGAAATTTCCTACATCCACGCCGAGGGTTATCCCGCCGCGGAAATGAAGCACGGCCCCATCGCCCTGATCGACGAGGATATGCCGGTGGTGGTGATCGCCACCAAGGACAGCACCTACGACAAGGTGCTCAGCAATATTCAGGAAGTAAAGGCGCGCAAAGGGCGGGTCATTGCGGTGGTTTCCGAGGATGACGAGAAGCTCAAGGATATGGTGGATTACACCATTCCCATTCCCACCACCCTCAATTTCCTGCAGCCGATTATTTCCATTGTGCCGCTGCAGTTGCTGGCCTATCACATCGCGGTTCTGCGGGGCTGCAACGTGGACCAGCCGCGCAACCTGGCCAAAAGCGTAACCGTGGAATAAGGTCCTTTCTTTGGGGCGGGTTTTAAACCCGCCCTTACAGAACCCGCTCTTACCAACCGGCCCCACAGGGCCGGTTGGTTTTTAAAAGAAATTCAAAAATCCGATCAACAGGGCAATATCCGGGGCGCCGTTATCCAGGCCGATACCCAGGGCCGCCCGGAGATGTCCGGTTGGGGTTAGTTTGTGGTCCACACCCCCCAGCAACTGGGCGAAATTGCCTTCCGTTTCGAAATTAAGCTCCCCGAGCAGGTGGGTTTTGGCGTTGGCGGCAAAAATGAGGGAGCCGGCCAGTCCCAGCGAAGCATCGCGGCCGTTGCCCCGCTCGTAAAAGCCCAGGGTGGCGTTGGCCGAGATCACCATATTGGGGGTAACGGGAAAACGCCCGGTGCCAAAAAAGCCCAGGTTAAAATTGCCGGCCCCGATCTCCTCGCTGCCGACGGGGAGGGTCAGGAAGCCCCCGGTGGCGAAAATATTGTCGCCATAGGGCAGGAAATATTTCCCCACCGCGGTCAGGTCGCTCATCCCGGAGCTGCCGTCGACAACTTCCGGATTAATATTCACAAATCGCCAGTCCCCGCCGATCTCAAAGCGCTCGGAAATGGGGTAGCCACCCTGTGCCCCGAGGTTGACCACATTGGCGTAATCGTAGTCGGCAAAGGCAAATTGGCCCTCCAGATAAAAATCCTCACTGCGGGCGGCATCCTCGAGAAAGTGATTGAAGGTGCGCACCCCCTCCCGGCTGGCATACTGCGCCAGGACATTTCCGGAAATGAACAACATAAACAGAAGGCCTGACATGAGGCGCATGGGCGATTCTCCTGATTTTTTTCTGATTGAGTGGTAATTTCCCGAAAATGTGCTCTTGCCGGAGGAAAAACCCAAAGTGTTTTTCAAAAAAACGGGCTATGGGTAAAGCGTTGACATTCATACCCCGGTCCCGTATATTTTGGGGCCGAAAATTCACATCCGAAGCCGGGTTGCTAAACCAATCGCCCCAATTGATTTACCAGTTCACAAGGAGAGCCTTTTGAAGCGCTTCTACACCTTTTTGATCGCCACCTTGTTATCCGCCTCCCTGTTTGCCCAGGGCCTGGGAGAACGGGATATTTTTGACAACGGTCTGAAGTTATACCAAACGGGTCGCTTCGAGGAGGCGCAAACCACCTTTCTCCGGCTTCTTCAGGAATATCCCAACGGGCAGTTGGCTACCGCTACCCGCCTCATGCTGGCCAAGGCCTACTATAAAATCGGCGACTATACCCGGGCGGAATACGTCTGCAAAAATTTCTTCAGCAAACACCCGGACAGCGAATACCTGGACGATATGTACCACCTGCTGGGGAACGCCATGTTTAAGGCGGGAAATTACACCGAGGCGGTAGCCCAGTGGCAGTGGGTGGTCAACAACAGCCGGGATCGCCGCCTGGTGGAAATGGATAGCGACTACAGTTTCCGGACTATGATCCACTTTATGGACCGGCGGGAGGTGGAAACCATCCGCCGCAATTACCCGGACGGGCAGTTCGGCCCCATTGCCACCGTTGCCCTGGCGGCCAGGCTGGACCAGGACGGGGATTCCAATCGCGCCCGCAGTTTGCTGCGCCGGCTTACCCAGGAACAGCCCAATCATCCCATCGTCCAGAAAGCCCGTGAAATGCTCGGCGCCGAAGGTTCCGGCAGCACCGGCAGCAGCGGCAACGGCGCCGGGCTGATTTTCCTCAAAGCCGCCCAGGGAGAAGACCGGGGCATTGCCGACGATCTGGAAATGGGCATGCAATACGCCCTGCAGGAATTCCGCAGCAGCAATCCCAACGATCCCATCAACCTGCGTACCGTAGAGTATGATCCCACCGTAATCGGAGCGCTTACCACCGCCAAGGAAGAGATCCAGACCCTCAATCCGCTGGGCATGATCGGTCCGGTAGATCCCGACCATGCCGCCAGTCTGGCATTGCTCTCCAACTACGAGCAGCGTCCCTACGTGGTGCCGTTGAGTTCTCAGACCGGCCTGACGGATTTAAGCCGCTTTGCCTTTCAGATCAACCCGGATGCCCGCACCAAAGGGAAATTTCTGGCCGACTACGCCAGTGGGGAGCTCAACAGTAAAAAAATCGCCATCCTGGCTCCCGTAAACGCCTATGGGGAGAGTTTTGTGAAGAGTTTTACCGGCGAGGTGGAGGGAAAAGGCGGTTCGGTGGTGTCCCTCCAATGGTATTACGAGGACGCCCAGGACTTTACCCGGCAGTTCCGGGCTATCTGGCGGGAAGGGATTTTCCTGGCCTTCAAGGATTCTCTTTTGGAGGCCCGCCCCGAGGTGGGGGAAAACGAGATTCAGGCCGCTTATCAGAAATATCTCGAAGACAAGTTCGAACCGATGCGTCGCAACGGGCGGATCGATTCCACCGACGTCACCGCCAAAGGCATCGATGCCCTGCTGGTGATTATCCGCTCCTCGGAATACATCCAGTACATGGCCCCGCAACTGGCCTTCAACAATATTGAGACGGTTCTGCTGGGTAACGAAGGGTGGAACGATTCGGACGAATTGCGCAAATACCGCACCTATCTGGAGGGAATGATATACACAACCGCCAGCTATTACGATCCCAACTCCTCCCGTCTGCGCCTGTTTACCAACCGTTTCCGGACCGCCATGCAGGTTTCCCCGGAAGCCTTCCATATCCTCGGCTACGATATTATGAAGTGGTGGTTGTCCAATTACAGCGCCGGGATCAACCGTCAGGACATGCGCGATCGCCTGGAGCGTTCCGATTTCTTCCAGGGCATCCTGCAGAGCATCCAGTTTTCCAGCACCCCGCGGGTGAACAGCAGCCTCACGGTTCTCAAGCTGAACCGCGGGCAGATTATCAAGCTCAATTAGGGCGTGTTGACAATCATCTA
>JAGRBF010000397.1 GCA_020434205.1 Calditrichota bacterium | reverse complement strand
CCCGTCCGGGGTGCGAATGCGCATCTGGTTGAGGAATCCGAGGGCGGAGCGGTCGTCTTCGCGGTAGCGCACCCACACCCGGATCTCATCCCGGCCGCGTTGAATGCGCTGCACTTCCTGCCCGAAGAAACCCTGCCGCACCTGCCCGGCAACATCCTGGAGGGTGAGTCCCAGCGCATAGGCCCGGGGTTTGAGGCGGATATTGAGTTCACGCCGCCCTTCCTGGTTGGAGTCCGTGATGTCCTTGACGTTGGGCATGTTTTCCATTTCGGCCAGCAGCAGATCGCGGGCCCGGTTCAGCTGGTTGATATCCTGTCCCAGGAAACTGACCGAAATTTCCTTGCCGAAAAAGCTGTTCGGTGCGAAGGAGGTCTTCTGCGCTTCGGGGATGGTCCCCACTTTTTCGCGAATGCGGTTGGCGATGATAAAGCTGTCCATATCGCGGACTTCGCCGTTGAGCAATTGGATCTGAACCTGTCCGGTATGGCTGCCGCTCTCCCCGATCTGGCTGGTGCCCAGTTGGCGGATCACCGCTTCTACCACGTCCAGAGAGTCGGGACGACCGGCCTTAAACTCTTCATTGACTTCCCAGACCTTCTTTTCGATGGTCTGCAGCACCGAATCGGTTACCGCTTCCTGGCGGCCGTTTACCAGCGCCACGCTGACAATCAGCTCGTCGCGGTCGATGTAGGGAAACTGGGTAAAGCCGATGATGCCGCCGCGCAGCATCCCGATCACCAGAAAAACCCCGACGATGGGCACCGTTACCGTCACCCATTTGTAATCCAGGGCCAGTTTGAGGGTCCGGGCATAGACCGTGTTGGTCATGATGTGAATGATATTTTCAATTTTCTGCCGCAGCGGCGGAATATTGCGGTTGGCGTCCAGCGCTTTGGAGTGGGCCAGGTGGGCGGGCAGAATCAGGAAAGCCTCGATCAGGGAAAAGATCAGCGAGGAGATTACCACCAGGGCCATCTGCCAGATAAAATCCATGGGCCCCAGCAGGAAGAAAAAGGGCATAAAGGCCACCACGGTGGTGGCGATGGAGGTAAACACCGGCACCAGAACTTCCATGGTCCCGGTTACCGCCGCCTTGAGGGCCGGCATGCCGCGCTCGTAATAGTAATAGACCTTTTCGGCCACCACAATGGCGTCGTCTACCAGAATCCCCACCACGATGATCATCCCGAACAGGGAAATGACGTTGACGGTGATGCCCACAAACTTGGCCACCAGGAACATCCCGGCGAAGGAAATGGGGATCCCCAGGGCGCACCAGAAGCTCACCCGCAGGTTCATAAAAAAGCCCAGCACCACCAGCACCAGGAGCAGACCCAGAATACCGTTTTCCACCAGCAGATCCAGGCGCTGGCGCAGGGGGACGGTCTGATCGTTAAGGATGGTGACCTTCACCTCTTCGTTGCGGTCGTTGAAGGCCTCCATCACCTCCAGGGTGGCCTGGCGGACATCCAGAATGTCCTCGTCCAGGGTGTGGTTGACGGTCAGGACGATAGCGGGACTGCCGTTGTAATAGGTTCGTTCCGGGGAATCCTCCCAGCGCTCCCGGATGGTGGCGATATCCTTCAGGAAAATGATGGTTCCGCCCTGATCCCCGCGCACCGGGATATTTTCCAGCTCGCGGGCAAAATAATTGCGGCCGTAGGCGCGAATGAGGATTTCTTCATCCCGGGTTTCGAACTTCCCCCCGGAAATATTGACGTTGAAAGCGCGCACCGCGTTGGCGATTTCCGAGAAGGACAGTCCGTAGCGGCGCAGATTGGCCTCGGAGACCTCAATGGAGAATTCCAGGGCCGGCACCCCGTCGATCACCACCTGGGAGATCATGGGGTGGATCAGCAATTCGTCCCGCAGGTTTTCGGCGATGAACTTGAGGTTGTAGAGGTCGGCCTTGCCGTGCAGGACCATGGAAACCGAACGGCTGCGGAATTTTTGCAGGGACACCACCGGGCGCTCCGCATCCACCGGGAAGGAGCTGATCCGGTCCACCGCGTTTTTCACCTCGGTGAGCACGTCATCCAGCTCGTAACCTTCCAGAATCTCCACGGTCACGTTGCCGACGTTTTCGCTGGCGGTGGAAATAATGCGCTCGATCCCTTCCAGACCGTCCAGATTTTCCTCAATTTTGAGGATCACCCCTTCCTCGACTTCCTCGGGGGAAGCCCCGGGAAAGGGCACCATAACGGTAATAATGCGCGGTTCCCGCTCCGGGAAGAAGGAGGACTTCATGGCCAGCATGGACATGATGCCGAACAGCAGGGTCCCCCCCATCAGGACGTTGGTCCACACCGGATAGCGGATAAAATAGGCAATGATGCTTCTCATCAGTTTTTCCTCCCGGAAATTTGCAGACTTTGGGATTTGGCCAGCATTCCCGGGGCAACGCCCTGCATCGGTTCCACCACCAGGGTGTCGCCCTCGGCCAGCCCTTCGTCAATCACCACCGATTCCGCTTCCCGCACCGCGATGCCCACTTCCCGATAGTCCAGGCGCCCGTTTTTGATGCGATAGACGAAACGATCCTCGTAAATGGCGCGATTGGGAACCCGGAAGCCTTTTTGCACCGGCTTCCCGGGGATCCGGGACTTCAGGAAAACCCCTTCGTAAAGGCCGCTTTGGGCGCCGTTTTTAACGCTCAGAAAAAGGGAGAGGGTTTGGGTTTGGGGATCGAGGGCGGAACCGACCCGCTTAACCTTCCCGGTCCAGCTGCCGGTTACCTCATTGGCGCTGAAGTGCACCTCACGGTTGCGATCCACCCAGGAAAGCTCGCGCGCTTCGATGGGCACTTCCACCTCCAGCTCCTCCATGTTGATAATCTCTCCCAGGCGGGTGTTACTGCCCGCGCTGGCGCCCACCCGCAGATTGGTGCTGACGATGGCCCCGTCGAAGGGGGCGTAAAAAGCGTGCTTCTGGAGACGCACTTCCTGATTGCGCACTGCGTAGTAAAGGCGATAAACGTTGAAGCGCGCCAGGAACAGCTTGATCTTCTGATTGCCGGCCGCCGGCAATTCCGGCAGGCTTTTGTCGAAGGTGATGCTGTTGAAGTATTTCTCCCAGGTGGGGAATTCGGCGGGAAAATCGACCTTGATTTCCGGGAGCACCTGGGCCATGGCGGTCAGCAGATCGCTTTTGGCGCTGTTGAGATCGTTGCGCGCCTGGCGATCGTCGATGCGCAGCAGCAAATCGCCGCGCCGGAAGGACTGCCCGGGCTGAAAGGGAACTTTGCCGGCCTGCAGAATGCCCGCTACTTCGGAGGTCAGCACCACCGGCTGGGCGGAGCGCAGGCGTCCGAAAGCCTCCAGGTTGGGCACCACCTCGTCGAGATTTACCACGATGGTTTGCACCAGCCTGGCCCGCGGTGGCGGGGTGCGGGACTCCGGTTCTTTCCGGAAAGAGCTGAAGAACATCATCCCTCCGATGGC
>JAGRBF010000396.1 GCA_020434205.1 Calditrichota bacterium | reverse complement strand
GGCGAGGGGGCGAAAGGGCGAGGGGGCGAGGGGGCGAAAGGGCGAGGGGGCGAAAGGCATAGGCGAATAACCATCAATCCTGTTGAGATATGAAACGCCTTTTCGTATGTTTGACCAGACTTAACCGGAAAAGTGTTTCTTTATGTCTCAGACCCATGTTTCTTTTGAACCGCCGCCGTTTATCGAGAGACCGCTCTGGCCGATTCCCCGTTTAAACCTGCTTCTTTTTGCCGCCACCATTTTTTCCACCATGATGGTGGGAGATTTTAACACCAGCAGCAGCATTCCCCATTCCACCTGGGAAATGTTCGACGTCTGGCAGGGCTGGCCCTATGCCGCCGCGGTGCTCTTCATTCTGACCTGCCACGAGATGGGGCACTTTTTTGCCGCCCGCTATCACGGGATGGACGTTTCCTGGCCGTTCTATATTCCGGTGCCGATCTGGGGACTTTTCCACTTCGGCACCATGGGCGCTTTCATCAAAATCCGCTCCCGCATGCCCCACCGCAATGCCCTGATGGACGTGGCGGTGGCCGGTCCCCTGGCCGGATTTGTCGCCGCGCTGATCGTCCTGTGGATCGGTTATGCACAAATCGACGGATTGCAGGAGGTCATTCAGACGGTGGAGAAAGTTCACCCCTGGTCCGGCAGCGCCGGCGGATTAACCCTGGGCGGCTCCCTGCTGTTCGACCTCTTTAACAATTATGCCGGGGCCGGGCTGGTGCCCATGAACGAGATCTACCATTTCCCCCTGCTTTTTGCCGGGTGGGTGGGTTTTTTCGTGACCGCCATGAACCTCTTTCTGATTGGTCAGCTGGACGGCGGCCACGTCATTTACGCCATTATGGGGCGGCGTTCCCTGGCGGTAAGCCTGCTCAGCTACAGCGGCCTGGTGGGTCTGAGCATCTATCTCTACCTGCAGCACGGCAGCAACGGGCTGATCTGGGTGCTGTGGATGGTGCTGCTGCTGGTAATCGGACTCGGGCATCCCCCCACCCTGAACGACAACCGGTCCTTGAGCCGGGGGCGTTTGATTCTGGGGCTCCTTTGTATTCTCATCTTTTTCCTCTGCTTTATCCCACTCCCGGTTTTTCTGGCTTAATTTGAGGAAAATGATGACCTTTTACGGATTCGGGCAATGAATATCTGTTCCCCGGCAAACCAACCTGAAAGGGAAAAGCGGGTATGAGTATTCTTTGGATCGTGGCCATTGTCCTTACTGTTTTTTTGCTGCTCCTGCTGGTGATGCTGGGGCTTCGCAAAATCAACTTCGACGCCATTCACCACAATTTCCTGGAATTGGTGGATGAGGTTAACGGCAAGGTGATCCGCCGGGGATTCGCGGTCCGGCCACGTCTGGTGGGCACCTACAAGGGACAGGAATTTTCGGTATCCATTACCACGGACAAAAGCGAAGGTAAACGGCTGTATTACATCGGGGTTTCCATGCGCGGAAAATCCCAATTCGCCTTCAGCATCCTGGACAATGCTTCCATCCGCGATCTGGAGATTGTCCCGGAACGGCGGGAAAGAATGCGCCCGGTTTTTGACGATCGCTACAGCGTGGAGGTAGACCGCAAGGATCAGCTGAACTGGCTCAAAATTGACAAGATCGAGCAGGCCATCAACGGGGTTCACCCTTTCGGATACGTTCTGGTCGGGCGCTCCAACATGATTCTGGAGCGAGCAGTGGAGAACATTTTCGACAACACCAAAGCCGAGGTGCTTCGCCCGCTGCTGGAGGGATTGTCCAACCTTCACAAGGCGGCCAGCTAAGGCACAAAGACCGGGATAAGCGATCCCGCACAAACCGTCTCAAGACCGAGAAAAACTTATGACAGAAATTCCCTCTCCCCTGCCCGGCGATTTCCGCTCCGGCTATATTGCGGTAATCGGCAAACCCAATGCCGGGAAGTCCACCCTATTGAATCAACTGCTGCAATACAAATTGTCCATTGTAACCCGCAAGCCCCAGACCACCCGCCGGAACGTGATCGGCATCCACAACGAGCCCGGCGCCCAGGCCATTTTTATGGACACCCCGGGGCTGATCAATCCGCGTTACAACCTGCAGGAAGCCATGATGCGCCAGGTGCAATCCGCCATCAAGGACGCCGATCTGATCCTTTACCTGGTGGATTGCGCGGACAAACTGCCGGCCGAGGCGGATATCCAGGCCATGCTGAAGCCGGTCGCCTGCCCGGTGATTCTGGGCTTCAACAAAATCGACCTGATCGACCGGCGCAAATTATTGCCCCTCATCGAAACCTTCGGCAAACTTTATCCCTTCCGAACCATTATTCCCCTTTCCGCGGAAAAAAACGACGGGGTCGACCAACTGCTGCGGGAAGTGGTGAAAAACCTGCCCCAGGGTCCGCCGTATTACCCCAGCGATTACATCACCGATCAGCAGGAGCGTTTTTTTGTGGCGGAGATTATCCGCGAGAAAATCTTCAAGTTCTACGGCCAGGAAGTTCCCTACGCCACCCACGTGGATATCGAGGAATTCAAGGAACGGGAAAACGGGAAAGTTTACGTTCGGGCGGTGATTTTTATCGAACGGGATTCCCAGAAGTCGATCATCATCGGGAAAAAGGGTCAGGCCCTCAAGAAGGTGGGGCAACTGGCCCGTCAGGAAATCGAGGTTTTTCTGGACCGTCCCATTTTTCTGGAGCTTTTCGTGAAGGTTTCCGCGGACTGGCGCAAGCAGGAGGCCCAGCTGCGGCGAATGGGGTATTTGCGATGAGCGATGTTCGCTGTTCGCTGTTCGCTGTTCGCTGTTCGCTGTTCGCTGTTCGACTTAGCAGAAAAACCATCTAACAATCCAACAATCACTCATCACCTATCATATATGCCAGCCAACAAACTGCTGCTTTTCGACATCGACGGCACCCTCATTCTCAGCGGCGGAATGGGTCAGAAAGCCATGCTGGCCGCCCTCTCGGAAATCTTTGAAACCCCCTTTGAGGCCTCGATTACCGATTTTGCCGGCTCTACCGATCGCCTGATTATCCACAACCTGATCGAGCGTTACCGGGTTGCCCAACCGCCTTTTGAGGAGCAGATCGATGCGGTGGTCAAAAGATATCGCGATCATCTGGCCCATCTGCTCAGCGACAACCATCATATCGAGGTGATGCCCGGGATTTATCCATTGTTGGCGGCGGTTGGCAAGCGGGAAGACCTGCATCCGGCCCTGCTGACCGGGAATATCGCCAGCGGGGCGCAGATCAAATTATCGCCGGTGGATCTCTGGCGTCCCTTTCCGGTGGGGGGATTCGGGGATGACGCCATGGACCGCAACCTCCTCCCGCCCGTAGCGGTGCAGCGCGCCGAGGCTTTTTACGGGGTGGTTTACCGGCCCGGGGACGTCTGGGTTATTGGGGACACCCCGCGCGACATCGAATGCGGCCGGGTTAACGGCTACCGCACCCTGGCGGTGGCGACGGGGCATTACAACGCCGCTACCCTGGCAGCCGAAAAGCCGGACGTTTTGTTGGAGGACCTCAGCGATACCGAAGCGGTGCTGGCCTGTTTTGAGGGCTGATCAACCTTTACTAAAACCCATTTTCAATTGATTACCGCGACATCGCGAAGAGTTTTGGGGATTTGTCTTTTCATTGCCCGCTATCCGTTCCACTCACGATTGATGGTTCTTTGCGAGGTAGGTCGACAGCGCAGTTGATCAGGCCCCAAAAGCAGCTTTCATGTTCCCTCCGTTTCTTTGAAACAATGGACAAAATCAGAGCATTTGGCGCTGCTTGTCCTTATCTTGAAATGAAATGATCCCCTATTTCCGGCAAAGTAAAAGCAAAATTCTCCCCCACGGCCTGCCGGCGCGAGGTCCGCTATGATTTCCATCCACCTTCCCCTGAAGTTATCCGTAATCCGGGTAACCGGCACCCGGGTAACCCGGGAGGATGGTCCCTACCGGGCCCTGAATGCCCTGGCGGCGCGCTGCCGGGAACAGCACGGCGAGCAGCCCATTTCCGAGTTTCCGGGCGTGCAGGCGGCCCGGCAGTTGTTCCGGTCTATCGGGATTGAGCCGACCAATCACCGCCCATCCTCGGAGGCCCTGCTGCGACGGGCCCTCAAGGACAAGGGTTTTCATCAGGTCAACAGCGCCGTGGACGTAATCAACTGGTGTTCCCTGGATTTTATGCTGCCGATATGCGCCTACGACCTCGGTAAAATTGCCGGCGATATTGTGCTGCGGGAAGGGCGGCCCGGGGAGGCCTACGAGGGGCTTAACCATCGGATGGTAAACCTGGAAGGACGTTACGCCTTGCTGGATGCGGAAGGGCCGTTCGGTTCCCCGATTACCGATTCCCGGCGCACCGCAATTTCCGAGGAGAGCACGGATCTGCTCTGCCTGATCCTGGCCCCGTCAGATTTCGACCCTGAGCGGCTGGCTGCTTTTGGGCAAACCCTGGGGGAACGGTTGTGCGAAGGGCAAGGGCAGTTTGAGGCAACGGTAGTAGCGAGTAGCGAGTAGGGAAACTACTCGTTATTGAGCCGCAAAGCATTGCGGCTTTACGGTCTCTATGCTTTTCGCTTTTCGCT
>JAGRBF010000002.1 GCA_020434205.1 Calditrichota bacterium | reverse complement strand
AGGCGGAATTTACCGGCAATGGGAACGGCCGGTTTGGATCTTTGTTCGGTAAGAGGAAAAAGGCGGCTGCCCTGGCCGCCGGCAAGGATCATTGTTACAACTTTGGCCATAACCGACTCCCCGGAAAGTAAAGGTTGATCAAAAAAGTGGGTGGTTTCTTCTCGGCTCCTGTGACGCAGCCATATTTAAGTTAAAATACTAAACTTAAAGAAATTGTTCAATGGGTTAACGGTTAAATTAATTCTCCGGGTACATGTTGATTGTTTTCCCGGAAAACCGGATATTGACCTCATGTCCTCCGCAGTTTCTGGGCGTCGATTAGGGGATGTTCTGTTCGTCATCCCGTTCCGGCTTAAAACATACCGGTAAGACGGCCAAAAGATCTCAAATTGAGGCGGGTCAAATATTTACAAAAATGCGAGTCTCATGAAAAATCTCAAAGAAATCGCCGCCCTTTTTTTCAAATTGGGGGTAATCGGTTTTGGCGGTCCCGCCGCCCACATTGCCATGATGCAGGAAGAAGTGGTCGACAAGCGGGGATGGATGTCCCGGGAACATTTTCTCGATCTGGTGGGGGCTACCAACCTGATTCCCGGTCCCAATTCCACAGAAATGGCCATCCACACCGGCTACCATCGGGGTGGGCTACCCGGTCTGGTAATTGCCGGCCTCTGCTTTATTTTGCCCGCGGTGCTCAGCACCGGTTTGCTGGCCTGGGTGTATGTAACCTGGGGAACCCTTCCGGCCCTGGAACCTTTTTTTTACGGCATCAAGCCGGCGGTAATCGCGGTGATTCTTTCCGCGGTCTGGAAATTGGGGCAGAAAGCGGTGAAGGGACCTCTGCTAATCGGCCTGGGCATCCTGGTTATGGTGGTGAACCTGGGCACCGGATTAAATGAGGTCCTGCTGATCCTCGGCGGGGGACTTTTGGGGATGGTCGTTAAACAATTGCTTCAGGGTGGGGGAGACCTGAAAAAGCAGTGGGGCTGGTGGATACTGCCCGGTGTCCTGAGCGGTGCCGGCAAGGGGGTCGCCGCGATTTCACTGAATGGGATTTTTCTGACCTTCCTGAAAATTGGGGCGGTTCTTTTTGGCAGCGGATATGTGCTGATTGCCTTTCTGGAAGGGGAACTGGTGCATAATCTCGGGTGGCTCAGCGAAACCCAACTGCTGGATGCGGTGGCCATTGGACAGTTTACCCCCGGACCGGTGCTCTCCACCGCCACCTTTATCGGCTATCTGATCGCCGGCTGGCCGGGGGCGACCCTGGCGACCCTCGGTATCTTTTTGCCATCTTTCGTTTTCGTCCTTCTGCTTAATCCCCTGGTTCCCCGACTGCGCAAATCTCCCTGGACCGCCGCATTCCTGGACGCCGTCAACGTTAGCGCCCTCGGGCTGATGGCCGCCGTAACCGTGAAGCTGGGATTCGGGGTGCTGGGAGACTGGCGGGCGGCGCTGATTGCCCTGCTGGCCGCCGGGGTGGTGTTTTCCGGCAAAAAGATCAATCCGGCCTGGATTATCGTGGGCGGGGCCTTGCTGGGTTACCTGCTGACCCTGTTGTGATGCCTGCCGGAAGCATTTGGGCCCTGTTCAGCAACAGTTTCCTGGCCGCCACCATTTTGCCTATCGGTTCCGAACCGCTGCTGATTTACCTGTTGGGCCAGGGGATGGACCCCTGGCAATTGTTGTTGTGGGCCTCATTGGGAAACATTGCCGGGGCCATGGTGAACTACCTGCTGGGAAGGCTGGGTAGCGAGCCCCTTTTTCGCAAGGTCCTGCGAATGTCCCCCGAAGAAGT
>JAGRBF010000395.1:407-6146 GCA_020434205.1 Calditrichota bacterium | reverse complement strand
CCCTGATGGGGTTAAGCGCCATTGGGCTGAGTTTCCGCGGCCGGACCTCGGAACAGCAGAAATGGATCGGCGGCTTAACGGCGGTCATCTGGACTTTTGCCATCGTCTGGCATTTTTCCCCGCATCGGGAAACCAGCATCGCTTTGCAAACCATCGCCAACATCCTCTTCCTCGGAATCGGTGCCAGCTGGGTTTATTTCGGACTGCAAAAGGGCGTCAAAAAGACCTTCATGGGCGGCATCATCCTGCTGGCGATCCTGGCGGTGGCCCGCTACTTCGACCTGATTTCCAATTATCTGGTAACCGCGGCGCTGATGATTTTTTTCAGCCTGCTGATCTACGCCGCCAATCGCTATTGGGATAAACGTTATGCCTCGTAAAACCCTGCTGATCGCCTTTATCGTCTTTCAACTGCTTATCCTGAGCGGGATGATCGTCAAGGCCATGCTACCCCTGGTAACCGGCTCCCCGATGCGGCTGCGGGTGGAACCGCTGGACCCCCGCGATCCTTTCCGGGGCAATTACGTGCACTTCACCTACGCTTTCAACAGCCTCGATCTGGACAGCCTCCCCAACGATTTGCCGCAGTTAGAAAACCGCCTGCACTTCGGAGATCGGGTTTATGTGGAGATGGAACAGGAGGGGGACTTCTTCAAACCGGCAGGGGTGTGGCTAAACCCACCCCGGGAGCAGCGTTTCCTGGAGACGGTGGTGCAGTATCATTATTCGCAGACCATTGCGCTGAGCTGCGGTAGCGAGGATTATTTTACCGATCCGGATTATGCTCAGGAGTTGGAACGCCAGCGCCCCCGCTTTGGCAGCAACGATTCGACGAATGTGCGGATGTCGGTTACCCTGATGGTGGACGGCAGCGGCAAAAGCCGCATCAAGGAATTGCACGTGCAGTAGATGTCCGGCATACCTGACATCTACAAACCACCTCGACACTCCCGTACCTCTACCCGCCCCAGTTCAACAACTGCAACTCCCGGCCGTCGAATTGGGCATAGGTAAAATGGCTGATCCAGTCTCCCAGGGAAACATAGGTTTTTTCGCCGTAGACCTGAATGTTGGGGGAATGGAGGTGCCCGAAAATGGCGTAATCGTAGCCCTCCTGAAAGCGCTTCTGGGCTTCCTCGCGATAATCGCGGTCGTCCGGCGGGGCGCCGTGGGTGTCGGTGTGGTTGCGACTGACCCCGGAAACCCACTTGGCCAGGGGAATCCCGATATCCGGATGGAGCAGGCTGTAGAGGAAAATATTGGGTTTGTAACGGAAAATCCGCTTCATCAAACGATAACCCTTGTCGAATTTGGCGATGCCGTCCCCGTGGTGGAGGTAGAAGCGCTTGCCGTTGATGGTATAATCCAGGCCGTCCACGTGAATGGGAATCCCCAGCTCCACCGTCAGAAAATCCCGCACCCAGAAATCGTGGTTTCCGGCAATGTAGTGCACCTCCACCCCCAGATCGCGCAGGGTGCTCAGCGCCCCCAAAATCCGGGTGTGGCCGCGGGGAATAACGGTGCGGTATTCGAACCAGAATTCAAAGAGATCCCCCACGATAAACAGTCGCTCGCCGGTGCGCCCCACGTGGTCCAGAAAGCTGAGGACCTTGCGTTCCTTGATCTTCTCGGATTTGACGTTCCTCATCCCCAGGTGAACGTCGGAAAAAAAATAGGTTGTCGCCATTGTGGATCCACGTTTGTCACGAAACTGGTCCGGACCGATATCGAAAAGTCGGGAAATCGCCTGACCATAAAGGCAAAATGTATCCCCCATTTATCTAAAATAAAACTAGCATTTCATTTTGGAGGGCCGGGCCGTTAAATTACAATCTTGAGTTTGATACCCAGGGAAACAAGCGACGATGAAAAAACTACCCACTCACCAGGAAATGCCTTTTCTGGACCATCTCGAGGAGTTGCGCTGGCGCATTATCCGCATCCTGGTCGGGGTTGTGGTCGGGGTTATCGTCAGCTTCTCGGTTTCCAGCTATATCCTGGATATCCTGACCCTTCCCGCCATGCGCCTGGACCCCCCTCTGAATTTCCAGTTTCTGAAAGTCCAGGCCATGTTTGTGGTGTATCTGGAAATCGGTCTTTTTGGGGGCCTGGTGCTGGCCCTGCCCTATATGCTGTATGAAATCTGGGGATTTATTTCCCCGGCTTTGCTGCCCAAAGAGCAGCGTTACATCATCCCCCTGCTGTTTTTTTCGACCTTTCTTTTTTCGGTAGGCCTGATGTTTTCCTACTGGATTATTCTGCCCCTCGCCCTGGAATTTTTTGTCGGTCTGGCGCCGGCTCAGATCCGGGCGGATATCGCCATTGATCTCTACATCGGCTTTGCCATCCGCCTGCTGCTGTTGTTCGGCATCATTTTTCAGCTTCCCATTCTCAGCTATTTCCTGGCCAAAATCGGGCTGCTGACCACCCACTTTATGCGCACCTACCGCCGGCACAGCGTGGTGGTTATTTTTATTGCCGCGGCCCTGCTGACCCCACCGGATCCCATCACCCAGATTTTTATGGGCATTCCCCTGGTGCTGCTTTACGAGCTGTCCGTCTTTATCGTGGGCGGGGTGGAAAAGAAGGCCCGCAAACGGGCCGAAGAATTTGAGGCGGAATACCAAAAAGAGGAACAAGCCGTGGATCCGGCCGTTTCCGGAGAAGACGAACCGGAACAGCTGTAATCATTTTTTAGGGAGCCAAACCGGATGGCAAGTATACCCCGCCTGCAAGAAGGCGATCTGGAAAGGGAGCACGTGGCCGTTCCCCACAGTTTGAAATCGATCTTTGCCCCCTTCAAGCAGGATTTGGCAGAATTTGACCTGGCCTTTCGCAACATCATGCGCTCGGATGTATGGGTTGTCGATCAGATGGCCCAGTACCTGGTAAAACACAAGGGTAAACAATTCCGTCCCGCCCTGGTGCTGGTAGCCGCCCGCGCGGCGGGAGAGGTTACCCCCAAAACCTACAGCACCGCCGCGGTTGCCGAATTGCTGCACACCGCCACCCTTATCCACGACGATGTTCTGGACGATTCGGAAATGCGGCGCGGCATCGCCACCCTTCACAAGGTCTGGAAAAACAAGCTGGCCATCCTGATGGGGGATTACCTGCTCTCCAAATCCCTGATCGCCGCTACCGAAACAGGCAGCCTGGAGATCATGAACACCGTGGCCACCGTGGCCAAAAGGTTGATCAAAGGGGCCATGCTGGAGGTGCAAAAATCCCACAAGCCGGACCTCGATGAGGCGGATTATTTTCGCATTGTCGCCGACAAAACCGCCTCGCTAATGAGCGCCTGCACGGAGTTGGGCGCCCTGACGGTAAACGCCTCCCCGGAACGGCGGGAAGCCATGCGCGATTTTGGGGAAAACCTGGGCATCGCCTTTCAGATCAAAGACGACCTGCTGGATTACGAAGGCAGCAGCGGCATTCTCGGCAAACCGGCCATGGCGGATATTCAGGACAAAAAGGTGACCCTGCCCCTGCTCTACGCCCTGCAGGACAGCGACGAAAAGGAGCGCAAGCATATCCTGAAAATCATCCGGAAAGGCGCTTCCCGCAAAGAGGTCGCCGAGATTCTCGACTTCGTGAAGCGCCGCAACGGGATCGAAAAAGCCCGCGAGAAAGCCCGCGAAATCAAAAACAAGGCCATTAAGGCCCTTTCCGTTCTGCCGGACAGCGATGCCCGGGATAGCCTGATCCAACTGGCCGAATTTGTGGTTAACCGAAACAAATAATGCCATGATCCGATATTTATCCATCCTCTTGATTGGGGTCTTGCTCCTGCCGGCCTGCCAGGATTCTCCACGCGGCCCGGTCAGCGAAACCCGCCTGCTGATGGGAACCTACCTCACCATCCAGGTTTTTGATCCCCTGGAAGAGACAAAGGTCCAAAACGCCATCGCCAGCGCCTTCGACACCATCAAGGTTATCGAGGACCTCAGCAATCCTTACAACCCCAACAGCACCATCGGACGGATCAACAGCCGGGCCGGGGACGAAGCCCTCTTTCCCCTGCACCCGCCCCTTTTGGAGCTAACCCGCAGCGCCCTGGAAATTGCCGCCCACAGCGGCGGGGCATTCGACCCGACCTTGTGGCCGGCCTTCCGGCTCTGGCATTTTGATACCGACAGTGCCGCCATTCCCGATGCCGCACTTTTGAAGGCCGCTCTGGACAGGGTGGATTACCGCAAGGTGCTTTGGGAAGACGATCAATTGAAACTGCCCCCCGGAACGGAACTGGATCTCGGCGGGGTCAGCAAAGGATTTGCGGTGGAGGCCGCTCGCGGCAAACTGCTGCAGGCCGGCCTGCAAAACTTCATCATCGACGCCGGGGGCAATCTGGGCATCGAATGGCATCTGGAGCAACCGGTCACGGTCAAAATCCGCCATCCCCGCAAGGACAAAGCCTACTGGGCCAGCTTTCCCATTCGCCAAAGCTGCGGCATCGCCACTTCCGGCGATTATCACTTTTATTTTGAAGAAAACGGCCGCCGTTATCACCACCTGCTCGATCCGGCCACCGGCTTTCCCCCCCAACATTGTGTGGCGGTTACCCTGATCGCCCCCTCCGCAACCCTGGCGGACGGCTACGCCACCGCCGTGTTTATCATGGGTCCCCAAAAGGGTGAGGCCTTTCTGGCCGAAAACCCCGGTCTGCAGGGCAGCATCATTTATCCGGACAGCACCGGTGCCCTGCAAACCTTTGTTACCCCCGGCTTGCAGGCTCACTACCAACGGATGCCCGATGAAGGCCGGCCATAAGCGCTTTCTGATTATCCGCATGAGCGCCATCGGGGACATTATTCTCACCACCCCGGTTGTTCGCCAGCTGCGCCAATTGTACCCGGATGCCCGTATCGACTACATGGTTCGCCCGGAATACGCCTCCCTTTTGCAAGCCCATCCCGATATTTCCCAATTGCTCCTCTACGATACCAGCCGGGAAAAGGGGCAGCGCAAACGCTGGCGCAAACACATCGCCGAAACCCAATACGACGCCATCCTGGACCTGCACGCCAATTTGCGTTCCCGTTTACTCTGCAACGGCCAAAAAGCTCCGGTTTATCGCTTTCAAAAACACCTGCTAAAGCGGGCTTTGCTGGTCCGGACCGGCATTAATCTTTACCCGGATAGCCCGCAACAATTGTCCGTCCCGGGGCGCTATCTTGAGGCCGCCAAAGAGCTGGGCCTCAATCCCGCCGACCGGCAATTGTCCCTGGTGCTTCCCGAAGCGGACCGGCGCTGGGCGGAGCAGCAATGGGGCAGCCTGCGCCGGCATCATATCGGGGTGGTTATGGCCCCGGGAGCCCGCCATTTTACCAAACGCTGGCCACCGCACTACTATGCCGAGCTGGTTCACATGCTCGCGGATCAATTAGGGCAAAATACCCTGATGCTCGGCGGGCCGGAGGAATTGAGCCTGATCGGGGAAATCCGCGCCCGCTGCGGGACGGACATCCTCTTCAGCATGGTCGGGGAAATTACCCTTTCCCAAACCCTGGCGCTGATCGAAAAAGCACCGATATTCGTCAGCAACGATTCCGGGCTGATGCATGCCGCGGCCGCCTTTGAGATCCCTCAGGTGGCCCTGTTCGGATCTACGGTGCGGGAGCTGGGATTTTTTCCGGTTAATCCGCGGGCCACGGTAATGGAGGTGGAAGAACTTTCCTGCCGGCCCTGCAGCCACATCGGGCGGGACAAATGCCCCAAAGGCCATTTTGATTGTATGAA
>JAGRBF010000395.1:0-175 GCA_020434205.1 Calditrichota bacterium | reverse complement strand
GGCGCCAAACCCCTCAGCACAAATGCGTTTATGACGGTTTGGGGCGGGGGGCTGCCGAAAACCTTTCATCACGGGAGCGATTCTGCAAGCCGAAGCGGCTGGCTGGCCTGCGGCATCGGCTTCCGCAGCGGCCCTCAATCGGTGCGCATCATGAACCGGCAGGACTGGGCGGACT
>JAGRBF010000394.1 GCA_020434205.1 Calditrichota bacterium | reverse complement strand
CACATCACCTTTGGAGATCCCGATTTCCTCAATGGTCCCGGACACGCCATACCCCTGGTAGAAACCCTGCACCGGGAATTCCCGGCGCTCAGCTACGATGTGACCATCAAGGTCGAGCATCTCCTCAAACACCAGCGCTACCTCGCGGTTCTGAAAGACAGCGGCTGCGCGTTGATTACCAGCGCGGTGGAATCTCTGGACGACCGGCTGCTGGGGATCTTCAACAAAAACCACAGCGTGGCGGACTTCCACCAGGCTGTGGACCTTTGCGATGCCCATCAACTGCCCCTCAACCCCACTTTTGTCGCCTTTACCCCCTGGACAACCCTGGAAGGTTACCGGGATCTGCTCAAAAACCTGGCGGAGCTAAACCTGATCGACAGCATCTCCCCGGTCCAACTGGCCATTCGCCTGCTCATCCCCGAAGGCTCCCATCTGCTGCGGCTTCCCGAAACGCAGGCGGTTATCGGCCCCTTTGAGCCGGAGCTTCTGGGTTATCCCTGGCGACACCCGGATTTGCGAATGGACCAACTCTGCCAAAACCTGATGGAAATGATCCCCCCGGCCAGCGAGGCCGGAAAATCGCGCCGGGACATTTTCGAAGCGGTTTGGGAGAAAACCCACAAATCCCTGGGCGAGGAGCATCCCCTGCCCAAACCCCGGCGCGGACCTTCCCGCACCGAGGTTCCCTATTTAAACGAACCCTGGTATTGTTGAGCAGAACCGACTGAAGAGCAGTTTGCTCTTGTGTAGATTTGGGAAGGAATGCATCAATTGGAGCGGAACAGGCAAAGCCCGGCGCTGAACAACAGATCGTGCTGGGTCAGCTCCGGGGTTTCTACCCCATTCCCCAGGTCCCAGAAAACCGAGTGGATGTGATCCTCAAATCCCAGATTGATGGCGATATTGGGGGCCAGCGGCAGGTTCAGGCCGGCGGAAAGCACCCCGGTCATGTGGGTATTCCCGTCCAGGCTCGGATCGTTATAGGAACTGGTAACCAACCCGAACCCACCGCCGATATTAAGGCGCACCGGCCCACCGGTGGACAGCATAATCTTAAGGCTGCTGTAAAACAGGCTGGCCCGAATGGTGCCTTCCTCGCCGAAAGCCTCACCTTTAAACCCGCTTTGGGTGAAGCTGGCAGCCGTCTCCAGACCCACATTGGAGTTCAGCCAACCGTTAACCCGCAGGCCGAACAGAGGTGCGCCTTCGTGTTTGGCCGTCAATTGTTGATCTTCCCCGTTTATTTGCCCCAGATCCAGCTCTACCTGATTGGCGGTAGCCTTAAAAAAGCCGCCGAACAGGGTTACCCCGATCTCCCCCTGCCCGCTTTGGGCCTTCGCAACACCGCTGGCACACAGTAGCAACACCAGCATTCCGGAAACCAAATGACTTGTTTTCATGATGTCCTCAATTCCGATTCCCAGGGGAATCTTTGGGGTGAATGGTTGTGGCGATTTGCCACCGTAACTTTCTCTCTCTGAATCTTAACGCCGGGATTAGCGGTAAAAGTGATAAACCCGGACCCATAAAGTTGCCGCAGAAAGCGGCTGAGAATAAAAATGGGGTTGGCCCTTCGGGGCAATTCCGGTAGCTTTGAGCAGGTTTGCTATCGGGAATGATCATTCATAATTGATGAGGAAAAACATGTCCGTCTACACCACTACCATCCGCTGGCGCCGGCGCAGCGATGAGGTTTTCACCGACAATCGCTACAGCCGTGTGCACACCTGGGATTTCGACGGGGGATTATCGGTGCGGGCTTCTTCCTCCCCGGAGGTGGTACCGCTTCCCTTTTCGGATCCGGAAGCCATCGATCCGGAAGAAGCCTTTATCGGGGCTATTTCCAGTTGCCACATGCTGTGGTTCCTGTCCCTGGCCGCTAAAAAACGCTTTCGGGTAGAGCTCTATGAAGATGCCGCCAGGGGAATCATGGAAAAGGACGAGGCGGGAAAACCGGCGATTACCAAAGTAACCCTTCACCCCAAAGTGCTTTTCGGGGGACCCAAACGGCCGGATGAAAAAAGCCTGGCAGCATTGCACCACCAGGCCCATGAACTTTGTTTTATCGCCAATTCCGTGAAAACGGAGATCGTGGTGGAA
>JAGRBF010000039.1 GCA_020434205.1 Calditrichota bacterium | reverse complement strand
GCTTGCCGGGCATGGCGTCCAGGGTAAAACGGGCGGAAACTTCCGCGATACGGGTGGCGCCCTTGGTAATTACCATGAAGTTGATAATCACCAGAATCAGGAATACCACGGCCCCCACCACGTAATTGCCCTGCACCACGAAGGAGCCGAAGGCATCGATAATTTCTCCGGAATAGCCTTCCCCGAGAATCAGCCGGGTGGTGGCGATGTTCAGGGAAAGGCGGAAGAGGGTCAGGATGAGCAGCAGTCCGGGAAAAACCGAAAAGTCCACCGGGCGCAGCAGGTAAAGGGCCACAAACAGCATCACCAGCGCGCCGGTGATGTTGGCGGCCAGGAGCATGTCCATCAGAAAAACCGGCAGGGGCAGCAGCATGACCGCCAGGATGAGGATCATCCCCCCGGCCAGAACCGTGGAACTGTTCACCTTTTGGTTGTTCAGCGAAAGATTGGAAGCGGCATCAGCCATTCATCTGACTCCTGATGGCCTCTAAGCGTTGGTTGTCGCGTTGAAAAATCTGGGCCAGAATTTCTGCGACGGCCTGGTAAAATTCCTCGGGAATTTCCTGGCCCACTTCGCAGACCGGATACAGGCTTCTGGCCAGCGGTTTATTTTCTACTATCGGCACAAAATTCTCCCGGGCGATCTCTTTTATTTTTGCGGCGTTTTTTCGCTTTCCCTTGGCCACCACCAACGGGGCGTCGGTTTGCTGGCGTGGGTCGTATTTGAGGGCGATGGCCAGGTGAATGGGGTTGGTGATCACCACCGTCGCTTCCGGCACGGACTGGGAGATGCGCTGGCGCATCACCTCCAGCATGCGGGATTTGATTTTGCCCCGCACCTGGGGATTTCCCTCGGAGGATTTGGCCTCGTCCTTGACCTCCTGCTTGGTCATTTTCAGACCTTTTTCGTAGGAATAGCGCTGGTAGGCGAAGTCGGCCACCGCCAGAATCACCATAATCAGGGCGACCTTGACGGTCATTTCCAGGATCACCTCGAACAGAAATGCGACGATTTCCGCGGTGCTGCGGGTAACCATCAGCATGTAGGCGTCGGCGTGATTTTCCAGAACCTGGTAGGCAATAGCACTGACTATCGACAATTTGAGCAGGCCCTTTAACAACTCCACCAATGCGTTGGGGGAAAAAAACTTTTTGAATCCTTTGAGGGGGTTGAGCTTGCCGAAGCTGGGCGAGAGGGCCTTGCGGGAGAAAACGATCCCGCTCTGAAAGACGTTGCTGAGGATCCCCGCCAGCAGCACCGCGAACAGCAGGGGAGCCAGAATGGCGATTACCACCTGCAGCAGCAGGATCACCTGAACGGGAACGGAGTCCCGGCTGATGTCGATAAAGGAAATGTTGTGATAGGTGTAGCGCATGAAGCCGGTCAGGATTTCCCACATGGCATTTCCGGCCATGATGAAGGTCGCCAGACCCGCCAGCATTACCGCGGCCGAGTTGACCTCGTTGCTCTTGGGCAAATTCCCCTTGTCAACGGCCTCCTGTCGCCGTTTTGGGGTGGGTTGTTCGGTTTTTTCCTGACCGGACATCCCCTACCTCAAATTCATGATCGTCTGTTCGACGATGTGTTCCATTTCCCCGTAGAGGTAGCCGAACATCACCTGAAACATGTCCAGGGAGAGGATCAGCACCACCAGTCCCACCCCGATTTTGAGGGGCATGGCCACGAAAAAGACGTTCATCTGGGGCATCATGCGGGCCATGAAGGCCATGGCCACTTCCATGACAATCATAAACACCAGGGCGGGCGCGGCGAAGCGCAGGGCGATATCGAAGATCAGGCTGCTGCCGTCCACCACCACCTCGCCCAGGGTAACGGGAAAGGCCGCCTGCCCTAACCCGATCAGGGAAAAATTGTGGTAGAGGGTTTCCACCAGAAAAAAATGGCTGTCCGTGGAGAGGAAAATGAGGGTTAGCACCAGCATCCAGAAGGAGGCGATCATCGGTTGTTGGGATTCCATGGAGGGGTCGAAAATATTGACCATGGCCAGCCCGATCTGCATGCTCACGTAGGATCCGGCCATCGCCAGAGCCTCGAAGATCATGCGGGCCCCGAAGCCGATGATGATCCCGGTAAAAACCTCCCGGGCGATCAGCACCAGCAGCCCGATCAGGGAATCGAGGACGGACAGGGGCAGCAGGGGGAGTCCCGGCGCGACAATAAAGGTGAGGGACAGGGCGATGAGGCCGCGCATGCGCGGTTGCACGGTGGCATATCCGAAAATCGGCAGCACCGTCATCATGGCGGTTAGCCGGACGAACACCAGCATATAAGTGGGCAGGTGCAGGGCAATGCTGTCGACCAGGTCGTACATGGCATTACTGAGTGGCGATGATCATTTGATGAAAAACCTCGATGGTAAAATCCATCATCAGGTCCATCAGCCAGGGCAGGAGAATAAAGATCATCCCCCCCACCACGGTAATCTTGGGCACGAAGGTCATGGTCATTTCGTTGATCTGGGTAACCGCCTGGAAGAGGCTGATCAGCAGGCCGATCACCATGGCGGTGCCCAGGACGGGCAGGAGAATGTAGATCCCGGTTATCAGCATTTCGCGGCAGATAAAAATGACGTAATCGGTGGTCATGTCAGAATCCTTTCACGATTGACTCGATCATGAGGTGCCAGCCGTCCACCAGCACAAACAGCAGAATTTTAAAGGGCATGGAGATCATCGCCGGGGGCAGCATCATCATCCCCATGGAGAGCAGGATACTGCCCACCACCAGGTCCAGAAGGATCATGGGCAGGTAGAGCAGGAAGCCGATCTGGAAAGCGGTCTTCAACTCGCTGATGATGAAGGCGGGAATGAGGGTGCTGATGGGGATGTCGTCCGGGCCTTCCAGGCCGGTGATGTCCTGCAGGTCCACGAACAGTTTGAGATCCTTCTCGCGGGTTTGTTTGAGCATAAAGGCGCGCAGGGGCACCACCGCCCGCTCCAGGGCTTCTTTCTGGGATATTTCCTTGGCGATGTAGGGCTGCAGGGCATTGTCATTGATCTCGGTGAGCACCGGTTTCATGATAAAAAAGGTCAGGAACAGGGCCAGTCCGGCCAGAATCTGGTTGGGCGGAACGGTTTGGGTGGAGAGGCTCTGCCGCAGGAAGTGGAAGATGATGATGATCCGGGTAAAGGAGGTCATCATGATCATGATGGACGGGGCCAGGCTGAGGATGGTCAGCAGGATGACGATCTGAATGGTGGGAACGAAGTCGTCCGCACCCTGACTCTCCTCGACACCGACGGTGACCCTCGGCAGGGGATTTTGCGGGTTGGTTTGTTGCGCGGCAAGCTGAGAGGTGCTGCCCAGCAGCATCAGCATTATTCCGGCAAAAAAGAACCAACCCCGCGGGTTAGTTCTGCGATTCATGTTGTTTTAGTCCAAGTCCGTTTAGGATAGCAGCAAAGCTGGTTGCTGCGGTTGGCGACGGGATTTCGGTGAGCGGCAAATCGGCGTCGCTGAGATCGGCTATCAGGGTAATGTTCTGTTCGGTGACCCCAAGAAGGAGTCGGCGCTCTCCGGCCTGCACCAGGGTCAGGGACTGTCTGGGGCCCAGGCTCTGGCGGCTGAGGATGCGCAGCATCCCGGGGGCATTGTTATGCTGGCCGCCCAGGCGCAGGTAAAGGCGCCACAGCACCAGCATCACCACAATTATGGCGGCGGTAACCCCCAGCACCTTAAGCATCTGGCCGGTCAGGTCCGGCTCGGTCCGCAGGGCCGGCTGGGCAACGGTAGAATCTGCGGCCGGCAAGGCGGCCAAGGACCTGGTAGCGGTGCGGGGGCCATCGTTCACCAAAAAGCGGCCGGCCAGCAAAACGGCCATCAGCCCGAGCAAATAGATCAGGCTGCGTTTAAAGGCCGGATGTTTAACTTCGATTTTCATCCCAGACTGTGAATTCTTTCTTTGGGGCTGGCCAAATGGGTAATGCGGATGGCAAAATGGTCGTCCACCACCACCACCTCGCCCTCGGCCAGTTTGCGGCCGTTTACCAGGATAAAGAGGGGTTCCCCGGCGGACTTCTCCAGCTCCACGATGGAGCCTTTGCCCAGTTTGAGGACCTCGGAGATGAGCATCGATTTGCGGCCCAGCTCCACGGTCAGGTTAAGTTTTACGTCCAGCAGCATGTCGACATTGCGCGGGGCATGGCCGTTGGCGCCCCCGCCGATTTCCGAGAACTGGACCGGCTGAACCGGGATTTCCCGATCGTCTTCGATGTCCACCGCTTCCGCCAGCTCACCGGTTTGCCAGCAGTAGTGCTGGACGGTGTAGGCTTCCCCACCAATCGTGCAGTTGATGTTGGCGCACAGGCCTTCACCGTTGGGCGGGGGGGGATCCAGATTGGTGGGATTTTTGCTGAAAACCGCGTTGAGGCCGTCCAGTTCGAACAATTCGGCGCTTTCCGCGAAATTCATTTTCAGCTGACCGGCCAATTGCTGGAGGGCCTCCTTGAGGCCGTCGATATGCTCGTCGCTGATCTCCTCGGCGGGTTCCTCTTCCCCGAGCATCATGGCGTAAAGCCGGAGGGCCAGGGGACCGGGGATGGCCAGCAAATGGCCGTAAGTTTCCCCGCCGTTGAAGGACATAAAAAATTGCGCTTGCTCGTAGCCGCGCATTTTTTTCAGAATCTTGCTGTCCGGCAAAATTTCCAGGGTAGCGCTCAGCGGCTGAAAGAAAATCTGCTCGAAGGATTCGCTGACCACCGGTAGGAAAGCGTTGAAGCCGGCTTGAAAATTCCCTTTTAAAACGTCAAGACTCATTGCGGTATTCTTCCTTTACAATCGTATTCACCTGAACCGCATAATTGCCCTGGTGGACGCCGATATGACTCTTAAAAACCTCCAGGGTGTTCACATATACTGATATCGGCTGATTTATACGATTATTCAGTTTTATTACGTCATTTTCTTTCAAATTTATAAAATCGCGCACGCTGATCTCGCTGCTGCCCAACACCGCCCGGAAAGGCACCGGGGCGTAACCGAGGGTGGACTCCACCGTTTCCCGTTCTTCCGGGGTAACCTTGCGGGCCCCGAAGAGGATCTTTTCCTGAACCTCCGGCAGGGAAACCACGCTGGAAATCCAGGTGTAGGGGTAGCAGACGTTGAGCAGGGTGGAATTGCCGTGGATCTTGATCTCCATAGACACCACCACCACCGGCTCCGAGGAGGGCACGATCTGGACAAATTCCGGATTGCTCTCGAAGCGGGTGATCTCGCATTCGAAGGCGGTGAGAGGCGACCAGTTCTTGGAAATTTCCGCGGCGATACGATCGATAACCCGCCGCATCACCCGCTGTTCGATGACCGAAACAGGGCGGATTTTGTTGACGAAATCGCCTTTGCCGCCGAAGAGGCGTTCCACCAGAAAGATGCCCAGCTGGGGGTTGAGCTCCAGCACCAGGCGTCCTTCCGGCTGGTCGAGGTCGCAAACGTAAATACAGCTTGGCGGGGCAATGGACATGACGAATTCGGAATACATGATCTGATCGATGGCGATCAGGTTCATTTCGCAAAACAGTCGCAGCTGTGCGGAGAGGTAAACCCCGAAATTGCGGCAAAGCCCTTCGTGGATAGTTTCCAGGAGGCGCATTTGCTCCTTGGACACCAGATTGGGGTGTTTGAAGTCGTAGAGGGAGATCTTCTCCTCTGGTTTTGCCGACTCCTGGGATTCCCCCGAGACGTTTGATAGTAGGGCATCAATTTCGTCTTGTGATAATACTTTTGCCATTTTAGCCCATTGCGATGCTTAAAGGGTTTCTGGAATCCGCCTCATTCCTTATTGAATAATGAAGCGGGTAAAAAAGACCTTCTTGATGGGTCGTTTGCCCGGCAGCGTTTCGTTTACCAGGTCTCTTACCTCGATGGGGAGGCTGTCCAGCGCGGCGGGATTGGCCAGTTCATTGACCGATTTACCGCTGAAGAAACGCAGCAGGGTGCTGCGGATAATCGGCTCGTTAGACTGGATCATCGGGGCGATTTCCTCGTTTTTCATTTCCATCACCACCTGGAAATTCAGCATGCGCCGTCCCCCGGAATTTTTGGGGTTAACGGTCAGACTTTCGATGGTAAAGGTAGGACCCAGGGTGGTGGGTTCATCGCCTTCCTCACCGTCATCCCCCTCCTCATCCTCGCTGCCGTCGGTTTGTTCGGTTCCCGGCTTGCGTTCGGCGGCGCGGGTGGCATCGAAATAAGGAAGGAGAACAAACCACACCAAAGCACCGGCGATCACGATTTGGGCCATAAACAGACCCACGTAAAGCATTATGTTGCTTTTCTTTTTCTCTTGCGGGGCATCTGCCGGTTTTTTCTCATCAGCCATTTCTAACTCCTGATTCTCGTAAGGATTACCAATTCACCAAAATTTCCACGCGCCGGTTTTTGGCGCGGTTTTCCGCGGTATTGTTGGGCACAAGGGGCCGGTGTTCCCCATGCCCCACCGACGACAATATCTGAGGCGGAATGTGCTCCGTTTCGTAGAGGTATTTCACCACGCTCAGGGCCCGGGCCGAGGAGAGTTCCCAGTTGGAAGGGAAACGCCGGGTATGGATGGGCACATTGTCGGTATGGCCCTCCACCGAAACGTTGGTATAGCTGTCCCGCACCAGATCGGCGATCAGATGCAGAACGTCCAGGGCCATGGGTTTCAGCTCGGCCCGCCCCGGTTCGAAAAGAAGGTTGTCGCCAAGCCGGAAGAGCACCCCATCGCCCAGGGTTTCCACCTCCAGAAGATCCTCCAGCTTGCTGCCGTTGAGCATGTTTTTAATATCCTGGATGGTTTTTTCAATTTTTTCCTGCTTTTCCGGTTTGCCCTGGGTTTTTTCCGCAGAGTTGAAGTCGATAAAGGGTTCCTTCATCACGCTTTCGTGACCTTCGAAGACCCCCAGCGCCCCGCGCAGAGATTCCATGGCGCCCTTAAACTTTTCCAACTGAATGGTAGAGTAGGAAACCAGCAGGATAAAAAAGGTCAGCAGCAGGGTTACCATATCCCCGTAAGTCGCCATCCAGAAGGGGGCGGTGGGATCTTCAATTTCCGGTTTTTCTTTCTTGGCCATGCCGGCTCCCTGGCTTATTTGGCATCCGTATTCGCCTGCTCCCGTTCTTTGGGCGGCAGGAAGTTGAGCAACTTACGGGCGATGTTGTTGGGGTGTTCTCCCATTTGGATGGAAAGAACCCCTTCGATCACCATTTCCTTAAAAACCACCTCTTCCGCCGAGCGCGTTTTGAGCTTCCCGGTGAGGGGCAGAAAAAACATATTGGCCCCCAGAGCGCCGTAGAAGGTGGTGATGAGCGCGACCGCCATCCCCGCCCCGATATTACTGGGATCGCTCAGCTCCTGGAGCATGGCGATCAAGCCGATCAGGGTGCCGATCATCCCGAAAGAGGGGGCGTACATGCCCAGCTGGTTAAAAATGTTGGCGCCGCTGGTATGGCGCTGCTGGAGATAGGAGATTTCCGTTTCCATGATGCCGCGGATGGTTTGCGGTTCGGTTCCGTCCACCACCATTTCCAGGCCTTTTTTGAGGAAAACATCCTCAATTTTATCCACTTCTTTTTCGATGGCCAGCAGGCCGCCTTTGCGGGCGGTCCGGGAGATTTCGCAGATCATTTCCACGGTGGCAACCGGATTGGTGGAATCGGAGAAGAAGGCCTTTTTGAGAACCCCGGCAACCCCGATCATTTCCCCCAGTTTGAAGTTGATCATGGTGGCCATAAAGGCGCCACCGAAGACGATGATCAGAGAGGGGATATGAATAAAGATCATGAAATTGCCGCCCATAACAATGGAACCGACAATCAGCAGCATTCCGACCGACAAACCAACGACAGTTGCTAAATCCACAGGAAATCTCCCTTTTTCCAAAAAACTTCCGGCGAAGCGGATTGTCCTTCACCGGAGGAGAAAACTCAAATTGCCGGGTCCCGAAGGACCCGGCATTCTTGCACTCATGTTAATTTGGGCTCAATTCATTAAGCGGGAGTACTACCGCTTAATGTTGATCACTTCCCCTATAATCGTATCGGAGGTGGTGATAACTTTAGCATTTGCCTGAAATCCCCTCTGAGCCACGATCAATTCGGTAAATTCCCGGGAGAGGTCGACGTTGGATTGTTCCAGAGATCCGGCGATAATCGACACCGCCCGATTTTCGTTGGGCGAGAAGATATCGGGTTCCCCGGAGGAAACGCCCTTGGCGTTCAGACCGTCCCCGAGATCGACCAGGCCTTGCTGGTTGCCGAACTGGGCGATGGCGATCCGCGCCAGGGAGATGGTTTCCCCATTGCTGAAAGTACCGGTGAGCACGCCCTTCTCGTCGATCAGCAGGCCCTGCAGGGTGCCGTTGGCGCGGCCGTCCTGCTCCCGCACGTTAACGGTGCTGGTGGATTCGAACTGGGACATCCCGGAGAATTCGCCGTCGCCGTTGGGGTTGATGGTTATGATCATGTTGGTGGCATCGTTGCCGGGATCGATCTCCAGGGTATTTACCCCGTTGTCGTAGGAGAAGGAGGTCAGGACGCCGAATTCGTTGAACACGGCGCGGCCGGTGCCACCGCTGATCACCGTTTCATCACCGGAGGTGGTGGCTTCCCAGGTCCATTCGCCGGGATTCCCGGTTTTGATGAATTCGAAGACCAGGTTGTGGGCCCCGCCGAGGCTGTCGTAGACGATCACCGAGGTGGAGGCTTTGCCGGTATATCCGGGTTGGGTATTGGAGAATCCGGGCAGGTTGATGGTGCCGACATTGGCAGCGCCGTTGGCCAGGGAGATGGTGGTTTCCGAATCCCCGGGCACATCGTCGGTAACCACCAGTTGGCCGTCCACCAGCTCGGCGGTTACCCCGGTAAAGGAGGCGTTGATGGTGTCGATGACGTCCTGAATGGAAGTGCCGTCGTTGGCGGCGCCGTAGGTGAAGACCACATCGACCACGCTGCCGTCCGGATTGGTGCCGCGGATCAGGATTTCGTCGCCGTCGGCATAGTTGGTGGCCGTTTGCAGCAGATCATTCAGGTCAACCGTTGCCGAGGCGGTAGCGTTGGCGCTGGCGGTATCCCCGTCGCTGAAGCCCAGAGTGGCCAGAGCGTCGTTGGTGCCGGAATTAACAGTGATGGTGGCGTTGGAATTCTGATCCAGAGAGCGCAGTTGGATGGCCCCGCCGTTGTTGACCGCTTCCACCAGTCCGGCCAGCTCGCTGCTGGCAGCAATCTGAGTATTGATATCCGCGACCAGATCATCCACCGTAGCTGCGGCATTGGCGGTCAGGGTGATGGTATCCGTGGCAGTGCTGCTGCCGCCGGAGAGGTCGATCACAAATTCGTCATTGGTTCCGGCGGTAATCGCGCTGGTGGCCGGCAATACGGTGCCCAGTAAGGATGCCCGCAGGGTGAAGCCGGTGCTGGAGGTCCAGATCTGGGCGTCCGGTTCCAGTCCCGCGTCCAGATTCCCGCTCAGGAAGATATTTTCGGTGGCCACCGCTTCGGAGGAGATATTGGAGTCGAGGATCACGTCGGAAATATTATTGGGACCGAAATTGGTGATCTCCTCATCGGAGTTGAGCATCCACCCCTGGACCTGCATGCCGCGCTGGCTGAGCAGGTTGCCGTTGGCGTCGATGTAGAAATTCCCGGCCCGGGTGTAGAAATTTTCGTCCCCGTTGCGCAGCACGAAAAAGCCCTCGCCTTCGATGGCCAGGTCGGTCACATTGCCGGTGCTTTGCAGGGCGCCCTGGGCAAACATGCGGTCGATAGAGCTGACCTGCACCCCGAGGCCGACCTGGGTGGGATTGGTGAGGCGGGTGCCGCCAGTATTGGTGAGGCCCTGATTGAGCGCCTCGGAAAAGACGATGCGCCCCATCTTGAAACCAACCGTATTCACGTTGGCGATATTGTTGCCCAGAACATCCAGTTTGGTTTGGTGGCTTTGGAGTCCGGATACACCTGCATATAAAGAACGTAACATGATAAAACCCTCCATGTTGGTTAAGTTCGCCGCGTCAGTCGTTCGGCGGCGGAGGGCTTCCCTGGGCAGAATTTCCTTTCTGCCTTCCGAGGGACCAGCCCGATTTTCGAGTTCATTCAGCTAATTGATTGTTGATTGTTGATTGTTGATTGCTGATTGCCAATTATCAATTATCAATTATCAATTATCAATTATCAATTATTAGTCATTAATTATCAACAACTTAACTATCGGCAAAATTTTGTAATCCTTGAGCCTCTCTTTCACTTTTTTCAGACAATTGCCACGCTGTCAATATTGGTGTAAACATTATTTTGGACGCGGGCCTGATCCACGGCTGTGACCACCGTTTTGTTTTTGACACTGACGATAAAAGCGGTATCATCCACCAGAATCAGGGCGTTCTTGCCGCCTTTTTGATCGACTTGCTCCACACCCAGGTCCAGGCGCTGCAGTTCCGATTCGCTCAATGGCGACGGCATTTCCGCGACGCGTTTGGCGGCATGGGCGGAAAATTGAACCCGGGTATTGCCCTGGATTTCCTGCTGCAGAAAATCGCCGAAGGGTTTGCCCAGGGAAGGACGGGATCCGTCCGGCGCCTGTGGGCGATTTGGGTCGACCGGCCGGACCTTCCCGGCATCAAGGGGCAGGTTGCGCTGAACATGCAGGTCGTGCACTTTCATCAGCCTTCCCCTCCGTCGCCCATTCCCAATTCCAGAACATCGGTGAAGGACACGTCAATACCGTTGACCATCAGGATGGCATCCAGACCCTCGTAGCGAATGGAATCGATACGACCGATCATCAGGGGCAGTACGCTCATGTTTTCCTGATCGGTGCCCACGGCTTCGATGTCGAAGCGGTAAATTCCCGGGGGTAAGTCCTTGCCCGCGTTGTTCTTACCATCCCATTCAATAGACTGCTTACCGGCGCTGAC
This sequence comes from Calditrichota bacterium, assembly GCA_020434205.1. Classification (GTDB taxonomy): domain Bacteria; phylum Calditrichota; class Calditrichia; order RBG-13-44-9; family J075; genus JAGRBF01. The sequence continues at coordinate 3,623 of JAGRBF010000039.1, read as the reverse complement.
CGCATGTTGCTCGATGGTGCGCACTTCGTTTCCGGCAGGATCGTAGATAGTAATGCGAACCGTATCTGCGAAATCGCCGATGCGGAAGTGCACGTCCTGAGACTCGCCGGTGGTATGCTGCAGGGCATTTCCGATGATGGTGGCTTCCTTGCCCAACAAGTCCGCGGCCAGGGTATTGCTGACGGTCTGGGCCAGGGCCAGATCGGCGTCGATGCTCTCATCCATTTTTTCACCGAGATTTATCAGCTGCTCCAGGGAACTGTACTGGGCCAGCTGAGCGGTAAACTCGGTGCTGTCCTGCGGATTGAGCGGATCCTGGTTTTTGAGCTGGGCAACCATCAGGTTGAGGAAATCCTCTTTGCCCATATCGTAGCCACTGGTAACCCTTCCCAGATTGCTGGCGGTACCGGTGACGTTGCCGATTTCCATGGTGCTCTCCTTTTTTGGTTAGGCGACGACTTCCATTGAGTTATAGCCGTAATCCCGGGGGGCGGTCGTCGCTTCGCCACCGGCATCGGCTGTTTTTTGTTCTTCTGATTGGATAGGCCCGGATTTTTCCGACCCTCCCCTGCCGGAGCGGTTTTCTCCGTCCTGCGCGCCTTTGTCGTGAATGTCCACGGCGATGGATTCGTAGTGCAGGCCTTTGTCGAGCAAATTCTTTTCAATATCCGGGAGCAGTTTTTCCAGGGTCTGGCGGGCTTCTTCGCTCTCCACCAGGATGGTGGTGCGGGTGCTGCCTTCGCTGCGCTCGAATTTGATTTCCAATTTGCCCAGATCCCCGCCATCCAGTTGAAAGCTGGTTTTGCTGCGATTGCCGCGCTGCTGGTTGATGACCTGCACGATATGCTGGACCACCGCCACCGGGGTGGGCAGGGAGGCTGCCGCCGGGTTGGCGGGGGGCGGCGCTGCGGTGCCGCTTGCGGCACCGGCAGCGGCCGGCGCCGTGGGCTGATGCCCGGATTGAGACGATTCCCGTTTTCCGGCGCCGCTGCCGCTGTCCCCGGGCGTGAAGCCCGGGGCAGCGCCGCCCCCTGCGGGGCTTTCCGCAACGCTGGTTTCCATCCGACCATTCCCCTGGTGAGCCGAAAGGTCGGCACGGCCGGCAGAGCCCGCCGATTTAGGCCGGGTGATTGTGGAAACCGGCGAGGTCTGGTTTTCGGAGACAACCGCAGCCTCTGCAAAATTTTCCCGGGTCTCTGTTTCAGCCGTCGGCGTGGGGGTTCCCGGAAGAAGCGGTTTACCCGGAGCTTTTTCCACAACTTTTTCCCGACTCCGCACGTCCGTTTTGGGCCGCTGTTCTTCCGATTTCACATTAGCCTTCACCGCACTACGGGCCTCCTCAGGATAAACCAAATCCTGCTGGGCGTGGCCCTCTTTGCCGGTTATCCGGCCCCAAACGGAGTTCAAAACCTGGGACACCCCTTTGCGGACTTTCCGGCTTACCGGCTCCGGCAGGGGCGGTTCCACCAGGCGAACCTGATAGGGCAGCGGTTTTTCGCCGAATTGTCGGGGAACATCAGCGACCGCTTTTTCCGGCTGGGAGGTTTTCGGCGACGGTGCCGGGGCCTTGTCTGTCTCGGGAACTGCAATTGGGCGATCCTGCCGGAGCGTTACCTTTTCCCCGCTTTGGGGGTTCGAAGGTGCGGCCGACCGTAGTTCAGCCGGTTTTTCGGCGACCTCGCGATCGGGGATTTGCGCCGGTGCAGCTTTTGCTACCGGAACAGCAGATTTATCATTTGCCACCGCCGGTTTAGGGACCGGCGCGTTGGGGACTTCAGGCCTGGAGCCATCCGGGCTCTTAACAATCTGTTCGGGAGCTCGCACCTCCGGCGCAGGGGTTTTATCACCTGTTTTGGGGGTGAGGCGAGCCTCGGGAGCCGCTTTTACAGGCGTTTCCTTTTCCTGCCGGAGGGATCCCTCAGCAAAACCGGGAGCCGCTTTTTGGGGTGCGCCCTCAGGCGTTTTCGGTGCCACTTTCGGATCAGGAGTCGCCTCCGCCTTCAACGCCGTCCGATTGGGCATCCGAGGCGAAGCCCCTTCAGGCGATTTGGGCGATACGACCGGCCGGGTATTTTCGGGCCGGGCCTGAGAAGGCAATACCGCGGATTTTTTCGCCGGGCGGGCCGGGGGAATTTCACCCTTCGTCCCGGACTTCACTCCGGGGTTAATCTCAGGGGATTTTTCCCCGTTGGAACGCACCTGGTTTTCCAGGGGCGCTGGCCTTTCGGCGCTGATTTTTGCCGCCGGGACAGGAGCGCTGGTTCCGGCTTGAGACGATTTCACCGCCGGGGGCGTAGCCCGGTCGGGAGAAATCTTATCCTTTACCTGAGCCGGGGCCTGGCGGAATTGCAGGCGAGTAAAATTCTCTGCCGCCGGTTGCCGGGAATCGGCAACGGAATGGGTCTGCACCGTGACGCTTTTTACCGCCGGTTTGGCCGGGGCTTTTTCAGCCGCGTCGCGGCTGGTCGGGCCGTCGGCCCTGTTTTGGGTCTTCAGGTGGGGCAACTGCGACCATGCCGCCTCTTTCGCGGGAGTCGCCCCAGCCGCTTTTTGCTCTACCATTATTTTGGCCGAAGCGGTCAACATCTCCCGCCGCGGATACGAAAAAACGTTGCGGACCGAGGCGGCCGTCAAAGGTCTTTTTACCGTTACCACCGGCGAAACCGGAGCGGACCCCTGCTGCTGCGTTTCCTCTCCCCGGGTTACCTGCTGGGCAAAACGGTTTTCCGGACGCTCGGAGCTCTGGGGGCCCACCGGGCTTTTCAAGGGAGAAACGGGCTGGGCAAAACGATTTTCCGGACGCGCGGAGCTCTGGGGTTCCACCGGGCTTTTCAAGGGAGAAACGGGCTGGGCAAAACGGTTTTCCGGACGCGCGGAGCTCTGGGGTTCCACCGGGCTTTTCAAGGGAGAAACGGGTTTAGAAAAACGGTTTTCCGGTCCGACGGTAACCTGGGGTTCTGCCTGGGATCCCTCCCGGGCAACCTGCCCCCCTTCGGGGGTTCTGGCGGATCCGCTGCCTGCCGGTAAAGGATTGGACTGCGGCAATTTCCCGGCGCCGGACATCTGCTGGACAATCACCGGCCGGATCGACTGCTGGCGCCCCTGCACCGCAAATCGCTCCAGGCGGGCCGCCCGCTGCTCCTGTTGCGCCTTCAGCGCGGAGCCGCCCCTCGCCAGGGGCGCCGTGCCTTCCTTTTCCAAACCATGATCCGGGGCAGCGACGATCCGCACCTCAGCGTCCTTTTTTTCGCCCGGAGCAACTGCCGGGGTTTTGTCCCCCTTGCGTCGCAGCAGGAGGTTTTTTTCCAGCAAACTTATTTGCTCGGCCGCTTCCGGGAAAAGGGTCCGCGCATCCACCGGCACCTCGCGGTCACCTTCAACCCAGGTGGGATCGGGTTGTTGGGACTTAATCTTCTCGTCATCATCACCGGTTAAGCTCTCCTTTTTAACACCGGCCTGGGGCGCCGCCTCGGGTTTCTTTTCCCCGCCGCGAACGGTTTGGGCAGCGACACCTTCACCCGAGAAAAACAATTGGGCGACCACTTTGGCCTTGCGGGACAGCGCCTCCGAATTGATGGCCTGCGGTTTCTCCGGCAGCCCCAGCAAGTTGGGCGTGCGCATTT
>JAGRBF010000038.1 GCA_020434205.1 Calditrichota bacterium | reverse complement strand
GTGCTGATCCGCGGGGACAGCGGCACCGGCAAGGAACTGGTGGCCCGCTACATCCACAGCCAGAGCCCCCGGCGTTATCTGCCCATCGTGGCGGTCAATTGCGGGGCCATTCCCGAAACGCTCCTGGAAAGCGAGCTGTTCGGTCATGAAAAAGGGGCCTTTACCGGGGCCCAGTATCGCCGCAAGGGACGCCTGGAACTCTCCGACGGCGGCACCCTGTTTTTGGATGAAATCGGGGACATCACCCCCAAAATGCAGGTCGATCTGCTGCGGGTGCTGGCGGAAAAGCGCTTCAGCCGTCTGGGCGGAAATGAGGAAATCGAGGTCGATTTTCGCCTGATCTGCGCCACTAACAAAAATCTGGAAAAGCTGGTGGAATCGGAGCGCTTTCGCGAGGACCTCTACTACCGGATCAACGTTTTTTCCCTCTTCATTCCTCCCCTGCGGGAGCGCCGGGCGGACATCCTGGCTCTGTCGCGTTTTTTTGTCAAAAAATACGCCCGCCTGATGGGCAAGCCGGAAAAGCGCATTCCTCTGGAAACGGAAACCATGCTTACCACCTACGCCTGGCCGGGGAACGTCCGGGAGCTGGAAAATGCCATCGAACGAGCCATGGTGGTGGGGAAAACCCCCGAGGTGCTCCGGGAAGACCTGCCCCTGGGGGTGCACCAGCCGGAGAATCATCAGACCTCGCCGACCACCCTGGCGGAGGTGGAAGAGCAGCATATCGCCCGGGTGCTCAACGATTCCGAAGGCAACGTGACCCGCGCCGCGGGGATTCTGGGAATCGACCGGGTGACCCTCTATAACAAAATCAAAAAATACGGCATCCCGCGCTCGTGAACATTCACCTCGCTTACGTCAACCAACCGCTGCCGGCTTACCGGGAGCGCCTGATGGGGGATTTGAAAGCGCGTTTGCCGTATGCCATTTCAGACGGTTTGCTGACGTTGGATCTGAAGCCCTTTTTCAACGCTCAACGCAATCAGTATTATTCCACCAAAATTCTGCTGCAGCTGATCGCCAATCGCCCCGAGGGAGCCGGGAAGATCCTGGGGCTGGTGGCGCCGGACCTCTATATTCCGGTGCTGACCTTCCTGTTCGGGGAAGCGCAGCTCAACGGCCCGGGTGCGGTGGTATCCACCTTTCGCCTGCACAACGCCTTTTACGGTCTGCGGGAGGACCCCGCTCTCCTGTACGATCGCCTCCTCAAAGAATGCCTGCACGAGTTGGGACATACCCTGGGATTGGTGCACTGCGAGGATTTTCGCTGTGTGATGTACGCTTCCACCTATATCGAGGAGAGCGACATCAAGGCGGCGGATTTTTGCGGGCGATGCCGGGAGGGGTTGGCGGGGTAGGTTGCTAGCGAAAAGCGAAAAGCGAAAAGCGAAAAGCGAAAAGCGAAAAGCGAAAAGCGAAAAGCGAAAAGCGAAAAGCGAAAAGCGAAAAGCGAAAAGCGATTAGCGATCCGACCCTGTTTCTCATATAACAACGGCAACTCCTGCCGCCTGTGCTACCGCGATCAACTTGCCATCAACGGTGGCGTACTGACCTTGTTCGCGCCGGGCCAGGGCCAGATAAAGGGCGTCGTAAACGGTAATTCCCCTATCCGCGGCGAGCGCAAAAGCGTCCTGGTGTAAATCGAGTGAAAAAACGAAATCATCGGGGATTTGCAGGGTCTGGTCTATCAAATTTTGGCACTCGCCTTGGGGCAGGTTGTTGAAACGGTGGTATTTCCAGAAGGCATTGCTGATTTCCGCTACAAAAATATCCGGAACGCTTACCCGGTTCGCCTGAACAACCGCATTTTCCAGATCGGCTGAAGCTGTTTGCAGGGCCAACCGGATCGCGGCGCTGGCATCCAGAATGAGGGTCATCTCTGGCGATCCGCCGCAATGATGTCCACGGGGTCCGGCAATTGGTAGCTGCTGATCCGGTCTGCCTGCCGCCGGAATTGGGCGAGGATTTCCCGGCGCCTTTGTCCCGGCTCATCATCGGCGGCAAATCCTTTTTCCAACATCACAATGGCTTGTTGGGAAATGCTGCGATGTTCGGCGGCGGCCATGTCTTTCAGCTTCTGATAGAGATGGTCCGGCAGATCGCGAACTTGTAGGGAGGGCATAAACCACCTTTCATGCAATTTTCATACATTTGCATGCAATTTAGCAAAGAAGCAAAGGTTTTCAAAGAGAAAAGCGATGCCTATGCCACCATCAGCAACTTGATCAGCTCGAAGAAACGCTCCGTACCGATGGAACTTTCGATGTCGCTTTCCATCTCACCGCCGTCGGCCAGGGTGATCCCGGCCTCCCCGGTGAGGTTGCTGCGCAGGGATTCCCGCAGGCTGCCGAGAATTTTTTCCATGCGATTGGCGTAGCGATGCAGGCCGCGGACCGGATCGTCCCCGGAGAGTACAGAACCGTATTGCTCATCCGGCAGGACCGTCATAATAGGCTGGTATTGCCGGGCCAGTTCCATAATGTCGCCGGGTTCCCGGTCGCTTCCCACTTCGGCGATTACCCCGCTGACCGGGCTGTACAGAGGGATGGTGGCGTTTTTGCGCTGCACCCAGGCGATCAGCTGATCCTCGCGAATCTTGCGACCCGCTTCGGGCAGAATAACCCGGGAAACCGGGGTCAGGAGCTTCAGAAAAAGGGGGTCCAGTCCCAGGGTAACCCGCTTTTCGTTTCCGGGCCGGCTCCAGAATCCCCCGCGGTGATACTGGACGTCCAGATGGAGCTGGATGTCCCGGAACAAAACCTTCAGATAATTGGCGACCAGCCCTTCAACAGCCGCCTCCCGGGCGGAACCCGGGAGAGCGTTCTGCGGCTGATTCTCCGCTTCGGAGAGGGGTAAAATGCCACACATGGCCCGGTTTAACGCGCATTGCTCGCATTGAAAATCCCGATCGCAAAGCTTGTATTTGATGAGCCCTGCTGCCATCCAGATGCAGCGCTCATCGCGATTTTGTTCGGTATTGACGGGCATTGTTGCACCCCGGCGTTAGCGTTTGGCGAGCAGCGAAGAGCGATCGGCGAAAAATATCGCGGCTCGCTTTTCGCTAAATCGCTGGTCTCAATTGAGCGGTTTCCCGAAAATGGGCAGGTAGCGCACCGCCAGGCGGAAGGCCGCGAACCCCAGGGCCACCAGCATCAGGGTAACGCTGATCTCCATCCAAGAGGGGAAATAATTTACCCTGGCATAGGATTCCATGCCGGTAATCGCCACGTTAAGCCGGTTGGCGATAAAGCCCAGCACCGCCAGCAGGCTACACAGGAAGAGGGCCTGCTGATTGGCCCGCACCCGGGGAATGGCCAGCAGCACAATCGGCACCACCATCCCCAGCAGGATCTCCACCCAGAACAGCCAGGTAACCGGTTCGTTGACAAACAGAAGGTCAAGCGCCCCGTTGCGGGAGAGGTCCTGAAAGCGCAGCAGCAGGGCCATGCCCAGCACAAACACCAGAACCCGGGCCAGGTCCATCAACAAAGGGGTTTCCAGCTTTTTGTCGAAAGCCCGGGCGCTCAGGTTGGATTCCAGGATCACCATGGCAAAACCCACCGCCACCGCGGTAATGAAAAAATGAACCGGCAGCAGGGAGGAATACCAGAGGGGATGCAGCTTTTCCGGGACGATCAGATAGACCGATCCCAGAGAACTCTGGTGCAGGGTGGAAAAAATGACCCCGAGGATCACCACCGGAATGGTGATGTGTTTGAACAGGGTCAGCATCTTTTTCATGCGGAAGCGTTCAAATACGATGGGCAGAAATTCCAGGAATAAGACGATGGTGTACAGGGTTACGCACCAGGACACCTCAAACATCACCGAATGGGGATTCCACATCACCAGGGGATGCCAGATGCGCCAGGGCTGCCCGATATCCGCCAGCAATCCCATTATCACCAGCAAATAGCCGAGAAAGGCGGTCAGCACGGCCGGACGAACAATGGGCCGGAATCGTTCGATATTGAAGATGTAGACCATAGCGGCCATGGTGAATCCACCGGCGGCCAGGCCGACCCCGCACATAACGTCGAAGCCCACCCACAGCCCCCACGGAAAGGCGTCGCTGAGGTTGGTGGCGGTGCCCAGTCCGGCGCTAAACCGCACAATCAGGGAATAAAGCCCCAGGGCCACCAGGAGGTAAAAGACCGCCTGCCAGAAGCTCAGCCGGAAGCGGCGAACCCGGGAAAAAGACAATGCGCTGCTCATGACCGTTCCTCCTCTACTGCCGATGCGGTTTCGCTTACTTTAATTTTTTGCAGCTCCATGCGCCGGTTGATCACCCACCACAACCCATACATAAACAATCCGCTGAAGGAAGCCACGTTGGGGATCTCCTTGAGGACGTTCCAGGTGAGGTGCGGAAAAGCCTGCTGAAATTGTTCTTTCTTGAAATCCAGTTGTTCGATGGGTACCGCGGAGAGGAACAACACCGAGGTTCCCCCGGCTTCGTTGAGGCCGTAGATGTAAGGATGGTAGGTATCCGGATCGGCCTCGATGCGCCGCCGGGCTTCCTTGATGAGGTCGCTGCGCTCGCCGAAAACGGTGGCGCCTTCCTCGCAGGCTTCGGCACAGGCGGGCAACTGACCCCGGCTGATGCGCTCGAAGCACATATCGCATTTCTGAACCAGCGGCTGCTTTTTGTTCCACTGATACTTGGGGACCTCGAAGGGACAGGCCACCATGCAGTAGCGACAGCCGATGCATTTGTCCGGATCGTAGGTTACCGGACCCAGTTTGGTTTTGGTGAAGGCCCCCACCGGGCAAACCGATGCGCAGGAGGGGTCGTTGCAATGCATACACATCCGGCGGGTGAAAATTTCCTCGTCGTCGATTTCGTGGGTATTCAGGGCGGTGAAGGCGTGGGCCGAAAGGGTGGCCACATCGCCTTCTGGATGCCCGTGGATTTCCCGGCAGGCCTCCACGCACGCCTCGCAGCCGATGCAGCGCGTGGTGTCGATCAGAAATCCGTAGCTCATGTCTATACTCCTTTCTCAGGTGGTGTGGCGCTCAGTTCGAGATTTCGCTGTCGCTGTTGCAGAAATCGACTTCGAAGCGATGCCAGATGCCTTCGTCCAGCTCGGAAAGAACCCCTACCGGGATGTCCCCGCCGTCGGCCAGGGTGGCCCCGGCTTCCGGGTTCAGACCGCTGCCGACCAGAAAGTCCCGGATTTGCTGATATTTGCGACCCAGCCAGGCTTCCGCTTTTTCGGCGATCATCCAGCCCGGCAGCTCTTCGGAGAGGTGGGCCGGTTCGATAACGAACAGCCAGTTGTTCTCGAAGTCAGTCTCCTGCTCGATGCTTTTCATATCCGGGTTGACCCGGCGAATGATGCCGTCGGTCGGTGCGTTGAGGTGCAGATGGCGTTCTCCCTTGCGGATGCTCAGCAGGGATTTACCCTTGCGGGCCTCTTCTCCGGTGGAAAGGGTGGTAATTTCATCCGGTTTGCCGGTTAATCCCAACAGCAGGGGATGGATGCCCAGGGCGATATTGCCGTCGTCCAGGATGCGGCTCCAGGTGAAGTTGGGCTGAACGAAAACCCCTCTGGGCAGCAGCCGGGAGAGGTGGGCCAGGGGCAGCACTTCGGGGACGATTTTTTTCTCGCTGCGGTGCCGGACCAGCATGTCCAGCCCCAGGAAGAAAATGATGGTAAGGATAACAAAGATGGCGACCATGGTAGTAACTCCTCATTTCGGTTGATTTTGGTGTTCAATGGCTACCCGGGTCTTAGACAAAGGCTGTGCCGGAAATGGAGAGTGTGATTGTAGATTGTTGATAATTAATTGTTTAGATGCATTTTCTTTGATGGGGATTTTTCTGGCGGGGAAATGGGATCGTTGAATTTTACAACGGCCAAATGCACCGGGAAAGGGGAGAAGTGTGGCGAAACGGCACTGGAACGCGAAAATCTGCTGTAGAATTAATCAACGGCGGGAGTTGAAATTTTCAACAGTCCCCAGGGGGTGCGGAGATAATGACTGCGGATTGCCCGGGAAGGGCGAGGGTGCCCCGGTTTTTGAGCCAACCTTCCTTTCCCCATAGAAACTGCAGGGCATCCGGAGCAGCGGAATTGATTCCCATACGCGGCAGGCCGAGGGAGCGGGATTCTTTTCCCCGATTAAAAACGGCCACCAGCCGTTGTTCTCCCAGATTTCTTTCCAGGGCGAACAGGTCCCCCCGGGCGTAAAGAACCGCGCACTCACCCAGCTGCAGCACAGGATTCTCCCGCCGCAAGCGGCAGATCCGGCGATGGAAATCCAGCATATCTTCGTCCCGGCTTTCCGGTGTTTCCCAGGGATAGGCACTGCGGGAGGAGCGCTCCCGGATCCCGATTTCCGAGCCGGCGTAAATGCCGGGAACCCCGGGCAGGCACATCAGCAAAAGGAGGCTGAGCTTCAGGGCGGCCGCATCGCCATCAAGGCTCCACAGGGCCCGGGCGGTATCGTGACTCTCCAGCATGTTAAACATGGCCCGGGTGTGGGGGAGGGGGTAATTGGCGGCTTGCCATTCCAGGCACTTCGCCAGCCTGGCGGCCCGCCCCCGGCCGCTTACTTTTGCCGGGGAGTGTTCCATTGCCGGACAGCCGAAGCCGAAGAAGCGCAGCACCGCCTCGCGCAAGGGGTAATTGGTGAGCCCGTGCATGCCGCCCAGAGAGAGGTAGTCCGGGGCGTGATGCCAGATTTCCCCGAATATGTAGGCCTCCGGATTGGCGCGGGAGGCGGTTTCCCGCAACTCCGCCCAGAAGTCCAAGTCCGGAATCTGGTCGATGGCATCAAGCCGCCAGCCGTCGATGCCGGCCTCGATCCAGTGGCGCACCACCCGCATCAGGTAGGCGCGCACGTCCGGATTGGCGATGTTGAGCTGGGGCAGGGCGGGCAGATTCCACCAGGAGCGGTAGTGATGCGGGCTGTCCCGGTGCAGGGGGTAGGGGTTGAGCGGCCATTTGCTGACGTGAAACCAGTCCCGGTAGGGGGAATCCGCCCCGTTTTCCAGCAGGTGATGAAAGGGCCAGAAGCCCCGCCCGCAATGGTTAAAGACCCCGTCCAGCACCACCCGGATGCCGCGCCGCCGGCATTGGGCAATCAGATGGGCAAAGGCTTCATTTCCGCCCAGGAGAGGATCCACCGCAAAATAATCGGTGGTATGATAGCGGTGATTGGCCGGGGAGGCAAAGATGGGGTTCAGATAGAGGGCGTTTACCCCCAGGTCCTCCAAAAACCCTAACCGATCCGCGATCCCCCACAGGTCTCCACCCTGAAAACCGCCCGCCTGAGGGGAGCTTCCCCAGGGTTGCAGGCGCAGGTGGGATGAAGCGGAAACCTGCCGCCCCCGGGCAAAACGATCCGGGAAAATATGGTAAAAAATGCTCTCCGGCACCCAGGCCGGAATCCCGCTATTTCGGGGCGAATTTATTTTGCTCATGTCTACGATATTTGTTGATTCAGCCGATATTTTGACATAGTTTAACACTATCCGCCCTTCTTTGAAACCATAAAGGCGACCCAATTCCCGACTGAGATATGGAAAAATCCGTCTCTCATTGGGCACCATCCCCAGAACAGATTAGCGAGCTGGACAGGCTCTTTTCTGATTATCGCTTTCAGGTCAATTCTTTTTTCCGCCCCTTTGTTCTTCAATACGATTCTGCTCTGCTGGGTGCCGATGAGGCAGCATATTTAAAAATGGTTGAGCTGAGTACCAAGATGACCCTGGTGGGCCACGCTTGCACTCTGCTAACCGGTTTCCCCTTCGACGAACGGCGTCGCAACATCAGCCATTTGTACGGCGGCTGTTGTTTTCTGGCCGACGGCTTTATCGACGATTTTGGTCCCGAGCGGGCCCGGGATTATCTCGCCCGATTGGAAATTCTGCTTTCCCACGGCCGTTTTGAGGCGCAAACCCCCCGGGAAAGGCTCTTTTACATTATTCTGGCCAATTTGTTTGCGGAGCGCAATGTCCTTAGCCCCATGCTGCGCCAGGCCATTTGCCTGCTGTTTATGGCGCAGCAGCAGGACGTGCAGCTGCGTTTCGAAACCCGCAAGCTGATGGCCCAAAGCAAAGCGCAACGGTTGCAGACCCTTAAAGTTTGTGCCGGTCATCGCAGCGGCCATGCCATCAACGTGCTGACCCGTTTTCTGGTGCCGCAGTTTCCCCTGGCCTACGTGCGGGCCCTGTATGCCGCCGGGGCGCTGATCATGCACATCGACGATCATGGCGATTGTTATGCGGATTTGCACCACGGGCGGATCACCTATATGAATCAGCTGAAGCGGCCCGCGGAGCGGCTGCGGATCATTTTCATCCAGGTTATGCGGCGCATCGAGGCGGATCTGCCCGCCAACGCCGGACGGGACCTGCTTCAGGCCTTTTTATATCGCTATTACGCAACGCGGATCAAAAAACACCATCTGGAAAAACGGCGGATCGGAGAGCGCTGGACGGTTTATGAGTGATTATCCCAAAAGTCCCGGGAAGGATCTGGGCGGGTTCATCGCCTTCAAGTTGCAGGCGTTGCGCAACGAGAAGGAGCTGGTTCGGGAAAAGCCGCTGATCCGCCTGGACAATCGGGAGGAAGTGCGGGAAGCCCCCTTTTTTTTCGACACGGTCCGGGGGATTATTCACCGCCGGGAGTGCCGGGCGATGGCCCACCTGCCCCCCTCGGGACGATACGGATTGTGGCGTCTGGACCCGGCCGATATAAGCCTGGCCTGTCCCGACTGCCGGCCGGAAGCGACAAAGGAGACTATGAAGGATCAACATACTGCAGCGGATTTTTTATACGGGATGGTTTCGGTGATCGATCAGTTCGGCGCGGTGCTGGGCGAACGGGGCAAGGAATTTCGCCAGAGCGATACCGGACAGGCCCTGGAGGGCAGCATCAGGGAAATGGTGAAGGGGCTGGATCAGCAGCAGGTCGAGGTGCTCAACGTTTTGTACAAATCCCTGGAAGAAATCGTCAAAGTGGTTTCGGCTTACGACCGCCGTTTGAACGGCCAGGCCGAAAAGCCGGATCATCACCAAAACGGCAACGGACATACGCTCAAATGATGAGGAATAATCATGGCTGCCAACATCGTATTGCGGATTCGATTGGGTCCCCTGGTTTCTTTTGAGGTGGAAGGTGATAACTGCAAGGAAATAACCGAAGCCCTGGAAGGATATGAGAAGCTCAACAAACGCCTGGACGCCATGTGCAGCGATCTGGCCGAGCGCGTTTATCCCGAGGGAATGGAAGCGGATGAGCCGCCGCACCGGGAGGAACAGTCATGAAATTCAAGGGAAAAGTCGGCGTTAAAAGCGATATGCCCTTTAAGGTGGATGCGCGGGTGGAGCCCCTGGCCTTCGAGGCGGCGGTACACGGCGCCCTGGACATGGAAATCGGGGAAATTGCCGCGCGCATCGGGGAAATCCCCATTCGCATGGCCATTCCTTTTTTGCGGCGTAAATGCCGTCCGCCGGTGGTGGCGGAAATCGGCGGCTTCGACGTCCGCATGAAGCCCTTCCGGGTGCGCCTGGACGGGGGAACCCTGGCTTTCCGGGGCAAACTGGGCGACAAGCAGATTCGCGCCCAGCTGGATGCCACCATGAACTGCCGCAGCGAGCTGGACCTTCAGGGCAAACTGAGCGGAGAGGTGGGGCATTTCAAAATGGTGCTCGACGATGAAGACCAACACGGAGATTGATGGCGATGTCGCACGCGGATAAACGCCCGCGCCGGGTGGCCAAAGTGATCCATCACATCACCTGCCAACATCAGGTGGAGATCGACCTGTGGCCGGCTGCCGCCGAGGTGTATTTTGTAGACGAGAAATCGGTGGACCCCGCCAATACCCAATGCCGTTTCGAGGCGCGGATTTTTAATGCCGATGCTCCGGGGGTGCGCTGGCGGGTAAACGCCCTGGACGGATCTCCCGGCGCCGGCAGCATCGACGCCAGCGGGTTATACCGCGCCCCGAACAAGGGGGGGCTGCCCCACGGCCACACCGAACTGGTGGTGGCGGAAAGCGTTGCAGATCCCCTGCGCAAGGCCTATGCCCGGGTTACCCTGATGGGATTTGGTCCCGCTCCCCAACCGCAACCGGCTCTGGACATTTTTCCCCGACAGGCCACCCTCTTCTATCCCCAGGGGCATCACAACGCCCATATCGACGAATCCAATACCCGCCAGGTTTTCCAGGCGGTGCTGCGGCGTACCGCCGAAACGCAGGTGGAATGGTTCGTGGACAACGTGCTGCAGGGGAGCAGCAGCGACGAGTGGTTCGTTTATCAACTGACCGGAAGTGGCAACAGCAAAATCGTGACCGTCAAAGCCCGCCTCAAAAACAGTCCGGGGGTGGGGGACGTCGCCAAAGTGAGCGTCCAGAATTATCAATGGCCGGGTCTGTCGTAACGGCGCATCCTTAATGCTGAGGAACAGTGTATGGGAAATGTCAAGGTTAAAGAGGCGGTCAATATTGAAAAGCTCCGCATCAACGAGCTCAGCAATATCGATGCCTTCAGGATTGCGGAAATTCGCAATGTGGCGCCGGTGGCGGTGCACATCAAGGAGCTGAATCAGCTCGATCCGATTTCGGTGGAATCGCTGCGCATCCGGGAAATCAGCAATCTCGAGCCGATCAGCATCGAAAAATTCAACATCACCAGCCTGCCGACGGTCAATCTTTCCCTGCGCCAACTGCCGGCGGTGGATATGAACGTGCGCCGTTTGCCGCCCGTATCGGTGGGATTCCATCAGAATTTTTCCATTCCCTCCAATTACGTGCTGCGCGCCCGGGTGTTGGGTTTTGAGCTGTTTCGCCTGCATCTGGACGGGCAGACCAGCCTCATCCCCCGCGAGAAATACCGCCGCGAGGAATCCCGCTCTCCGGAGAAAAGTTATCCCGAGGTGGCTACCGCGGGTAATCCGGCTATTCCCAGCCATCACATCGAAGAAGGACACCAGGTGTTTTACCGGCATCTGCCCGGCCAAAAAGGGCCGGCCGGAGGTTCGGGACGGCGGGGAGCCGGCAAGGGCAGCATTCGCGCCGGACTGCCCGGCCAGCATTTCGGAACCGCTCCCGGTGGTCGTCGCAATGGTCCTTCGGGGGGCAATGTGAGCGGGGGAGGTGAGTGATGCGCCCTTATCCGCGCCGGGAGCATCCCGGCATGTCGGAAGGCCTCAGCCAGATTGCCTCGGGATTGATGATTCTGGCCACCCGGCCCCTGCAGATCGGGATAACCGCCCTGCAGAATGCGGTGGAGACGGTTTTCTGGGAAGACTCTTCGCCCCGCGGGGAGCAGCGCCGTTGCCGTTGCGGGGTGGTTCACGACTATCGCTATTGCTGCAAGCCCCATCGCCATCCGGGGCACTGCAATGAGTAATTGAACAATGTTAAGCACTTAGCAAGGTTACCGCGAAAACGCGAAATCACGAAAACGGTATCGGGTGTTTTTTGGCGAAAGCACCCTGAGTAGCACTTCCTAAACGGATTTGTCCTTCGCGTTTTTCCGGGCTAGCAGAAAGGTTCAAAACCCGATAGATCCCTGCCTGAAGATTGCCGGGATGACGAA
>JAGRBF010000393.1 GCA_020434205.1 Calditrichota bacterium | reverse complement strand
CATAAATGGACAAAGTCCAGCTAAGGATCGAAGGATCGAAGGATCGAAAGATCAATTCCCTCCCGTCAGCCCTTATCGCGACACATCCGCCCCACTCTGCAGGGCATCCAGATCCTGTGCCGTGACGTAAAAATTGGGATCGGGGATCAGCTCCCGCCCCTTGTCCTTAACGGCCAATTCCTGCCAGGCGGTGCTCGCCTGCAGCCAGGTGTCCTGCCCGTTGAGGCTCACCCGCACCGGCATGTTAAAAGTGGGCAGGCAATTGCTCCAGCGGTAGTGCAGCGCCCCGTTTTTCCAGTAGTACTTCAGCTCCGGAATATTTTTTTCGCGCAGATACTGATCAAAAACGGGACCCAGTTGGCGCCCGCTTTTTTCGGCGATGTAAGCCTCTACCTGGGCGGAGGTGACGGTGCGATGGTAAAAATCGCGGTTCAGACCCCGCAGAATCTGCCGCCACAGTTCATCATCATCCACCACCATACGCAGGGTGTGCAGCAGGTTGGCCCCCTTGGAATACATGTCGTGCGAGCCGGAACGGTTGACGTTATAAGGCCCGATAACGGGGCGATCGTTGAGGATGTTTTTGCGGGTGCCGATCGCGTATTCGCAGGCGGCCTTTTTGCCGTAAAAATAATCCAGAAAGAGGTTCTCCGAATAGGCGGTAAAACCCTCCTGGATCCACAGGTCCGCCACGTCCACCGCGGTGATGTTGTTGGCGAACCACTCGTGCCCGGATTCGTGGATAATGATGAAATCGAAGTTGAATCCCCAACCGGTGCCGCTGACGTCCTTGCCCTTGTAGCCGTTTTTGTAGTCGTTGCCGTAGGTAACCGAACTCTGATGTTCCATGCCGGGATAGGGCACGTCCACCAGTTTAAAGCTGTCCTCGTAAAAAGGATAGGGACCGAACCAGTATTCGAAGGCCTCCAGCATGCGCGGCACTTCCCGGAAATGGGTGCGGGCCATTTTCAGATGATCGCGCAGCACGTAATAGTCGCAGTCCAGCTCGCCCTTTTCACCGGCGTATTTTTCCCCGAAATGCACGTAATCGCCGATGTTGATGTTCACCCCGTAGTTGTTGATGGGGTTGCGCACTGCCCAAACCGAGGTGTGCCAGCCGTCCGCGCTGCTTTCCGAAATCTGCCGCCCGTTGGAGATATTGCGCAGCGGCTCCGGCACCGTGACGGTCATGCGCATGCTGTCCGGCTCGTCATAGGCGTGATCCTTGCACGGCCACCACAAACTCGCCCCGTCTCCCTGACAGGTGGAAACCACCCAGGGCAATCCGTTGTCGTCTTTGGCCCAGGTGATGCCCCCGGACCAGGGAGGGCGTTTGCTGACCTGCGGTTTGCCTTCGAACCAGACCCGGATTTCTCCACTTTGGCCGGTTTTGGCGGGATTTTTCAGTTGAATAAAATGGGCGTTGCCTTCGCGACGAACCGTCAGGGGAACCTCATCCTGCCCGGCCCGGGTAAGGACCATGGGCGGCTGGAGGTCGATCTGCAATTCCTGACCCGGTTTAAGGGTCTTGTAACGGACCACGTTGTATCCCGCAATGCTGCTGTCGGCGGGATTGACGGTCAGGTGCAGGTCGTAAAAAGTGAGGTCCCACCAGCTCCGCTGGGGGGTGATGCTCCCGCGCAGGGTATCCTGACGGGTAAAGGCGGGGGTTTCCTGAGCGCTAAGGGAAAGGGTGAAAAGGAAAAGGCAAGGCAGCAAAAATTTCATCTTTGAAATCACCGTTGGTGTGGGGAAGACGGACGTTTTTCAAAGATACGGGGAAAAGCGGATATGCGCAAAGCGCTTAATTAACACAACCCCATGGCCTTGGCGAACAGGAAGGTATCGGTGAATTGTTCCACCCGAACCACTTTCCCGCTTTTGAGGGTAAAGTGATGGGAAAAAGAGGCTTTGAGCAATCGGCGCGTCTTTTTGAAAACCCCCTCGTAATGCCCGGTCACCACCACCCGGCTGCCGCTGGCGATAATGGTCCCGGGCACTTCCTTCCAGCCGGTCCAGTTATCGTTCGCCGGTTGCAGGACCGATTCGAAGAAGCTGTCGATGCCTAACAAATTACCGCCGCCCGGGAGTCCGGGCATCAGCGACCACTCCACATGGGGATCGAGGATTTCCCGGATGCCGTCGTGGTCTTTGTCAGCCATTTTTTGATAGAGATCTTTGATGATGTCGATGTTTTTCATGTTTACCGCCTTGTTGAAGGTGACAGCCG
>JAGRBF010000392.1 GCA_020434205.1 Calditrichota bacterium | reverse complement strand
GGGCTGATCCATATCTGGGATGCCAATGATGGTCAGCAGCGTTCCAGCGGGGATATGCGCCACGAGGAAGATGTTAAGGGCGCCTTGATTGGTCAGGGTGGTCGCAAATTGCTGAGTTGGGGGCGGGACGGAAAGCTGATTTTATGGGACATCCCCCGCCGCAAACCCGATTTCGCCCCGATGGCGCATGACGGCTGGGTGCTGGGAGCCCTTTTCTTTGAGAACGAAAACCGGATTCTTTCCTGGAGTTTCGACAATACCGCCCGGGTCTGGAACGCCCGCACCGGGGAGTCGCTGGGCAAACCGATGTATCACAGCTCCGGGCCTTTGGGTCGGGATGCCGGGGTTCTGGGCGCGGAGGTCCATCCCCTGCGGCCCCTGGCTCTTACCTGGGGCGAGGACAATACCGCCCGGATCTGGGACCTGTCCCGCTTTTCCTTAAAGGGGCTACCCCTGCAGCACGCCATTTCCGACAGCCTGAACCGGGAAGTTTTGGGAGGACGGTTTTTCCAGCACGGCAACCGCATCGTAACCTGGGGAAACGACCACACCTGCCGGATCTGGGAAATTCAGGATGAAGAAGAATTGAAAAAAATGGCGGACGTTTTTCCGGAGGCGCCCAGGCGGAAGCTGACGGCCTGGACCGGAACCCGCCTGAACCTTCAGCGCGAGACCCTCGAAAGCCTTTCCCCTGAGGAATGGTCCGCCGGCAATCCCTGAGCCGTATCTACCCCAGCTTTTCGAAAAGACGCCGAACCACATCCATCGTGGTAACCCCTTCCGCTTCGGCCTTGAAATTGGTAACCACCCGATGGCGCAGAACCGGGACGGCGCAGGCGCGCACGTCCGCTTCCGATGGGGTGAAACGCCCTTGCAGGGCCGCCCGGGTTTTGGCGCCCAGAATCAGGTATTGCGAGGCGCGCGGCCCCGCTCCCCAACTGATCCAGTCCTTGATAAAGTCCGGGGTATCGGCTTGCCCCGGGCGGGTCATATTCACCAGTTTTACCGCATATTCGATCACGTTTTCCGCCACGGGAATTTTCCGGAGCACGCTCTGGTAGGCGATAATCTCCGCCCCGTTGAGGACTTTTTGCGGTTGAGGACGGTAATCGCTGGTGGTGGCTTTTACGATGTCGATTTCTTCCTGAAAATTGGGATAATCGATCCACAGGTTAAACATGAAGCGGTCCAGCTGCGCTTCCGGCAGCGGGTAGGTCCCTTCCTGCTCGATGGGATTTTGGGTGGCCAGAACAAAAAAAGGTTCTTCCAGGTAAAGATCCTCTCCACCGGCGGTAACCTTGTGTTCCTGCATGGCTTCCAGCAGAGCGGCCTGGGTTTTTGGGGGGGTTCGGTTGATCTCGTCGGCCAGCACGATATTGGCGAAGATAGGGCCCCGGATAAAGCGGAAGGCCTTTTTGCCGGTGGTGCGATCCTCTTCGATGATCTCCGTTCCGGTGATGTCCGAGGGCATCAGGTCCGGGGTAAACTGAATGCGGCTGAACTTGAGATCCAGCACCTGAGCCAGGGTGTTGATCAGCAGGGTTTTGGCCAACCCCGGCACCCCCACCAGCAGGCAATTCCCCCGGGAAAAGAGGGCGATCAGCATCTGCTCGATAATCTCTTCCTGGCCGATCACCACCTTGTGGATTTCGGTCAGAATTTTCCGGTATTGATCTGCAAGCCCGGTCAGCAGTTTACTTTCATCCTGCGGCAGTTGGCCGGCGTCGCTCATGGGTGCTCCTTAGGGTAATTTGGGTGTGCCAGGTGGTTGCGATAATAAAGAAGGATCGCCTCTCAGGCAACTGATATTTCAACCAGTTCTTCACTCTACGGCGGGAGGGGATGGAACGTTCCCGGATTTGGCAGATTGATGGCGGGTGGCAGGTGGTTGCAACAATCAACAATCAACAATCAACAATCAACAATCAACAATCAACGGGGAAGTCGAAGCACCTGCGGTATTTTTCTCGCTGATCGCTGATCGCTAATCGCCTCCTTCCCTAGCAGTCCCCGTCGCTTTCGGGATCGGCTTCGAAGTTGTCGCAGGAATCGTCCAGGGTGATGTTCTTATCCAGCAGGGCACATTTGAAGAAAAAAACTTCCTCTTCGTCGGTGGTTTTGCTGGTATTGATGTAGGCCAGGCGATGGCGGCACATCTGGCAGGTTTTACACACCTCCTGGCGGGAGGCGACAGCCTGGGCCTGGGCGGAATTGTTGGCCAGCTTGCGGACGAAATAAATCACCGAATCAAAATTCATGGAGATGGCCTGCAGCACATTGCGCACCCGGGTTAGCATGTAAACCTGCACGACCATAATGGCTACTACCGAAAAAAGAAAGAAAAAGACGAGATTGGCATCCAGGACAATCGACATATTAAACCTCTAAAAAATAAGTATTTATTGACCAACGGCTCCCTATATCCTCTTAGGGCGTGTTGACAATCATCT
>JAGRBF010000391.1 GCA_020434205.1 Calditrichota bacterium | reverse complement strand
GAGTATCCTCGCTACTCGCTACTCGCTACTCGCTACTCGCTACTCGCTACTCGCTACTCGCTACTCGCTACTCGCTACTCGCTCCTCGCTACTCGCTACTCGCTACTCGCTACTCGCTACTCGCTACTCGCTACTCGCTACTCGGGGTGTTTTTTCGACACTCTCACACTCCCAAACCGATTCGGCGTAGCCGAATAACCATCCATCCATCAATCCATCCATCAATCAATACAAATACTGCAGGAAATGAACTTCCCGGCGGGGGGCCAGCCGGGTGATGCGAAAGGCATTGGGAGTCTGCCCGTTGCCGAGGAAATCCGCATTGGGTTCAATCGCAAAATACCATTCGCTGGCGTTGTCGGAAAACCCCCGGTGGTAGCGGTTTCCGTCCCGGGGCATGCTAAGGGTATCCAGGGCGGGCAAATCGCTGATGTCGCGGCTGTTGTAAAGGCCCAGCACCAGGGAATCCGGATTGCCGGTCTGGCTGAGATCCTGCCCGTGCCCATTGCTCTGCACCAGAAAATCTGCCCCCAGGGTGTCGATACCCACCTCAAAATTTAAAACCACCACATTCCCGTCATCACCGTGAAAGGTCAGAGAATAACTGCCCGCCTCGGCGGAGCCAACCCCCAGGGGAACCACCACCAGGCCGGCCGCCTCCTCCGTTTCGGTTTTGGTCTGGATGTTCCGGGTAAGGAAAATGTCGTAGTTGCGGCTGCTGCCCTCGATTCGCAGGGCGTAGCCGGCGTCCCTGGCCACCGGGTAGTAACCGATCTCGATGATCAATTCCTGATCGGGCTGCAGCAGGGTCGGAAAAGAGACCGCGGTTGGGAAAACGGCCTCCCGGTTTTCGGAGGAATCAAACAGGTTACAGCCGCTCAACAACAGCAACCATATCCCTAAAATCGGGACAATGGCAGGTAATCTCAAGGCTGGTTCTCCAGTCCCCCGTTCCCGGGAGGGTTAAAAATACTTGAGCTGGTTGTTCTGGGTTTGTATCTGAACGGTTTTGCCCACCCGGGAAATGCCGATATAGAGGGGTTCTTCCGTCTCAACTGCAATATCCTGCAGGTGGGATTGCATGGGGCCGTCCTCGCCGGTGGGGCGCCACTGTACCTCCAGTTGATGGGCGCCGGGAGCCAGGGAAACCGGCAGTTTTTTCAAGGGGCCGTGCAGGGCGAATCCGCCGCTCAGGGTTCCTTCGAACAAAATTTCCCCATCCATGCGAATAACCACTTCCTGTCCCTCGAATCCGCTCTGGAGATCGATCTGGGCGGCCACCGGGTTTGGGGTGGACTGCATTTGAGGCTGGCTGCTGGAACACCCCCAAAACAACATCACAATCAAAAAAATGATTCGCATGAAAACTCCGATCCGGCGAGGCCTTGACGAATTCAACGGTTTAGACAGCTAAAAGTTTTCCATCTTTCCAAATCCACGGGTGGAAAAATTCGCCCCTAAATTGGCGGGGCTTTGTCCCGGATGCAAATCTTTTCCAGAGGGATCTCTTCCGGGACCGGCCATCAGGCGAAAGTTGGGGGCGGGCAGTTTCTACATAATTATGCACTTTGTGGGCAGAATCACGAAAGATTGTTGCAAATTGCATTACAATCGCCCAAATTTCCGCTCGTGTTGGTATGCAATGGCGTCTGCGGGACTGGCGTTTTCCGAACCTGCCGCTCGGTCCCTTCAGTGGGAAAAAAAACGGCAACGCGACTCAAAAAATGCGTCGATCATACCGAAAATACCTTAAAATCAGCCGGATTCTGTAAGAATCAACGCGAACGGTTAAAATTAATCAAGCGACCGCCGATAATTGCCTGTCAGGTAATCCCTTGAAAAAGCAGGCACCAAATCCCTCCCTCCCGAATTACCGTAATTGGCAGGCATCCCTCGCTGAAACGAGCGGAAAGTTGGTTGGGGCAGTACATGGGCAGTGACTATAAACTGAGGTAAATTCTCCTTATGGCGTTAACCCCGGAAGAAGAAAAAAAGCTACGAGAACAAATCCGCGAAAACCTGCAGGACCGGGAAAAGCGGATGGTGGACAACAAGGAAAAGGCCCGGGAAGGCCGGCAACGCGGGCTGGAAGAGCGGCTGCGGCGACAAATTCGGGAGGAAGAAGAGGAACGCTACTTTTCGGAACGCGGCTACGTCAAGCACACCAACCGCTACGGGGAGGTGGAGTGGCTCCATCCCGAGGAAAAGGAAATGCGGGTTAACCGCCGGCGCTCTTCTAAGGGAAACCGCAAAAAATCCCGCCGCAAGCGCCGCATTTATCTCCAGTGGGCTATCAATGCCGGTATTCTGATTGTCGCAGCCGGTCTGTTCTGGTTTCTGCTGAATTACAATCCCGACGCCGCCGGGGCTCAGGTGGGCTCCCTCACCGTGGAGACGGACGTTCCCGGCGCCCGGGTTTTTGTGAACGGGGATGAGGATGCCGGAATTTTTACCCCGGATACCCTCCTCAATCTGAAACCGGGGAATTATTACGTCTCCGTGTTCAAGGACGGTTACACCAGTTGGCCGCCCATGCAAAGAACGACCATCAAGGCCAACGACCGGCAAACCCTGCGCTTCGAGCTGAAAAATGCCGGGCGTCTGGGAACCCTGAGCGTTTCCAGCAACGAAACGGAATTTCAGCTGTTTGTCAACGGACTGCCGGTTCGCACCGATCATCTGGAAAATTTGTCCGTGCCGGCCGGTTATCACGTGGTGAGCGCCGTTAAAGCCGGCTATGCGGTAGAGCCGGCCAACCAGCGGGTTCTGATCCGCGAAGAGGGCGTCACCCGCGTCAGTTTTACCTTCCGCCCTTCCCCGGAAATGGGTATGCTGGAGGTGACCAGCAATCGCTCCAATGCCTATATTTTCCTGGATAATTACCTCACCGGCATCAAGGCCAATACCGGCCCGGTTCCCGTGAAGCCCGGGCTTTATGAGGTGCGCCTTAGCGAAAACGGCTACGAGTCCTTCCCCGCGGTGGAACTGCTGGAAATCGAAGCCGGCCAGGGATACCGCCTGGCCTTCAATATGTCCCCGGAAACCCTTTCCGATACCCTCAGCCTGATCACCAGCACCCCCGGCGCCATGATTATCCATAACGGGGTGATCCTGCCCTACGTTACCCCGGTGGAAAATTACCTGGTTTCCGAGGGCACCCATTACTTCAATTTTATCCGGGCGGAAAGCCTTTATGCCGCCAACGAAATTCGCCTGGATGTTAACCAGTTGAACGAAAAAGTGCTTTCGGTCGACTTCTGAGTTCCCGCCGGAGCGGGTCCTCTCCGACCCGCTTGCGAACCCGCCTTCCCCTGCCTATATTGACGCCCCGGGCAGATACATCCGCCCTCCCGTTCGATTTTTCCCACATTCCCCAAAAAGGATAGTATATGAACATCAGCAGTCTGGAATTACCCGCCGGCAATGCCCTGTTTGCCGCTTACCTCAATCGCGACCCGCAACTGAAGCCGTTTTATCCCACCCATTTTCTGGCTGATCCCGCCGAAACCTTTGCCGCCCGCGCCGGGCAGGAATACCCGCGCCGGGAGCTGGTCGAGGTGCTTCAGAAGCAGAATAGCGGGTGGGGGGCCACCGCCGCCACCCTCGCCAACATCGGGAAACTCGCCGATCCCCAAACCCTGGCGGTGGTTACCGGCCAGCAGGCCGGTATTCTGGGCGGCCCGCTGTACACCTTCTACAAAATCCTCTCGGTTCTCAAATTTTCCCGCCTTTTTGCGGAGCGCCACCCCGGGTATCAATTTGTGCCGGTTTTCTGGCTGGAGGTCAACGATGCCGACTTCGCCGAAATCAGCAAAACCTGGTATTTCGATCGCGCCAACGAGCTGAAATCTCTTTTGCTGGGGGAAAATCCCGCCGATGCCCTCAAGCCCATTCACTATCGCCAATTGGACGACAGCCCGGCCGCCTGGCGGGA
>JAGRBF010000390.1 GCA_020434205.1 Calditrichota bacterium | reverse complement strand
GCAGGCGTCTGCCGTCTGCCGTCTGCCGTCTGCCGTCTGCCGTCTGCCGTCTGCCGTCTGCCGTCTGCCGTCTGCCGTCTGCCGTCTGCCGTCTGCCGCAATAAATAACGCATTTCTAAAAACTTACAATCCACAAAAAATCAATTAGTTATAAATAATTATTTATCATTTTTAACGCGTCGCGTTATTTTTTTGTTGACATTTTTGACGCGCTGCATTATTTTGTGGTTGAGTTTAACATGGACATCAAAAGGCAATACCAAAAAAGTGAGGTTTTATCATGACAAAAAATTCCAAGAACTTCGAAGCCCTTCAGGATGATCTTAAAAAATTCCAGAAGGAAGTCAGCGAAAAATCCCGCGAAATCTGGCTGGCCGGCCTGGGGGTTGTTTCCGAGGTAGAAGATAAGGGCCAGGCTTTCTTTAAAGAACTGGACGGGAAACGCGACACCCTGCAGGAAAAGGGCGAGGCCCTGGAAAAGAAACTGGTGGCCTTCGGCAACGACCGCAAGGAAGAAATCAACAAATCCTTCGACGACGCCCGCAGTTTCCTGAGCCGCCAGTTCGACAGCGTGATGGACCGCATCGGGGCTTCTCACAAAGCGGAAGTCGATGAGCTGAAAGCCAAGGTCGATGAGCTGACCAAAACCCTGGCCGAACTGACCGAGAAGCTGGAAGCCAAAGCCAAGGCCCCGGCCAAAACCACGCGCAAAAGCACCGCCAAAACCGCAGCCAAGGACGAAAACGGGAAATAATCATGGGCCGCATTATCAAACGGTATGAAAACCGCAAATTGTACGACAGCGAAGAACGCCGCTACGTGTCCCTCGAAGAGCTCGCCAAACTGGTGCGCGAGGGCGTGGAAATTCAGGTGATCGACAAAAGCAGCGAGGCGGATATTACCGCCCAGACCTTAACCCAGGTGATCCTGGAAGAAGGCAAACGCGGGCGTAATCCCCTCTCCCCGGAAACCCTGCACGACGTTATCCGCTGGGGCAACAGCGTCCTGGACGACGGCATTCAGCAGGTCAAGGAACGCCTGGACCACATCGTTCCGCAGTCGATCGAGAAAATTTTTCATCCGGGAAAAAGCGAAGAAATCAGCGAGTTAAAAAAACGCATCGAATCCCTGGAAGGGCTGATCAACCGCCTTGCCCAAACCCAGCAGGACAACGGGGATTCCGATGCCAAACAGGGGTGACCCGCAGCGGTTGCCAAACAAAATTATTAAGGAGCAACGTCATGAGTAAGGTAGATGAAAACGTGAAACGCGTTCAGGAAGAAGTCAACAAATTTCAGGGAGAGCTCTCCGAAAAAGCACGCGAAGTCTGGCTGGCCGGCCTGGGTGCTTTTGCGGTAGCCGAAGAAGAAGGATCCAAATTTTTCAACGATATGCTGAGCAAAGGCAAGGACCTGGTTAAAAAAGGCGAAGGCGTCGAGAAAAAAACCATGGATTTCGCCAAAGAACAGCAAAAAGAGATCTCCGGCAAACTGGACGAAACCTACAAATACCTGGAGAACAAGGTGAGCAGCCTGATCGATTCCATCGGGACGGGCTCCCGCGATGAGGTTAAGGAACTGACCGCCAAAGTGGACAAACTGACCGAATCCCTGGCCGACCTCACCAAGAAGCTCAAGGAAAAAGAAGCTTCCAAGTAACACGAATGCCTCCGATGCCCGCCTTTCGGCGGGCATTTTTTTTGGGTTCCCGACCGTTTTCCACAACCCCTAAGACCTTGGGAATCAGCTATATACCTTGTAATTTGAAATCGGATTGTGTATGTTGAAGGCGATGCCAGTGCAACCGCGGATCCCATGAAAGTATCCTTCAATATATTTGCCCCTTACCGGGGTGTTGTCCAGCGTTTTTTCCTCCTCGTTCGCCACTTCAGCGGGTTGCTCATGGGGGCACTGGTAAGCTACGCCAATAACCTTCCCCCCTACAAAAAACGCTGGTTTCGCAAGGCTCCCACCCGCCTGCTCGCTTTTTTCCTGCGCTGGTTTATCAAAAAAGAATATCGCAAGGCCTCCTTTCCCTATCAGCTTCGCCGCCGGTTGGAGCAGTTGGGCCCCACCTATGTTAAGCTGGGGCAGATCATGTCCATCCGCGAGGACATCTTTCCCAATAGTTTTACCGAGGAGATGCAGAATCTGCTGGACCGGGTTCCCGAGGTGCCTTACGAAGATATCGAAAGGATTGTCGAAGCCGAACTGGGATTTCCCCTGCGCGAGCTGTTTCTGGAATTTCGCCGGGAGCCAATCGGGTCGGCCTCCATCGGGCAGACCCACCGCGCCACCACCTCCGAGGGACGTCCGGTGGTGGTCAAAGTCATCAAACCGGGCATCCGGGACACCATTTTATCGGACCTCAAGCTGCTCAAGTGGTTTGCGGTGATGCTGGAGTGGATTATCCCCCGCTACCAGCCGAGTATGATCGCCCAGGAGTTTGCCCGCTACACGGTTCGGGAAACCGACCTGACCTTCGAAGCCGACCACGCCGAGATTTTTGCGGCCAACTTTGCCGAGGTGTCCGACGTGGTTTTTCCGGAAATTTTTCGGGACCTCAGCACCGCCAACGTGCTTACCATGGAGTACCTGGACGGCTTCAAGCCCAACGACGCCCGCATGCTGGACCTTCCCGGAAGCGAACTGGATCAGATTGTCGATACCGGCTTGGGGGCGATCATCAAGATGCTCTACGAGGACGGATTTTTCCACGCCGATCTGCATCCCGCCAACGTGATTATCATGCCCGGACCGCAGCTGGGTTTTATCGACCTGGGCATGGTGGGCCGTTTCGACGATAACCTCAAACGCCACATGCTTTATTACTTCAGCGCCCTGGTTAACAACGATATCGACAGCGCGGTTCATCAGTTAACCGCTATGGCCCGCATCGGGGAGGGCAGCGATCCGGCTTCCTTCCGCCGCGAAGTGGCGGACGTGCTGCGCCGCTATCGCCTGCAGGTCAAACACGGGCAGTACAGCCTGGCGCGCCTCATCCTGGAATCCCTGCGCATCGGGGGGCGCTACCGGATCGGCTTCCCCATGGAGATGACTTTGATGGTGAAGTCCCTGGTAACCTTCGAGGGGGTGGGTCAGCGCATCAACCCCAATCTGGACGTTCCCGGCCTGTCCCGTCGCCACGTGCGCAACATCCTGCTGCGCCGCTACCATCCCGAGCGCCTCTTTAATCAGGTGATGGCCGGACTCCCGGAGATCCTGGACCTGGCGGTCAACCTCCCCCGCATTACCGCCGACAGCTCCAAAGCGCTGGACGAATACGTCAATCGGGTGCCTCAACCCAACCCGGTTATCGGCCTGCGCGGCAGCATTATGGGCGGTGCCTTTGTGCTCGGTGCGGTCATCGCCCTGGTGCAGGGCGCCAGCCCCTTGGTCTGGGTTCCCCTGGGCGGGATCGGGGTGTTGTTTTATTTTTGGGGAAAATAGGGACTGCAAGACTTCAGGACTGTAAGACCCAAAGACTGTAAGAGGGGTCGTTACCATTGGCTCTTGCGCCTTGCCCTTGATGTCTAGCCAATGGTCCACTTTTCGGGTTGGCGGCTCATTTTAACAAGTTGAGCAAGAATCTGCTGGTAAGCCTTATCGTATTTCTGGTAAAACGCCGCTTCACTATATCCTGACCGAAATGCAAACTCCAACCACACCTGCATTTCACAGGCCTCTGCTTCACAATCACTAAGCTTGGAGATGAAAGCTGCTTTATATCGTCGTTTTCTCCACAATTCTGCCAGGTTGGCACAAATCGATCGTGAAGACCTTCGCATTTGGTCTACAATAGCATATTTTTCTTCTTTTGGAAACGTTTTGGTAGCTGAAAAAATTATCGGAGCAGTTTCAAAGGCCTGATTATAAACCCGCAAATCGCGAAAATGCTTGATGCTCTCGCCCATGCTTTTCACCTTTTATTTAATAGATGCGTTTTGAGCGAAATTTCCATAAGCAAATTCAGAACAATATATACCTTCGGTCCCCCAGTCCTTTGGTCCTCAAGTCCCCCGCTCCTCAAGTCCTTTGGTCCCCCGGTCCCCCGAGCTCATCGTCATTAAATCTTCGATAAATCAGGTGCGTCAAAGATGCCCCTAATTTATCGAAAGCCGTCCCGCCAGTTGCTCCAGCCGTAACTGACTGATCCGGGCCTGGAAACGGGCGGCGATCAGGGCAGTTTGGGCGCGAATGAAGTTCACCTGGGCGTCCCGCACGTCCAGGGAGGTTACCCCACCCAATTGGAATCGCTCTTCCTGCAGGGTCAGGTTGCGGCGGGCCGCTTCGGTATTTTTCATTTCCAAAGCCACGATGCGAATCTGATGGCGGTAGTCGTCGTAACGCTGCTGCACCAGCCCCCGGATCTGCAGGCGGGCATTCTCCAGGGCCAGCTCGCTGTTTTTGCGATCGATAACCGCATTCTGCACCGCGATTTTGTCCCGCATGCCGTTGAACAGCGAATAAGAGAGGTTCAGGCCCAAATTGCTGGAACGGCGCTCGGTGGTGATGTCGTCATACGGCAGGCCGGTACTGGGATTGGTGGCCAGACGGGTTTGGGTCTGGTCGTTGTAAACATAGGTGCCGCTAAAACTGAGGCGCGGCCAAAAAGCGCTGCGGGCCGAGGTCACGCCTTTTTGGGCGGCCACCAGACTCTGACGGGCCAGCTCCAGGGTGCTGTTGCGGGCCAGGGCCTCTTCAGCCA
>JAGRBF010000389.1:334-3167 GCA_020434205.1 Calditrichota bacterium | reverse complement strand
ACGAACATTTCCACAAAATCCGCCCCGCTCATCGAGAAAAAGGGCACCCCTGCTTCCCCGGCCACGGCGCGGGCCAGCAGGGTTTTACCGGTTCCGGGAGATCCCAACAGCAAGGCGCCTTTGGGAATGCGGCCTCCCAGCTTGCTGAATTTGCCGGGGTTTTTCAGAAACTCCACAATTTCGGTGAGCTCTTCCTTGGCCTCATCGCAACCGGCGACGTCGTCGAAGGTGACCCGGGTTTCATTTTCCATGAGCATCCGGGCCCGGCTTTTACCGAAAGAAAAGATGTTTTTGCCGTTGCCCCCGCTCTGGAAACGCCGGAATAAAAATATCCAGAAGCCCAGCAGCAGTATCCAGGGCAGGAAACTCCCCAGAACCTCCAGCCATTCGGTGGAACGCTGGGAGAAGGTGATTTCGATGCCCTTTTGCTCCCAATCGGCCACCATATCGCGGTCCAGATAAGGCAGCACCGTTTTGAACTCCTTGTATTCCCGGCCCTTGCCGGTGGCCAGGTCCTGGTAAGCAGGCTGCTTGAGGGTGCCCACGAATTCGGTGGCGCCTTCGGTGTCTCGGACAATTACCTCGCCTTTGGCGATTTCGCTGGCGGCAAGGTGCTTCTGGTAATCGGAGTAATCGATATCGGCGATATCACGTTCGCCGGGAGGGAAAAGGATGGCAAAAAGGGCGATGGCGACAAACAGGAAGACCCAGAACAACAGGGATTTAGACCCGTTCTTCCATTTAAAATCGTCATCGTTCTTTTTGTTGTTGCCGTTGGGACCGCCCTGGGGGCGTCTGTTGTTAAACATGTTATTGGGGTTTTCACTCATGTGTCATTCCGCCGTTTTTCTAAGAATAAGGTTACACCGAAGCCCAAACCGCATCGAGGGATTCATTTTTCTGGCTTAAGATCCCTGCACCAGCTGATAAATGGCATTGACGTTGCGTTTTTGCTGTTTGTAATCCAGCCCGTAGCCAACCACAAACTTGTTGTCGATCTCAAAACCCACGTAGTCAATATCAACATCAACCTTGAGGGAATCCGTCTTGGTCAATAATGATACAAACTTAACCGACGCAGGTTTCATACTTTGCACGCGGCGCTTCAAATACTGAGCGGAAAGGCCGGAATCCACGATGTCTTCCACCACGATCACATGGCGGCTGTGCAGATCCGCGCTGAAATCCTTGACCATGGTGATCTCCCCGGAGGAGACCCGCTTGTTGCCGTAGCTGGAGATCTTAATAAAATCCATTTCGCAATCGATGGAGAGATAGCGGATCAGGTCCGCCATAAAAAGAACCGCCCCGTTGAGCACCCCGATCATAATGGGGACTTCCCCGTCGTAATCCCGGGAAATCTGGCCGGCCAATTCCCGCAGGCGATTTTGAAGGTCTTTTTCCGAGATGAGAATTTCAAATTTTAAATCTTCGATTTCCAGAACTGGAGGAGCATTCATGAATAAACCGCTTGTCCTTTTGAAATGAATTGAGATTTTTTCTCAGGCGAGAGTTGCCATCCGATCCCCCGGGAACGGTATCGTACCTCTATATAAGGTACCTGTTACCACCCTTTTTGCCGGGAGACCCCCATTCGGGGTTTGACAGAATTACATCCAACCGCCGATCAGCATGATTCGGAATCGGTGGTTTGGATTTCAATCCTGAGGATCGAGGTGCTGAGTTCGCTGATTTTGAATTTTTCCGCAATGCGATATCCGGGAACCGCGGCGATTTCCGAGCCGCTTTCCAACACCAGAGCCCTTTTTTTGGGGATCAGCCCGTCCCTGGCATCCGTCAGAAAATCGCTAATTTTTTTGGTCCGGCCCATCCCCAGCGGCTGAAAACGATCGCCGGGTTCCCAGTTGCGCAGCAACAGGGGAAAGGTCAGCCGGTTACAATCCAGATATTCCACCCGGCGGTTATCCGCCCCCAGGTTAACCGGCGGTTCCACCCGGGAGATTGCCAGGGAGAGCCGGCCGTCGGCGGAGCGAAACCGATCTCCGGGAAAAAGCTCCCGGCATACTTTTTCGGCCTGGCCTTGTCTA
This sequence comes from Calditrichota bacterium, assembly GCA_020434205.1. GTDB lineage: Bacteria > Calditrichota > Calditrichia > RBG-13-44-9 > J075 > JAGRBF01. Next base: position 1,119 of record JAGRBF010000389.1, on the reverse strand, counting down.
CCTTTAAAAAAGACTGCTTTTTCCTGATCCAAAAACACCCGGACCTGGCCTCCCAGGTCAAAAAACCGTCCCGGTTTGGCGGCTTGCAACCAGCGCTGAAAGCCGGCAAACTGCTCCGAGGAGAGGGAAACATCTCCCCGCCCGAGGTCCGCGAGAATGCTTTCCAGAAGCATTTTTTGAATCCAGGAAAAGTATTGCCGGTAGGCTCCCAATTCAAGGGCAATTTTTTTTTGCGCCACCGTTTCCAGGGCCTCGGCGCGGGCTTTCCCCAGGCGCTGTTCCACTTCGGGCAGCCAGTCCTGGACGCTGAGGGCGGTATTGAGAAAATGGCGGGGATTGTCCAGGCCAAATTCTTCCGCGAGAAAAGGGATCAGCCTGTGTCGGATTTTATTGCGGTGGAAACGGGTGTCCCGATTGCTGGGGTCTTCGCGAAAGGCCAGCTTGCGTTCCCCGGCAAAGGCCCGGATTTCCGCTTTGCTGGCAAACAGCAGGGGTCTGCAAAAGGGGCCCCGGCGCAGGTGAATACCGGCCAGTCCCCCTACCCCGCTGCCGCGCAGGAGGTTCATCAGCACCGTTTCCACCTGATCATCAAGGTGATGGGCGGTGGCCACCGCCGCAAAGCCATGGCGGGCGGCGAGGGTAGTCAGGAACGTTTCCCGGGCCCGGCGCCCGGCGGCTTCCAGGCCTTCTCCCTGCCGGGCGGCCAGTGCAGCCACCTCAATTCGCTCGGACCAGAACGGCAGGCCGTGGGAAGCAGCGAGATCCGCGGCAAAGCGGGCGTCCGC
>JAGRBF010000389.1:0-318 GCA_020434205.1 Calditrichota bacterium | reverse complement strand
CAGGGCGTGGTCGAGATGGGCAACTCCCAGGTGCAGGTCGAAATAAGCCTGCCAATCGAGCAGCAGTTGCAGCAGCACCACCGAATCCACACCCCCGCTAAGGGCCACCAGCACCCGGTCTCCCTTGCCGAACAGGCCGTGGTCGGTTGCAAAGCGCAGAAAATGGTGTTTCAGGGACGAGGCGGGCATGATGGCGTCAGCTGGTTTTGCGTTATCCCCAATGTTAAGCTTTTTGCCGGCGAAAAGGAAGGTTTTTGCGGCCCGGAACGCTCAGGTTAATTGGTCCCAGCATTTTTTTTTTGTTTTTATTGGATCTCA
>JAGRBF010000388.1:3608-13578 GCA_020434205.1 Calditrichota bacterium | reverse complement strand
GTGTGGGGGTGTCGGGGTGTCGGGGTAAGAAATGCAACCCTCTCACCCTTTCGCCCCCTCGCCCCCTCGCCCTCTCGCCCTTTCGCCCCCTCGCCCCCTCGCCCTCTCGCCCCCTCGCCCTCTCGCTTTCTCTCAACTATCCCTTGCCCTCTTCCCCACTCCCTTCGCATATTCGGTATCGAATCGGTTCTATCGAAATTCAATGACGATCCATTTATAATGAGTGACAGGGACCTAACCCTGTCCACCGGGAGAACATCATGAATCAAGACATTCTCAACGAATTAATTGTCCGCAACGATAACAAAATTGTTTTTATCGTGATGGACGGGCTGGGGGGACTGCCCATGAAGGACGGCCGCACCGAACTGGAAACGGCCAACACCCCCAACCTGGACAAATTGATAACCAAAAGCGTTTGCGGGATGCTGGACCCCGCTTCCCCGGGCATTACCCCCGGTAGCGGTCCCGGTCACCTGGCCCTCTTCGGTTTCGATCCCCTGGAAACCCAGATCGGGCGCGGGGTGCTCTCCGCCCTGGGGGTGGATTTCGAACTGACCGGCAAAGACGTGGCGGCGCGCCTCAACTTCTGCACCCTGGACGGGGACGGCAAGGTCAGCGATCGTAGGGCCGGCCGCATTCCCACCGAAACCAACCTTAAACTCTGCGAAAAAATCCGCGCCAACGTCAAACTGCCCGGGGTGGAATATTTTCTGATGACCGAATCCGAGCATCGCGCCGTTCTGGTGATCCGCGGCGAAGGGCTGGGCGGCAACATCAACGACACCGACCCGCAGGTTACCGGAGCCCCTCCCCGCAAGGCCGAAGGAGAAGATCCCGCCTCTCGCAAGAGCGCCGAAATTTTCGAGAACTTCTTTGCTCAGGTCCGGGAAGTTCTCAAGGACGACCATCCTGCCAACATGGTCCTGGCGCGGGGTTTCGCCAAATTCGACCCCCTTCCCACCATGGAGGACCGCTTTGGTCTGCGTTCCGCCGCCATCGCCCAGTATCCCATGTATCGCGGCCTGGCCCGCCTGGTGGGCATGAGCGTTCTGCCCAAACCGGATACTTATCAGGCCATGTGGGAATCCCTTCAGCAGCATTATAACGACTACGACTTTTTCTTCGTGCATTTCAAAAAAACGGACAGCACCGGGGAGGACGGGAATTTCGATGAGAAGGTCAAAAAAATCGAGGAAATTGATCGCTGGGTGGCTCAGGTGGAAAGCCTCAACCCGGAAGTGATCATCATTACCGGAGACCACTCCACTCCTTCCTACCTGAAGAACCACAGCTGGCATCCGGTTCCCACCCTGCTCTATTCCAAACAGTGCCGGCCGGACCGGGTTACCACTTTTGGGGAGCGGGATTGCAACGCCGGCGGCATCGGTCGTATGGCCACCAAACATCTGATGATGCTGGCCATGGCCAACGCCCTGCGCCTCAAAAAATTCGGGGCCTAGAAATCTCCCGTAGGGGCGGGTTTGAATCCTGTGGGGCGGGTTTGAAACCCGCCCCTACGGAGCGTAAACGCCTTCCCACAGGGGACCGGGGGGATTTTTCATGAAATTCTGGCAGCGCAGAATATAAAGGCGGGAAAGATGGTCGTTGCGGTCGATCTGCAGGGCCTGCCGGAAGAGGTTCATCGCCCAATCCCAGTTGCGCTCCAGATAATGTTGATGGCCATTCTGGAAATGCTGCACCAGCTCCCGGGTGGATACCGGCACACTGTCCGCATTTAATCCCAAAATTTGATAGAGGTTCTCGGGCTCTTTTTCGCCGGGAAAAACGATTTTGTCGACCGGGCGCGCCAGGGCCTGCCCGTTGATCTTCCCGTAGGTTGCGGCATCCACCAGAAGTGGGGTTCCGTAGAAGCCGTTCAGAGAATGCAGATGCTCGGCCCGGCTGACAATCCGCCCGGCCACCCCATAGGGGGCATTTCGAACACCGTTTAGGTTTCCGCAGATGCCCTCACCGGAAACCAGGCAAACCCTCACCGCGCGGCCCTTTTCGTTGCCCGCTTCCAGAACGTCCAGCGCCGCCCGGCAGGCAGCCACTTCCCTCCCCTCGCTGGGGTAGGGAATCCCGAATGCCGCGCTCAGAGCAAAGTCCTGCTGGTGCAGCAGGGCTCCGTTGCGGTCCAGAATCAAGCCCCCCATATCCTGCTGAAAAGCCCGAATGGTTTCCACAACCCGTCCGGGATCCTCCCCGGAGAGCAGTTCGCCGCGATTTTCCGCCCCCACCTTCAACAGCACCATAGCCCGGCGCTCCGGCTTCCAGCGGGGCGGCATCTCCCGGTTAGGCAATTTCGCCAGGACATCGGGCCCGAATTGAGCGGTCCAGGCAGGTCGCTCGCCATTTTTGGGCGCCCGGGGGGAATAAGCCCGAACGAGCAGGACGATCAGCAAAATCAGGGCTATAATAAACAGGGCCACCAGAAAAACCGGCAGTTCCAGGGTATTGTTGAGACCCAATGCGGTGATGGCCAGGTATGGACGTGATACGGGGGAAGAAAAAGGAGCCCCCGGCAGGTATGGATCTGCCAGAGGCTTAAGGGTTGTTCCCGGAACGGGCCGGGCAAAATGCAGTTTCCGGAAACCGGACAGTGTTTTCATCAAGACCAGGGTAAGAAAATTCCGTTGCGCTATACCTGCGTTGCAGTTTCCTTGAGATTTTGGCTCCATACCGGCCGGCGTTGATGCCGTCTGTCGAAGGCGGCAACCGCTTCGCAGAAGGTTTCAATTTCGGCGGTGGTGTTGTAAAAATGGGGGGCCACCCGCACCATACCATCCCGCAGGGACACCTGGATTTTACGCTCCGTCAGATGGGCGTGCAGATCCTCGGCTTTCTGGTGGTAGAAAGTGACGATCCCGGCTCGCTGGTGCTTTTCGGCCGGGGTAAAAAGGCGATAGCCGCTTTCCTGGAGGCGCCCGTACAGAAAGTCGACGTTATCGGTGATGCGTTTTTCGATGGTCTCCATGCCCACATCCAGAAACATTTCCAGAGAGGCGATGGCCCCAACCAGCCCGGGGGCGTTGATCATCCCCGGTTCGAAGCGCTCCGCAGTGGGTAGAAGATCCAGTTCGTAATTGAAAAAATCCCAGGCTTTTTCCACCGACAGCCAGCCGGTGGCCATGGGCCGCACCCGATCGAAAATGCGCGGCGAGGTGTAGAAGAAGGCGGTTCCCAGCGGCCACATCAGCCACTTTTGCCCCCCGCAAGCCAGAAAATCGATGCCCAGTTCCCGGGCGTCCAGTTGCATGGCGCCCAGCCCCTGGATACCATCCACCACGAACAGCAGATCGTGCTTGCGGCACAGCTCTCCGATGGCGGCCAGGTCGTTGCGAAATCCGTTGAGGAATTCCACGAAACTCACCGAGATCATGCGGGTTTTGGGGGTAATCCGGGCCGCGATGTCGGCCACGTCGATGCGCCCCTCGCGATGCTGGACATAGTCGATTTCCACCCCCTGATGCTTCAGGTTGAGGAAGGGCATCACATTGGAGGGAAACTCAAAATTGTTAAGCAGGATGCGGTCGCCGGGTTTCCAGGACAGCCCCTGTGCCAGCCAGTTGAGGCCCATGGAGGTGTTGGTGGTAATGGCAATGTAATCCGGATCGGCATTGATCAGGCGTCCCACCAGCTCTTTGAAGCGGCTTTTGACGTTCAGCAAGGCCGGCCAGTATTCGATATCGTCGAGGGCGCGGTCCTGATGATAGCGGCTAACCGCGTCAATCGTCAGCTGATGAACGGGGGACAGTGCGGCGTGATTCAAATAAATTTTTCGGCCAACATGCGGAAAAGCCTGCCGATACTGCTGCCATTTTTCCATTTCCCTGATACCCATTTGTATGATCCCACAAAGAAGAGGCAAATACCGTCGGGGTTTTGCGCTTCCACTTAGAATCGTCCCCTCAGAGACGATCTGAAGCTTTTTTTGGTTGGTGAAATAACCCCGGGTACGGCATAAACATCCATTGTTTGCCTGAAACATAGGGGCAGCCTGAGGGGTGAACCGTTCCTAGGTCACAGTTTTTACAAATTAACTTTAAAAATCAGGCTACCTGTTGTTTGTTGATGGCGGTGCGAAGTTCTACCAGCAAATCGGCGAAGTTCCCGACCGAGGGAATAACCGCCTGCGGCTCCCCCTCCCCGACCTGAATGCGCGGCCAGGACCAGCGGAAAACCCGCCGGCCGCGGTCCAGCTTGATAACCGGGCGGTCCAGCGGCTCACCCATAATTTCGTTGAGGTCCACCTCAACGGAGTCGCCGTTCACCGTCAGGGAAACCGCCACCGCATCGTTTTGCAGCATGGCCGGGGTAAAGGTTACCGGGTATTCGGAGCGCTCTTTGAAGAGGAAATAGATATTCAGCACAAACAGCCAAACCGGATAGGCCGCTTCCAGATCCTCGATCTGAAACGGCGGGACCTGATCCTTCTTTTCCCGTTCCCGGGCAATGGCTTTCCACAGGTCGGCCGGGCTGATAATGCTGTTGTGAATGGCGACCTTGGAGATAAAAATCTCCAGGGCGTAAGCGGGGAGCTTCAGGTAGGTTTCGTCTTCCAGGTCGAATTCCGGGAGGAAGAGGGAAACAATTTCCCCGAGAAGTTTTTCGTGATTCATTTCGCAGATGGCCAACCAGTCCTGGGTGTTGCCGATGCTGCGGAAATAGGAGAACAGTTCGAATTCTTCCTCGTTGTCCTGCAGGGAAATCTGAATCAGGTTTTTCCAGTGATCCACCCGGGACATCACGATAAAATAGTTTTCCAGAACCTTGCGCACCTCCACATCGGTGGGATGCTGCAGAAAAAGCACCCGAAAAGCCTCGATACTTTCCTCGACCTGGCCTTTTTCCAGCATCAGCATGGCCCTTTTGCGGCGCCAGTGATAGCTCTCCGGCTCTTTGGCCAGGATGCCGTCCAGCTTTGCGGTCGCTTCGTCCAGGCGGTTGTGGTAAATGAGGTAATCCAGCTCCAGCTCCAGCAGCACTTTTTCCGGCAGCTGGTACAAATTGGGCATGGCCAGATTGAGGATGTGATAAACCTCTTTGGGCGATTTTTTGCTGATCTGGATGGAAAGGCTCAGGTATTCGGTGAGCAGGGCCTCATTGCGGGGCGCCACCATCAGCGCTTCGCGCATTTTGTTGAAGGCCTCCACGTTTTTACCGATCCCCAGCAGAGCCTGGGCGTGGTATTCCGCGTAGAGGTTTTTGTCGTCCAGCAGCTTCTGGTAGGTTTCGATGGTCATCAGCGCTTCGCTTTCCCGGCCCTGTTGGATGAGCAGGGGCAGCATGCGCACCAGAACATAGCGATCCTTAAAGGTATTGGTGAGCGCGCGGCGATACAAATCGATGGCCCGGCGACGCTCTCCGATCTCTTCCTGGATTCTGCCGGCCAGATAAAAGGGCAGCGGCAAATCCGGATGCACCTTCATCAGGCGATCGGTAACCGTTAGCGCTTTTTCCGGCATGTCCAGTTTGAGATACAAATTGGCCAGGCGGGTCATCACCGATGGATGATCCGGCATCTTCTCCAGGGCCAGCAGAAGGGTTTCCTCGGCTTTCCCAAACAACTGTAATTCTTGAAACTCTCTGGAGAGCGCCAAATAGTTCCTGGCAACCTCCTTATTCGGCACAGACTTAGCAAAAGATTCCATTCTTTTTCTTCCCTTTTACAACAAACAGACTCACATCGGGCGGATCGGATTTGGTATCCGATATCAATCGGTAGGACAATTCGAAGATAACAGAAATTATCTCCGGCGCGTTGATTTTTTACCAAATTTGAAATTGGATTTTTTAAAAGAGGGATGGGTTAGGCAGATTAGAAAATCTGCCACTGAGCGAGGTAGCAAAGGCCCCAGATTACCGGGGAAATGAAGATCAGGGAATCGAAGCGATCCAGGATGCCCCCGTGCCCGGGCAGCAGGGCGGAAGTATCCTTAACCCCGGCATCCCGCTTAAAGCGGGACTCGATCAGATCGCCAATCTGGCCCACCGATCCCACCAGCACCCCCGCCCAAAGGGTGAAACTCTGGGGCACCCCCGGCAGCAGCCAGCTTCCCAACAGCCAGAACCCCGCCACCGCCGCCAGGAATCCGGTTACGGTACCTTCGATGGTTTTGTTGGGGCTCACATTGGGAGCCAGTTTGTGGCGGCCCAGGGTCTTGCCGCCGAAGTAGGCCCCGGTATCGCATAGCCACAGGGAAATGATCATGGTGATAACAAAAAGCCCGCCGGCGGTGGGGGCATCCACCTGGGGCAGAAAAACGTCAAAATTGAGACGCAGGTGCAGCAGCAGAGCCAGGAAGAGGGGGATGTAAACCATACCCGCGATGGTATAAACCAGATTGAGGCTGCCGCTGCCGCGCGGGGTGCGCAATTGGGCGGGAAAGATAAGAAAAAGGGGCAGGATCAGCCATACTTCCGCCAGATTGGGGAAGGCGAAAAAGCCGCACAAGGCCAGGCTGCTGGCCGCCAGGGCGGATTTGCGGAAGGGGAAAATGCCTTTTCCGTGGTGAATGGTATAAAACTCCCACAGGGCCAGGGCGTTGACGAACAAAATGAACACCAGGAAAAACACCCCGCCTTTGTAAATCAGAAACAAAATCAGGGGAATTCCCAGAATGGCAACCCCAACGCGCTTGAGCAGATCGTTCAAAAATCCTCCGTGGCCGTTTTCAGGCCTGAATATAGGGAATTCGGGGCGAACCTGAAACAGTTACCCGGTTTTTTTAGGCCCCTTGAAGCGGCTCAACTGGCGGCATTGTCCCAGAATCAGCTCCAGCTTTTCGAGGGCCACCGCCCATTGATGCCGGGTAACGGCGGTTAGCAGCAGGTAGACGTTTTCCTTGATCCCGTGCATCTGAAAATACTGCAGGGCGGTCAGCAATCTGGCCAGCAGTTGCATCACCCGGCGCTCCTGCTGCAGATCGATCCCCCGCAGCAAATCAAAGATCAGGAATTCGGAGTCGCCCAGGAATTGGCGGCGTTCTTCCTGAAAAGCCTCCCCCCCGGCAGGATCGCTGAAGTCCACCCGGGTCAGCATTTCCTCGGGAAAACGGGCCCGCCCGCCGCCGTCCATTTTTACAAAAGGAATGCGCGCCAGCAGTTCGCTCTTCAGAAACGGTTTGGCGATAAACCCGTCCGCCCCGAGCTTTTGCACGGAGAGAATGGTCTGCAAATCGGTTTTGGCGGAGGTCATAACGATCGGGATGGCTTCGAGGGCGGGGTTGGCGCGAAAGGTTTTCAGGGCGGTAAAGCCGTCCATCTGCGGCATCACCAGGTCCATAAAAATGGCGTCCGGGGTAAATTCGGAAAGGGTGCGGACCGCCACCGCCCCGTTTTCGGCCAGGGTTACGGTGGCCTGGCCCTTCAGCATATCCAGGTAGGATTTGCGGATGACGGGGTCGTCATCCACGCACAGCAGTTGCAATTCCGGAGAAGACGGCGATTCGGCGGGTGGGGTCACTTACAGATACCGGTCCATAAATTCTTTCAGTTCGAAAACCCCGTCCTCCAGAATAATTTTATCCGTGTATTTGATGGGGATCTCTTCGAAATAAACGTTTTCCACCTGCAGATTGTCGACTTTGTCCGGATACAGTTCGTGGGCCTCGCTCTGGGCGAAACGAACCGGATAGGTGCGTTTGAGGAGCACTTTGCTGGTTTCCCCGGCCACGTAAACCGGCTTGTTCATCTGATGGGCCAGAGAAGCGATGGCGTGGGTGCCGGTTTTGTTGATGTAGGAAGTCTCCGTAAAACGATCGGTTCCGGTGAGCACGAAATGGCAGTCGTCCACCGCCCGGGCGATGTCGGCATCGGGAATCAGGCGCACCTTTACCCCGGCTTCGGCCAGGCGATGGGCCATCTTGGCGCCTTCGTTGAGGGGTCGGCTTTCGGTGCAGATCAGGCGGAAGCGTTTCTTTTGTTTGCGGGCTTCCAGTAAAATGGCTTCGACCACGGAGCTGGCCGAATGGGTCAGGATCACGTGATGATCCATGATCAGGCGGCAACCCCAGCGGGTCAGCACCTTGATGTTCTTTTCGCTGGCTTCCCGCAGGGTGGTGATTTCCGCCAGGGTGGCGTCGCGAATCACATCAATATTTTTTTCTTCCTTGGGGATATTCTGAATATAATCCAGGATGTGCCGGGTGCGGTTAAAAATGAGGGCCATCAGGGGTTTGGCGCGCACCAGGGCATTGGAGAGCTTGGAGAGCGCCTGAATGAGTTCGGTGCGGTTCCGGTAAAGCTGGCGGCGGACAAATTCCTCGACGATATCCAGGGCCTGATTGGAGAGAAAAATCGAACCGTGTACCGAATCTGCCTTGATATTTTCAATATCATCGCGCCAATATTCCATATCCAGATTATTAATATCTTCAGACATAATTCCCCATCCAGTTTAGGTAATTGGGAGATCCCGAATCGATATCCAGAGCCACCAGCTCGGGCACATCGTAGGGGTGAATCTTCTCGATTTCACGGATTAGCCGGGTCAGGCAACGGCGGTGTGTCTTGATGATCAAAAGCCACTCTTCATCTTCGCAGATGCGGCCTTCCCAGGCGTAAACAGATTGAATGCCCGGAACGATATTACAACAGGCCGCGAGCCGGTTTTCGACCAGATGCCGGGCAATTGATTTGGCTGTTTGGGCATCCGGAGCGGTGCTGAACGCAACCACAAAGCGGTTTTCCATATTCAAAAATTTAAAAAATTCAATAACTTAAAAGCAAGTGCAAAAGTTCAGCTCCGGAAAAAATGCCGGTCCCGGGTTCACAACCTGGTCCCGAAATTGAACTTCGGGACCAGGTTGTGCATAAGTAAGCACAGCAACCCCTCATTTCTCAATGATACAAGTCACGAATTGATTGGGGTCAATTACCGACCTTTAAGCATTGAGAATTAACGCACTTCAAACCCTGGAAAGGATGTCATTGTGGCTCTTCCGAATCTGATCGTCGCTGATGGTATGGGCAATTTTATCGAAGTCCCCGAGCTGTCCATGGCCGGCATGAATTTTATCCGTCCCGTTGCTCCCGTCGAATCCCTGCTGCTGCCCCTGCCCCCGGTTACCCAACTGGTGGTACTGCCCGGCCGGGTGGCCATGGGCTACGACCCGGAGCTCAACAAATTCGTGCAGGTTCGCGAATACCAGGGGCGCCCGGTATATCCGGTCTCGGCGGTTCTGCCGCACAATTACCTCCAGATCCTGCGCCCCGCTTACTCCACCCTTTTGGACGCCCCGCGCCTGGCCCCCAACACCTATTCGGCGGTGGGCATCGCCGACGGTCGGTTTGTCGCCTCCGGAGGCTTTTCGGTGAACGATACCACCGCGGAGCGCAATTTTCTGCTGATCAATCACCTCACCGATGCCCGCGAGCGCAGCATCGACCGGGCGGTTTCTCACCTCAACAACGCCGCCAACGGTGCGGTGCGTTTCGTGACCGAAAACCGCTCCCATGCCGGCCAGATCACCGAAATCGTGGCCGCCATCCGCGAGCAAACCAGCGAGGGCATCATCCAGATAGACAGCAATGCCGGCAACGCCGATATTGCCCGGCAGTGGTGCGCCGCCGGAGCAGACCGCCTGCGGGTGCGCATCAACTCCGCCCAGGAGAGCTTTTACAACCGCTATTTCGCGGAGTTGGGCTATACCTTTCCGGATCTGATCCAGACCCTGGAGGGTATTGCCGCCGCCCATAAGGAGACCGAAATAGCCTATCTGGTTTTTCCGGGCCTCACCGACCATCCCGACGAACTCTCGGCGATCACCGAGCTGGTGGGCACCATCAATCCCAACCGGGTGGTGCTGGAGAACATGGCTATAGATCCGGACTGGTATATGGATGAGCTGCGGCTGTTCCATTTGCCCAGAACCCAGTTGGGCATTCCGGAATGGGTGCAGAACATCCGCCAAAAGCTGAAGAAGGTTTTTATCGGAGACGTTTAGGTGAAACGGTGGTTGGG
>JAGRBF010000388.1:0-3500 GCA_020434205.1 Calditrichota bacterium | reverse complement strand
TGTGCCATGCAACCCTGTGACAAATTCTCAAAAGACACGTGGGATTCCGACGCGCCGAAATCCCACGGTCCGGCTTACAACTTACCCATCCTGTGAGTAAATCTCAATCGCAGAGCGGCCTTCCCTGGCCGGTAAACTTTCCCTGGAACATTAATCCATCTGCTTGCGCAGGAAGGTCGGAATATCGAGATCATCGATATCGTCCCCAAAGGAGCGCATCCCGCCGTTTTCGCTTTTGAGCTGCTCGGAAGCGGGTTTCTCGTCTACTTTCTTTTTCTTCTCGCGCATAAAGGTGGGCAGATCCAGCAAGCGGGTGTTCTGATTCACTTCCGGCTTGGGATTTACCCGGGTGGTCTCGCCATTTCCGGTGGCCCGGCTTTCCATGGCAAAACCGGTGGCGATCACGGTAATAAACACTTCGTCGGTCAGGTTTTCGTCTACCACCGCCCCGAAGATCACGTTGGCGTCCTCACCGGCTTCTTCATAAATGATGGTGGTGGCTTCGCTGATCTCATACAGGGACATATCGGCGCCGCCGGTAATGTTGACCAGAACCCCGCGGGCGCCGCGGATGGAAACGCCTTCCAGCAAGGGGCTGGCGATGGCTTGCTGAGCAGCCTGAACCGCCTTTCCTTCCCCTTTGGCATGTCCGGTGCCCATCAGGGCATCGCCCATTTCCGCCATAATGGTGCGCACGTCGGCGAAATCCAGGTTCACCAGACCGGGCACGGTAATGAGGTCGGAAATCCCTTTGGTGGCGTGCAACAGCACGTCGTCGGCCACCTTAAAGGCGTCCATCAGGGGAGTGGATTTGTCCACCACCGCAAACAACCGCTGGTTGGGGATGATGATCAGGGTATCCACCTTGGCGCGTAGGGCATTGATGCCTTCCTCGGCGCGTTTCTGGCGTTTGATGCCTTCGAAGGTGAAGGGTTTGGTGACGATACCGACCGTCAGGGCACCCAGCTCGCGGGCAATTTCCGCGACTACCGGGGCTGCGCCGGTGCCGGTGCCGCCGCCCATGCCAGCGGTAACGAAAACCATATCCGCGCCGCTGAGGGCTTTTTTAACAGCTTCGCGATCTTCTTCGACCGCCTTGCTGCCGACTTCGGGATTGGCCCCTGCGCCCAGACCCTGGGTGAGGTTTTTCCCGATTTGAATGCGGGTGGCCGCCTTGTTCATGTCCAGAGACTGAGAATCGGTGTTGATGGAGATAAAATCTACCCCGGACAGTCCCGCCGAGACCATGGTATTGATGGCGTTCCCGCCGGCCCCACCAACGCCAATCACTTTCAGCTTGGCGTTCAGTTCGGCGCGTTCGTCAAATTCGATGGCCATATCGGTTCTCCTTAATTATGGGTTAATTGTAAGCCTGTAAGCTCATCCGTGATGATTGATGTTTAGAAAAATCGTTTAAAAAAGGTGCTGAAACTGCCCATGACGTCGTCCCACAGGGCGCCTTCGGTGTGAGCAGCCAAAACTCTTTCGCTGTTGTGGTATTCCGCTCCGTAGAGGCAAAGCCCCACGGCGGTGCTGTATTTGGGATTTTTGACGGAGGCGGTCAGCCCACCCAGATGTTTGGGCACCCCGATGCGCACCGGCAGTTCCCAGATTTTTTCCGCCAGCTCGGCGGTTCCGTCCAGCAGAGCGGCCCCACCGGTAATCACCGCTCCGGCGGCCATCAGCTCCAGCAATTCGGATTTCTGCATTTTCTGATAGGTCAGGGCCAGGATTTCTTCCATGCGCGGGGCCACAATATCCACCAGAACCGAGCGGGAGATGGTGCGCGGTGCGCGTCCCCCCACTCCCGGGACCATAATGGATTCGCTGCTGTTGACCGACTCGCGGGAGGTGGTGCCGTATTTGAGTTTGATTTCTTCGGCCATATCCTGCGGGGTGCGCAGACCAATGGCAATGTCGCTGGTGAGGTGCTGTCCGCCCAACGCCACCACCGAGGTGTGCTGAATGTGTCCGTCGAAGAACATGGCGATATCGCTGGTACCGCCGCCGATATCCACCAGGGCCACCCCCAGAGAGCGTTCGTCATCGTTGAGCACCGCCAGACTGGATGCCAGCGGCTCCAGGATAATCTCTTCCACATCATAGCCGGCCCGCTGCACGCTGCGCACGATATTCTGAGCGGAGGTAACCGCGGCGGTAACGATATGCACTTCCACTTCCAGACGAACCCCACACATGCCCACCGGATCGTGGATTCCGTCCTGATCGTCCACGATAAATTCCTGGGGAATGGCGTGGATAATTTCCCGGTCGATCGGCAGGGCCAGGGCTTTGGCGGCATTGATGGCGCGTTCCACATCTTCTTCGGTGATCTCGTGATCATCGCGGGTTACCCCGACCATGCCCTTGCTATTGATGCTGCGGATGTGGTCTCCGGCGATCCCCACGAATACCGACTCCACTTCCACGCCGGCCATGGTTTGCGCTTCTTCCACCGCCTGTTTTACCGCGCTGACGGTTTTATCAATATTGACGACCACCCCCTTGCGCAGTCCGTAGGACGGGGCACTGCCGATCCCGACCACGTTGAGGGTTCCGTCATAGTCTTCCTTTACGACAACGGCACAGATCTTAGTGGTGCCAATGTCCAAGCCAGTGATAATTTTGCCTTCCATATCAACCACGCTTTGTTGGGGGTTTAAGAACGTTTCTGCACGATCAGGCGATCGGGGATCGTCAGGTCGATGCGTTTAATTTCGTATAATTGGCTTTCCTGTTGTTTCAGCATAAAATTGCCCAGCAGAAACAAACGCTGATATTGATCCTTTTTGCCCAGGGCCACCCGGGCTCCTCCTTTCACCAACACCAGTTCCGGCTCGCCTTTCCCGCTGAAGTTGATTTCCGAGATCATCGGGGAAAAGCTTTTGCTGAACTCCCGGTCCATGTATTTGACCTTCCCGACCAGGCTGAGGGCCCCGGGGAGGGCGGTGCTGTCTTTGGCCATGGCCGCCCGGCTCAGCCCGGTAATCATGGGCACTTCGAAAATGGGCATGTTGGGATGTTTTTCCAGCATTAACCCGGTTTCGTCTACCATGTAAAGTCCTTTGTCCACCAGAAAGAAGGCCGGCTGGCGTTCTTCGATGTCGATGCGCACCGTGGCCGGCAGCAGGGTGGTGACGCTCACCCCTTTGATGTAGGCATTACCCAGCAAACGATTGGTGATAGCCTCGGTATCGACGTCCTTCAGGCTGGCGGAATAGTCGATGGCGGCCAGGGCCAGAATGGTTTCCCGTTCGATGTACTGATTCCCGGTAATCTCCACCGTCGAGACGGGGAAAAAAGGGGATTTCTCGAAGATAAAACGCCCCCCGAGGTAAATCAGATACCCGATGCCCAGGGCGATGGCCACTTTCAGCACCATCAGGGGGGTTGGGAAAAAAATGGATTTTGTTTTACCTGCCCGTGCCATGTTCACTCAGTTTGATAATTTCCGCGGCAATGGTTTGTCCTGCTTCCGGTTTGGCCATTTCGGCCCAGCT
>JAGRBF010000387.1 GCA_020434205.1 Calditrichota bacterium | reverse complement strand
AGACTTTTTAACATACAGCCTTAAAACATACCGGGATGACGTAAGAGAGTGGTGCCTGGTTTACCTGATTAATCGTTTTCCCTGCCCAAAGGCAGGGAAAACATTCCCATTCATGATATGGCTAAAGCAAACAGCAAAAAATCGCCGATCAACTGGCCGCTATGGACCGGGGTAGCCATCATTACCATTCTGGTGGTGGCCTTTTTTACCGGCAATCGCTCCCTGGTGGACCTTTACCGGCTGCGCCAGGAAATTTCACGTCTGCAGGAGGAGAAATCCGCCCTCGAAAAGCGCAATGCCGAGCTCCTGGACGAGATCGAACGCCTGCAGAACGACCCCAATTTTATCGAACAGAAAGCCCGCATCGAATACAACCTGAAACGCCCCGAAGAAGACGTTTACAAGGTTGTCCCCGAATGACCCGTATTGCCCTATTCGCGGTTGTATTAATATTTCTGCTGCTGCCACCTGCGGTTGCGCAAACCCCGATATCCGCTCCTTTTCAACTGGAACTGCAAAAAGATTACGTATCCTGGACCTGGAAGGGAATCCTGGAGCGTGAATTCGCCACCGCCGGCCAGGGCAGGCTTTCCCTCAGCAATAATTTTCAGAGCAATCTTTATCTGCAAAGCAGCCCGCGCGATATCTGGCGGGATCAGAACACTTTTCAACTGCGCTGGGAGCGCCCCCTTTCCAGCCGCTTATCCACCGCAACCTGGGTTTATTCGCGCTTTTTTGCCGACGACAACACCGGCCGGGAATTTATCCAGAACGATGCCGCCCAGGCCCTCACCATTCGCGTTCATCCCAAAATCAAACTGACTCCCTCGCTGGGGTGGTCCATGGAAAATGCCTTCGACAACCGGGACCAGGGCTGGTATACCCGCAACAGCCTGAACATTTCCCGGCTGGACATGGGCGGCTACGTCAACAGTACCACCCTGAGCAGCCAGGTGCGGGCCTTTCCGGGGCGCACCAATCAGGAACATACCGCCTTTACCGGATGGTCCAAGACCTTTTCCCAGTATGCCGGGGATTCGGTGCGGGTCGGGTATCAGTTTTCGGAAAGCAACAACGTTCTGGGAGCGGCAAATCTCGCGGGCGAAACCCTGCTGGAGGGGGTGCAAATCAACACCGGTTTTGTTTTCAATCAGCTGAATTATCGATTTTCCGACCGCTCGGTGATGGCGGTTATCACCGATTTCAAGCAGCGTAAACTGGAGCAGAGCACCCCGGCTTCCGGAACGGAAAGCAGCCTCTCCGGGGACCGTGAGGTGCGGATCCGGCAGGAGCTGTCCCTGTCCAACCAGTTTCAGCACCTGTGGATAGCGCGGCGCTGGCAGATTCAAAGCGGGGTTATGCTTAGCCAAACCGACAACAACAACGATCCGGGCATCGAAACCGACATTACCACCCTGCAAACCGCCTTTAACCTGAATGTGGCCTACCAGCCGGGCGCGGCCAGCCGCTACTGGAGCCAGCTTTCCTATACCAAGCTGGAGTATAACGCCCCGGCCTCTTCGGTGCCGGCCATCCGCAACCTTCAGGGAGACCGGGACGAGCTGCGCTTTATTATCGACAGCGGCTTCCGGCGCCGTTTAAGCGAATACCTCAGTTATTCCCTGAGCGCCAACGTGTATTTGTTTCACCAGGTATTCATCCGCACCGGGCGCAGCCAGAACAACAACTGGAACCGCATTTACCAGTTGAAGAGCGAGATTGAGCACCGCCTGAGCGAAAGGGTGAGTCACCGACCGGTCCTGAAGCTGCTGGCCAACTACACCGTATTCGATTTTGACGAACAATTTCCCCAGGCGCGCAGCTTTGTTTTCCGCAAATTTATCGCCGGGGACTCTCTGGAGATCGGGCTTTCCCGCCGTCTGAGTTTCAATGCCCAGTATCAGGGGGAGCTGGAGGACAACGGCACCTTCTTCAAGGCCAGCTTTACCCAGCAGGTGGTCAAGGAACTGACCTCTCACTATCTCAACCTCGCCTTTAAGTACGCGGCCTGGAAGGGGCTGCTGCTCAACGCCGGGGTGGTGTGGTATAAGCGTGATGAATGGGCCTTTAACCCTCAGGAGGAGCGGATCCAGGTGCGGGCTTTTACCAGCCTGACCCCTCGACTGGCCCTCACCATGCAGCCGGGCAGCCGCCTGATGCTCTTTGCCAGATATGCCCCCAGCCGCTTCGAAAACCGCAGTCGCAGCGTCAGCGAGGCGGATTTCCGCAGCACCCTGCAGTATTACACCAGCGGGAGCCTCACCCTGCGGTATTTGTTTTAATACCTGATTGTTGATTCCTGATAATTGATTGGGTTGCCTACGGCGATTGCTGATTGTTGCCGGTGATTTTATGCCGTGGCTTATGGAAAAACCTTCCGGAAATCATCTATCTAAAAAGGCAGTGGCATAAAAACCGCTTGATTTTTGTGTCTTAAATGTCACATTTTACATTAAGGAACTTTACTTGGCAAGTGCCTCTAAGAAACGCCGTCTTCTGATTTATCAGGACATCCAGGGCAAAGAACCTTTAACGGACTGGCTGACCTCCCTGAAGGATAAAACCACCCGGCAGCGTATTTACAAGCGAATCGACCGGATGGAAAATGGCAATTTTGGAGACCATAAAAGTGTTGGAGAGGGTATTTGGGAGTTGAGGATATTCATTGGCGGCGGATATCGAATCTATTTTGCTGAAAGTAAAGAAAATGTCGTCCTTTTATTGTGCGGTGGGGAAAAAAACAGGCAACAAAAGGACATCATCACAGCCAGAGAATATTGGATGGACTATCAAAGGAGAGCCAAATGAACAAACCGGCAAGGTCCTGGAACAGCTTTATGGAGGAACAACTCGCCGATCCTGGCGAGGCGCGTTCTTACCTGGAGTTGGCGATTCAGGAATATCAGCAGGACCATGATCTGGCGGCCTTTTTGATCGCCCTGCGTCATATTGTCAATGCGCAGGGTGGCATCGGCAGGCTGGCCAAACGGACCGGATTGCGCCGCCGCCATCTTTACCGGGTTCTCTCCAACGAGGGAAATCCGCGTTTCGAGACCATTATCAAGATCGTCAATGCCCTCAATCTCCGGATTGAAAAACTGGGGGTGCACCCCGAGGGGGCTCTGCCTTAATTGGGATTTGATGTAGGTGGGTTTCAGAGTCGAAAGGGCGAGGAGCGATCAGCGAATAGCGAAAGTCCCCTTTGATGAACCTGTCCCGGCGTGATCCGGGAGGGCTTCAGGGGATGTTCTATTCGCCAGGAGATGTTAAAGTATACTGCTGGCAATCGTCCTATGGCTCCCTGTCACCCCGGTAATAACCGCCAAGGCGCCGATCTGGCCGTTGGCCGTATGCGCCTGCGGC
>JAGRBF010000386.1 GCA_020434205.1 Calditrichota bacterium | reverse complement strand
CACGGGGTGGCAAAATACCCCATCGAAACCGGACGACCCTCGGACTCCCATCTTTTTATCGTCAATCCCTTTCTGGGAGGCCTCAGCAAGCTGTTCTCCACCCATCCCCCCATCGAAGAACGCATCCGACGGCTGGAAAGCATGGCCGAAAGGGGCGATTACTAGGCGTTTCACCGA
The DNA here is from genome assembly GCA_020434205.1 of Calditrichota bacterium. Lineage (GTDB taxonomy): Bacteria > Calditrichota > Calditrichia > RBG-13-44-9 > J075 > JAGRBF01. Next base: position 3,543 of record JAGRBF010000386.1, on the reverse strand, counting down.
TTCCGGCACTTCCCATCTTTTTATTTCCGGGCATTGGTCCCCTCGGCAAATGGACTTATTTTAGGGGCAACACGCCCTGGCAAAGCGGGATAAATAAGGAAAGTTCGTTTATGGAAGCGGTTGCGGTCCTGGAATCCTACCTCAAAAAGGGAAATCTGCGCTTCACCCTCAACGAAGCAGCCGCCATGAGTGGGCTCTCGGTCGATCAGGTGGGGGATGCGCTGGATAACCTGATGCTGACCTACGAAACCCGTTTGCAGGTCAGCGATCAGGGAGACCTGATTGTCGATTTCGGCAAAAAACTGATTCGCCGCTACCGTAAAACCCTGCGCGATCGGCTCCGGAAAGTGGTGCGCCTGCTGTGGCGCGGATTCCAGTGGCTCTTCAAAGGATGGATCGCCATCACCCTGGTGGTTTATTTCGCGGTGTTTATGCTGATCCTCCTGGCCCTGATTCTCGGCGCCGCCGGCGGGCGGGATAATAAGGGGAAAGGGGGATTCGGCAAGGGTGGCAGCAGTATGGGCAGCCTGGATATCGCCGGCATTTTGCACAGCATTTTCCGGTGGAGAACCCATACCGGAACCATTCGCACCAGCGAGGACCGTCAGGGTTATCCCCATCGTGAATACCGGCCCAATCCCGGGACCATCCGCCCCCAGGAGGATCGAAAGGGTTTTATCGCCGCGGTCTACGATTTTGTTTTCGGTCCCCAACGGGTAGATCCGCCCTCCCTGGCCAATCAGCGCGAAGTGGCCGCCTTTCTCCAAAAAGAAAAGGGACTGGTGGTTACCGCGGATCTTCAGGCGCTGGCGGGGTGGACCGCCGGCGAGGCGGATTCCTTTTTCACCGAATGCCTGAGCCGCTTTCGGGGTGAGGTCAACGTCAGCGAAAACGGGGTGGTTTACGGGGTGTTTGATGAACTGCTGCGCGGCACCGGAGAGGCGGAACAGGGGAAAATCGAATATTTCTGGGATGAATACGAACCCCCGTATCTGCTGAACGGCAACGGCTGGGGGCAAAATCTCCTGGCCATGGCTTTTAACGGGGTTAACCTGGTTTTTTCGCTTTTGGTGCTTAGCCAAAGTCTGCCGGTTATTTATTCGCCATTCGGAGATCCTTATCCCGTTATTGATCCGGCAGATCCCACCATTATTGCGGTGCTGGGCTGGATTCCCCTGATTTTTTCGATTTTGTTTTTTGCGATTCCCCTTTTTCGTTTACCGGGGATTCGCCGGCGGGAGAAAAAGCGGCGGGAAAACAATCTGCGCAAGCGCCTTTTTAAACCGGTTTTTGCCGGTAAGGGGGCCTGTATGAGTTTGGAAGATTGGGTTATAATGGCCAATCGCCAGACCCCGGGGCCCCCGCTGCAGCCCCATAAGGTCCGGAAAATTGCCGAAGAATTGATGCTGGACCTCGCCGGAGAATCCGAGGCGGGGGAGGAAGGAACCCTGAAATACTGTTTTCCGCGCATTCGCCTGGAACTGGAATCGGTCCCGGACCTGCGCCAACAAAGGCGGCTCCCCGGGGATCTGGGGAATATCGTGCTGGACTCCGAATAATCTTGTAGAGGATCGTAAATGACCATAGAACAGTTTCTGGACATCCTTGGCCGTTATCCCCAGGTAATAATCCTCTTCCTGGGTTTTTTGCCCCTGGCCAGCTTCATCCACGGCAGATATATCGCCGGAGCCAGGATCGCCGAATCCCCTCACCGTTTCGTGATGTCCACTCTGGTTTACCTGGCCTGTGTGCCGGGCATTTTTTCCGCCACGATCTCCGTGTATACCCTTCTGGTGCTGCGGGGCAACCTGCTCCAGGTTAACATGCTGCTCTATTTTTTTCCGGTGGTGATGATGATTCTGACCCTGGTCACCATTTCCCGCCTGGTAAATCTCGACCTTTTACCGGGGTTCAACCGTCTCCGGGGACTTATGGGACTGTTGACCCTCACCTTCGTGGTCACTTTCCTGGTGATGCAAACCCGAATCTGGCTGATTTTCGGGGGCAGCATCACCGCCATGATCCTGCTGTTGATCGCCCTTTTCCTCGTTTTTAAATGGCTTTCGCGAATGGCATTCCGGAATCAGTAGCCTGACGGTGCACAGAACGGGTGTTTTTATCTTAAACTTTTGTTTTTTTTGTTGAAATCTGTAAATTTGCCCAGCATTCAAGCCATCTTTAGACAGCCCTGTCCGGGGCGGTAATTCGCAATAAAAAAAGCTGCAGATCCTTCCGGGATCAAAAAAGCTTATTCGCAGTACTTTGGTTCACAAAATTGGAGGGCAAAAATGTCCAAATGGCTTCTCTTGATTATCGGCGTACTGGGTCTTATCGCCATTACCCTGATATGCACCTGGAGAAACGTCCCCAAAATGGAAGCAGACCTCACCGACAGATCCACAGCCGCATTGTCCGGTGCAAATCTGGCCGTTCCGGATCTGGCCTTTGACGGGCGGGATGCTACGCTGAAAGGGGAAGTCGCCTCTGAGGGGATTAAGGAGCAAATCGGTAAAATGGTCGGCGAGGTCTACGGGGTTCGGGTGGTCAACAACCTGATGACGGTAGCCGCACCCAAACCTGTTGAGGAGAAACCGGCCGAACCGGTTCTGTCCGAAGCCGGGGCCAGGCTTCAGGAAGAATTCTCCAACTTTTTTAGACTTAACAAAATTCAGTTCGCCAACAACAGCGCCCGTCTGCTGCAACCCAGTTACCCCATTCTGGACCAGGCGGTTCAATTGCTGAACAAACTTCCCGGCGCCGTGGTGGAAATTCAGGGCCACACGGACAACACCGGCAGCAGCGAACGTAATACCCAGCTTAGCCAGCAACGCGCCGAAGCCGTGCGCGATTATCTGATTGGCAAAGGCATCGTTGCCAGACGCCTCACCGCAAAAGGCTATGGCAGCAGCCGTCCTGTCGAAAGTAACGATTCCCGCGAAGGGCGCGACGCCAATCGCCGGGTAGAATTTAAGATCCTGGAGGAGAACTAATATGGAATACACGTTTTGGTTTATTTTTTGGTGCATTTTACTGGCAACCTTGTTTGGTATCCTGATCGGCTGGCTGTGGCGCACCCTGTCCCTGTCCAGCCGCGTGGAAGCGCTGGAGCGCTGCTGCGACGAAAAAGGGGGTTCCGGAAAGTCCTACGATTCGGAAATCGCCGACCATGGCAAACGCATTAAAACCCTGGAAGACAACTGGAAGACCGCTCCCAAAGCCGCCGCCCCTCAGGCTGCCGCCGCGGCGCCGCAGGCTTTCGCGGCCAAACTTGAAGAATATGACGATCTCAAGGAAATCAGCGGGGTTGGCAAGGTTCTTGAAAAGCGCCTCAACACCCTGGGTGTCAAAACTTTCCGGGATGTGGCCGCCTTTACCGATGCGGATATCGAGCGCATCTCGGCCCAGATCGGGCCCTTCCGCAATCGCATTCGCAGCGACAATTGGGTCGCTCAGGCCAAACACCTCCACGAGGTCAAATACGGCAAAAAAGCCTGATTTTCTAAACAGATCCTACCCAAGGCGTGGAAAATTTTTCCACGCCTT
>JAGRBF010000385.1 GCA_020434205.1 Calditrichota bacterium | reverse complement strand
CATTTAACCATTTAACCATTTAACCCTGTATCTATCATGAAACTCTGGGACAAAGGCATTCCGATAGACAAGCAGGTGGAGCGCTTCACCGTTGGGGAGGATTATCTCCTGGACATGGTGCTCCTGCCCTATGATTGCCAGGCCTCCGCGGCCCATGCCCGGATGCTTGGCAAAATCGGGATTCTCAGCGAAACGGAAGTCGATCAACTGGTGGGTGAATTGAAAAACATCATCACCCTGCACGAGGAAGGCAATTTCACCATTCTGCCCGAACAGGAGGATTGCCACACCGCGATCGAGGCCCATCTGACCGAAAAGCTCGGCGAGGCGGGCCAGAAAATCCATACCGCCCGCTCCCGAAACGATCAGGTCCTCACCGCCATGCGCCTCTACAGCAAGGATATGCTGAAAGAGGTTCGCACCGCCCTCAAGAAGTTGTCCCTGGCTTTTCATCACCTGGCCCATCGCCACCCGGAAACGCCGCTGCCCGGATTTACCCACACCCGCAAAGCAATGCCCTCTTCGGTGGAACTGTGGGCCACCTGCTATCGGGATGCCCTCTCGGACAATGAGATCCTGCTCAAAGCCCTTTCGCAGCTGATCGACCAATCCCCGCTGGGCACCGCTGCCGGCTATGGGGTGAGCCTGCCCATCGACCGGGATTTTACCGCCCGGGAACTGGATTTTGCCCGGGTGCAGGAGAATCCCATTTACGCCCAGCACAGCCGGGGTAAATTCGAAACCTCGATATTACACGGGTTGGCGCAGGTGTTGTTCGATCTCAATCGCATGGCCACCGACCTGATCCTCTTCAGCCTGCCGGATTTCGGTTTTTTTCGCCTGCCGGAAGCTTATTGCACCGGCAGCTCGATAATGCCCCAGAAAAAAAATCCCGACGTTCTGGAGCTGTTGCGCAGCCACTACCACACCCTGGTGGGGCTGGAAAGCGGTCTCAAAACCCGCATGGCCAATCAGATTTCCGGTTATCATCGCGATATCCAGCTTAGTAAAGGTCCCCTGATCCAGGGTTTTCAGATTACCCTCGCCTGCCTGAGTATCGCCGAACAGGTTATTAGCGCTCTGGAGGTGGATCCCCAGCGCTGCCGGGAGGCTATGACCGAAGAGCTATTTGCCACCCAGCGGGTTTACGAACTGGTGGCCCGGGGGATTCCCTTTCGGGAAGCCTATCGCCAGGTTGCCCGGGACTACAGCGGGTCCTGATTCCCCGCCTCGCCATTTGCCCGTTCCCCCCTCAAAAAAGCCTGCCCGGTTAGCAGGATTTTTTTCTTTCCCCAACCGCGCGGATTCTCACAGAAATCATTAAGGCCCTCGCCTAACGGCCGATAATAACCTTACGTCCTTTTCAGGGAGAAAAGGCGCCAGGTTAGATCTGTCAATTTGAATCCGGAACGGTTATTACCACAGGGGAAGTGCTTCAGGCAATGATCAAGTTAAATGGTTTTACCATTCAGGAAAGTATTATTGCGGGCAGACAGCTCAGCGAATTTCTGGCAACGGAAAACCAGAGCGGTCTGTGGTATCACCTGCGTTACTACCGGGAGGACCTCCAGCCGATTCAGCTGCTCAACCGGCTTGCCGACCATTACCTGGCTTTCCAGGAAAAAGGGGATGCCCCTTGTATCCCGGTCACCTATTCGCAGCGAACCGCTAATCCGGCCGCCCAGATTTTCGGGTACCCCCTACCGCCCGAACATGTCCGCCTCAAAAATTACCGACAGGGAGGGAATATCGCCCTGGGAGACCGCCTGGAAATTGCGGTCAGAATTGCCGAGGCCCTCAGAGCCTTTCACCAGGGTGGTCAAATCCATTACGGTTTAACGCCCGACCATATCTTTATCCACCCCACCAGCCTGGAAATCCGCATTGCCCCGCCCAGCGCCCTGGTGCTGTTGCCATTCAACAATCTGGACTGGTTCGACAAAGGTTTTCTGGAAAAACACCTGCCTTACATCTCTCCGGAACAATCCGGCCGGATTTTAGGAAAACCGGGTTTGGAGAGCGATCTCTACCAGCTTGGCATCATCCTTTACCAACTTTTCAGCGGGCGTTTGCCATTCCAGGCCAGCCAGCCGGGAGAGTGGCTGCACGCCCACATGGCCGCCCCACCGGCGGAGTTAAAACACCTCCACAAAGACGGCCATCATGGCCTTGCGGCGGTCATCATGAAGCTGCTTGCCAAAAACCCCGCCAATCGCTATCTGGGTACCACCGGGCTGTTGGACGATCTGAAACACTGCCGGGATATTTTTCAAAAAGAGGGCCTTATCGAACTCTTTGCCCTGGGGCGCAAGGATCAATCCACCGTCCTCAAGGTTCCCACCCGCATGTTCGGCAAAGAGCGGGAAATGGAAACCCTGCTAACCGCCCACGGTGAAGCCCAAAAGGGCGAGCGCAAGCTGGTCCTTCTCTCAGGCGATTTCGGCTGCGGGAAATCCATCCTTCTCAAGGAATTCGCCCAGCAGACCTTTTCCGCGATGGGCTCTTTTTCCGCGGAAAAAAGCACCATTCCCTACAGCGCCATTATCACCGCAGCGCGGGAGAATCTGCGCCTCTGGTTATCCCAAAGCCGCGAGAACCTCGATCCCTTTGCGCGGCGTCTGGGACTCATCCTCAATCCCCTGAACGAACATCTGCTTTCGGTTCTGCCGGAACTGGGAATGCTCCTGGTGGAGCCCGTGATAATTCCCGGAAATCCTTCACCGGAAAGCCAGGTTCAATTTCGCCAGCAGCTCATCTCCCTGATCAAATTTCTGAGCACCGCGGCTCCCCCGCTTTCCCTGATCCTGGCTGATTGCCAATGGGCCGACGAGCATAGCATCGAGCTCATCAATCTGCTCCTCACCGATCCGGAAATGGACCACCTGCTGCTGATCCTGTCCATGCGCAGCCAGGTTTCGGATGCCACGGTTTGGGAATCCTTTTTAAGCGAGGCGCAACATCCCCATTTCCCCGAACCTCTCTATCTTTTGCTTGGGAATATGGATCCGGAGGCGGTAAACGCTTATCTGGCCCACACCCTTAACATGGCCCCCGATCAGGTCTCCGATCTGGGTGAGGTGGTGCACGAAAAAACCGGAGGCAATCCCTTTTTCCTCAGGGAATTTCTGAGGACCATTTATCTGGAGAAGCACCTTTATTTCAGTTTCAAAAAAGGAAGCTGGCAATGGCAACTTCAGGAAATTCGCACCAAAGCCATTTCCGACAACGTCATGAAAATGAAGTCTCAGCGTTTTACCCAGCTCTCTCCGGAAATCCGCAAAACCCTGAAAGTTGCCGCCTGTCTGGGAATAGAATTTGACCTTGCCGATCTGGTGGTCCACAGCCACCAATCGGCCCTTTCCTGCGCCATTGCCTGCCAGGAAGGTATTTTGGAAGGTTTTCTGCTGCCCCTGCGCAATGCCGAAAACGCCCTGCGCAATATGCTGATGAACAGCTGGATGGACAGTCCGGACAGCAAGGACATCCGCAGGATGGGCATTCGGCTGCGCTTCGGGCACCTTCACCTCAAAAACATGGTATTGGAAACCCTGAGCGAAAAGGAGAATATCGACTTTCACCTGTCCATCGCCCGGGAAAAATACCGCATCCTCAACGCCCGGGAAATGGAAGCGGAGCTTTTTGATCTCGCCGAGCACTTTCGTTGGGGTCTGGACGGCCTCAATCCGGTGGAGCTGGAGCAGGTGGCCAACCTTTTTCTGCGGGCGGGACGCAAAGCCCAGGAAAATCTGGCCTACCCCGCGGCCCTTGAATACTACGAATTGGGAATCGGTATTCTGGGTGAGGAACATTGGCGCACCAACTATACCCTGTTAATGGATCTGCACATTTTCGGTGCGGAAAGCGCCTATCTGGCCAACCAGCCTGCGGTTATGGAGAAGCTGGCCAATCAGGCCATCCTCAATGCCGACAACTTTCCCGACCAGGTGCGCATCAGCGAAATCCTGATCCAGGCCTATATTGCCGGCAACAACCTGGCCAGCGCCGTGGAAACCGGCCTGGCCACCCTGAAAATCCTGAATTGCCAGTTTCCGGAAAAACCCAGCCGCCTCCAGGTAATTGGTGCGCTTTTGAAAATGCGGTATTGGACCGCCAGAGGCAGCCTGGAATCTCTGCCCGACCGGCCCCCGGTTTCGGACAATCTCATCCTTTCCCAGATGCGCATTATTTCTTTGGTGGGACCGGTGGCCTTTTTTCTGGACCCCCTGCTAAGTGCGCTGATGATTCTGTACCTGGCCGAGCTCACCTTTACCCACGGACCATCTCCTTCAGCGCCAATTGGAATCTCCAGTTACGGGATTCTGGTGAATGGCTTGCTTAGGGACTACGACAATGCCAAGCAATTGGCAACCTTGACTGAAAGGTTGTTGAAGGATTTCCGGCGCCCGGACAACTTCTCCCGCGCCATCATGATTCTCAACAACTTTATCCGCCCCTGGTCTCAGTCCCACCTCAGCCTGGTGGAAAAAAGCCAGGAAGGCTACGATGCCGGCGTCCAGGACGGGGATCTTCAATTTGCCGGTTATGGTCTGGCCATTCGCACCAAATTTGCCTTTTTAGGCGGGACGCCGTTGAAGATCCTGCTGCCGGACGCGGAGAAGTCCACCAAAGCCATTTCCAGCATCAACAAAAGCTCTCCCTGGCACCTGCATCGCATCTGGCATCAGATGCTGGTGGAGTTTTCCGGTGAGGGGCCCTGGAACGGACACTTCAACGGCCCCCATTTCCGCGAGGAAGAATTGGCGCAACTGGAAAAAAGCGCCGAATTAACCACGATCGGACAATACTACTTTTGCCACGCCATGCTGGCCATCTGGTCCAACAATTGGGAAGAAAGCCGCACTCATTTGCAATCGTACGGTAAAATCCGCGACGCGCTGATGTCCACCATGGAAAATCATTACCATGAAATTTTTTCCCTGCTAACCGACCTCATCCTGCACAAACCGTCCGGGAAGCGCGCCAGCAGCCTCTTTCTGTTGAAAGCTCGCCAGCGTTTAAAATCGATCACCCGGGTGGCAGAGCGGGTCCCGGAACCCCTCGCTTTTTGGGAAGCCTTTATCCGGGCAGAAATCCAGCGGCTTTCCAACCACCCCAATATGGTAATTGTATACCGGCGGCCGGTGGAAATTGCCAACAAACAGGGTTACCTCCCCGGTCTGGCTCTCCTGTTTGAGCGGTTGGCCCGGCAAAACCTGGCGGTCGGCAACAATCAACTGGCCAAATTTTTCTTTCAGGAAAGCCATAATGCCTTCCGGAAATGGGGACTTACCCGGAATGTCAAACGATTGGAACTGGAGTTTCCGGACCTTTTTGAGGAATACCTTTCCCGGCAGGACGGGGTTAATCGCCAGGATTATCAAACCCTGGTGCAAACCCTGCAGGCCCTCTCCACCGAAATCGTGGTCAGCGACTTGCTGGACACCCTGATGACCACCCTTCTGGAGAGTGCCGGCGCGGATCGCGGCCTTTTCTTTACCATTGAGGAAAACGACCTGAAGCTGGCAGCGGAACGGGCTATCGGGGAAGAAACCAAAACCGAAGCCGGCCGTGAGGGGCATCATTATCTGGCCGGGGCTTTGCGCAGGGTCTGGCGCACCCGGGATTATTTGCTCCTGGAGGATGCCACCGCGGGCGGGGATTTTGTGAATGATCCTTATGTGCTTTCCAGCCAGCCGCGTTCTTTGTTATGCCTGCCGGTTTTTCGCCTCTCCACCCTGATCGGGATTTTATACCTGGAAAACCACAGCCTGCCCGGGGCCTTTACCCCACAGCGCCTCAGCACCCTGCAACTGCTGGCAGCCCAGGCGGGGATCTCCCTGGAAAATGCCCGTTTGTACGAAAATCTCACCGAAGAAATCGCCGACCGCAAGCGTCTGGAGCAGCAACTGCTGCAAGCCCAGAAAATGGAAGCCGTTGGTCGTTTGGCCGGCGGGGTAGCCCACGATTTCAACAACATCCTCACGGTCATCAAAGGATACAGCGGTATGCTGGTGGCTACCGCCGGGGATGACGAAGACCTGCTGGACAGCGCCAAAGAGATTTATGAAGCAGGGCAGCGCGCCGAAGCCCTCACCCGTCAGCTCCTGGCCTTCAGCCGCAAGCAGATCCTGAAGCCCGAGATCATCAACCTCAACACCATTCTGGACGGCATGCAAAAAATGCTGCGCCGCCTGATCGGGGAAGCCGTGGTCCTGCAGACCTACCCCGGTGAAGGGCTTTGGAACATCAAGGCCGATCCCGGGCAAATCGAACAGGTGATGATGAACCTGACCGTCAATGCGCGGGACGCCATGGGCCAGGGCGGTTCCATTTCCATTGCCACCAGCAATATTGAACTGGAAAAAGCCTTCGGGGAATTGCCCCCGGGAGAATTTGTGCGGATGTCCGTTTCGGACACCGGCACCGGTATGGCTCCGGAACTGATCGAAAAGATCTTCGACCCGTTTTTTACCACCAAACCCAAGGAGCAGGGAACCGGCCTGGGCCTGTCCACCGTTTACGGTATTGTCCAGCAGAGCAGCGGCACCATCAAGGTGGAGAGCACCCCGGGCAAGGGTAGCACCTTCCACATCTGGTTTCCCAGAAGCGAACAGGAAATCGGCAAAAACCTGGAGCAAGCGGTATCTTCAACCAACCTGCACGGCATCGAGAAGATCCTGCTGGTGGAGGACCAGCGCGAGGTTCGCGATGTGATCGGTTTGAGCTTGCGGCGATTGGGATACGACGTGGTTGAGGCGACCGACGGCCAGGAAGGACTGGAAAAATACCTGGAGTTTCAGGAAGATATTCAGCTGATCCTCACCGACATGATTATGCCCAATATGAACGGGGAAACCCTGATCCGGGAAATCCGCCGGGACCGCCCTGGGTTGAAGGTCATTTTTATGTCCGGTTACACGGAAATCGATCTGCCGGCCAGCGGGTTAATGACGGAAAATACCGAATTTATGCAGAAACCCTTCTCCCCCAATGCGGCTGCAATGAAAATCCGCCAATTGATCGACGCAAAATAAGTCTGGTCCGGAATTTTCGCCGGGGGTATATTGACTCAAGCTCACCAGCCCTGGTTTGAGAAAATGGTTTCCCTGAGAATTTTGTTCCTGCTCCTCTTTCTGGAGATGGCGGCAGGACCCTTATCCGCCCATCCTGTCTACGTCAGCATGTGCCAGATCCGGATTGAAGCCAATCTGGACCTGCAAATTTCCATCACCGTTTTTTCGGAGGATCTGGCGCGCGCCATTGGCCGCAGGGACCTGCGAGCCACTGCCGGGGAAGCGGATTCCCTGCGACGGCAAATCGCCGCTTACCTGCTTCCCCATCTCGCCTTTGCCGCAGATGATCAGCCAATATCCTTTGCCCCGGGGAACATCACCGTAACCCCCGGCGAAACCCGCACGGTGGTTAGCCTGACCGCCAAACTAAAGGCCTTGCCCCATTCCCTGATAGTCCGCAACACCGTTTTTTTTGAGCTGTTTCCCGACCAGACCAACATGGTTCGCCTGACCGCTAACGGGGAAAAGCAGGCGGTCCTCCTGGTACGGGAAAAACCCGAGGCGGAGCTACTCCTCACCTCGGATTAATCCTGGTAAAATTGACGCCCTGGTAGACTGTCAAGTATGGTAAGTCCTGTTCGTCATCCCGGCAATCTTTAAGGCTGTATGTTAAAAAGTCT
>JAGRBF010000384.1 GCA_020434205.1 Calditrichota bacterium | reverse complement strand
ATATAGGACACCCCGGGATGTGGGTTTTCCCGGCGCGCCACTGCCACCATCTCGGGAAAGTCCACCCCATCAATTTGCAGATTCCCGCCCAGCCCGGCCACCATGGCTGCCACCTCTCCGATCCCGCAACCGATGTCCAGAAGTCGTATCGGCCGGTCTGATAGTGGGATCAACCTTTGCAACCATTCCCGCTGCACAATGCGGAAACAGTCATTGTAGGTTTCGTTTTGCCACAGCACCCGGGCCCCGCCTTTTTCTCCCGCTCGCCGCCGCCAGTAAGTGCTGGCGTCGTAATGCCGATAAACCAGAAGTCGTTTGAGGATACCGGCTGCAAATCTTAACCTGGGGGTTAGGGGGAACACTGGGCCCCCCGGGCTTGGGTTTCACCTTGATAAGGCTCCTTGGCGCGGATTACCCGGGCGGGATTTCCGGCGGCCACCGAGTTGGCGGGAATCGGGCGGGTCACGATCGCCCCCGCCCCGATAATGACGTTGTGGCCGATACTTACCCCCGGCAGAATAACCGCGTTGGCCCCGATCCACACATTATTGCCGATCCGGATGGGCTCCGCCGGGAGGTGGCGGCGGAAGTCGGCCGGATCGTGATTGGCGCTGATAATCCGGACCCCGGGGCCGATGTAGACATTATCGCCGATTTGCACCCCGTTTTCGCCGTTGATGTAGACGCCCGGAGACATCCCCGGGGTGCTGATCCTCCCGGCGTTGACCTGTCCGGATACCCGGGAGGTCAGGTGCACCGGCCAGGGGATAAAACGAGCGCGATTGAGGTTGAGGATTCGCTGGGGGAGGATATAGCCCCGGGCAAAATCCGGGGTCAGGTCCAGAAGTTCGCGTTTGGCGGGGTAAAAGAGCCATCCGCAGGCTTTGTAAAAGTGAAGCAGGATTTTTCGCAGCACGTGGGTCATCCGCAAGTTACCAGGGGGCTTTATCGCTTTTTATCGTGATCTTTTAGGGCGTGTTGACAATCATTTAAATTTGCGAACAATTTTCTAATTATCAACATGCCCTGGGCTTCCCGGAAACTTACCCGGTCCGGGATCCGCCAAAAACTCACCAAAATTAAAAAAGGGAGGAGTGGTAAACCGTAAGCTCAACTGCATTTCCGGAGGGTTTTTGAAAAAAACGCCCAAGGGCGGAGCGGGATGAAGAGCAACAAAAGGAGGACTAGCCGAAGCGCTACTCTGAAACAGATTTTAGAAAGTATAAGGGGGTTTCTTGAAGGTGAGAAAGAGTAGTGAGCCCGGGAGGATTCGAACCTCCGACCTACGGATTAAAAGTCCGCTGCTCTACCGACTGAGCTACGGGCCCGCCATCTGCCATAAAAGGCGCGCCCAATATAGATAAATGGCGTAGGGCAGTCAAGAGAAAAAAAGAATTTACCCTCACACGCCCCGTATTTCCGGGATTACCGCCGGGTTGCGCAAAAAAAGCAAAATCGTTACATTCAAGCTCGTGGCCGTTTAGCGGTAAAACAGGCCAATTTGACAACTTGCGCAAACCTGAGGACATGGGATTATTCTGAGCACATCTGGAAAAGTTTTTGGCGCGGACTGGACACCTGGAAATCGAATCGCTTTTTTTCGCAAGTGTATCTTGGAAGGTATCGGGACTTTTTTCCTGGTACTGACGGTCGGCATGAGCGGAGACCCTTATGTGGTGGGCATTATGGGTGGGGCCATCGTATACGGCAGCATGTATCTTTCCGGGGCCCACTTTAACCCCGCGGTTTCCATGGCCCTCTGGCTGCAGGGCAACCTGAATAGCCTCCGCTTCCTTTTTTATTCCCTGTTTCAAATAATCGGAGCTTTGGGAGCGGCCTTTATGGCCTTCTGGCTAACCGGGCGGACATTTGGGCCCGCACCGGCACCCACGGTGGGCTCCTGGCAGGCTTTTATTCTGGAAGGGCTCTTTGCTTATGCGTTGGTGATGGTTTATCTGGGGCTTCCCCGCAGGGATCCTGAACAACCGCACCCCGCCCTGGGCCTGGGAGTGGCGCTGTCCCTTTCCGGCACCAATTACCTGATCGGCCCTTTTACCGGGGCCGGCGTCAATCCCGCTTTGGGTCTGGGAACCCTTTGGGTGGAAGCAGTGATCGGCAACAGTCACCTGGAATATCTCTGGATTTATGTAGCAGGCCCGGTGGCCGGTGCCCTTCTGGCGGTGCTGAGTGCCGGCGGGCGCAAAAAGAAACCCCGGGAAACGGAAAAAATCTCGCATGAAACTATACTATCGTGACCTTGGAGAGGGTCCGGCGGTGGTTATCGTTCACGGCCTGCTGGGTTCCTCGGACAATTGGGGAACCCTCGGAAAACAGTTGGCCGATGCCTTCCGGGTGGTGATGGTGGACATGCGCAATCACGGCCGCTCTCCCCACCATCCCCAATTCTCCTACGCCGATATGGTGGGGGATCTCCATGAGCTCGTCCAGGACCTCGGCATCAAAAAAATGCATCTGGTAGGGCATTCCATGGGCGGAAAGGCCAGCATGACCTACGCCCGGTATTATCCTCACAAGCTCCTCAGCCTCACCGTAGCGGACATTGCCCCGCGTTCTTACCGGGATAACTATTACCGCGAGCTCCTGGGAGGCCTGTTGGCCCTGGATACCGCCCAAATCCGCTCCCGCGAGGAGGCGGATCGCGCCCTGGTGGATCTGGTGCCGGAAAAAGGCATGCGCGCTTTTATCGTCAAAAATCTTCGCCGGGATCATCAGGGCGGTTACCACTGGAAAATGAATGTGCCGGTGCTCCTCGAAAACCTGGATGGCATTACCGGGCCCATGCCCGAAGGCCATATCTTTGAGGGCCCCACCTTGTTTATCCGCGGCGGTCGCTCCCCGTATATTAAGGAAAAGGACCGGGTTGGTATCCATGAGCGTTTCCCCCAGGCCCATGTGGAAACCATCCCGGATGCCGGGCATTGGGTGCATGCCGATGCCCCGGAAGCGTTCCTGGAGATCCTGCGGGATTTCCTGTCCCGAAATGCCTGACGGGAAAACCGCGAAAACGCGAAACAGAGAGACGGCGAAATGGTGAATCAGCGAAAGAGGGATTTAAGGCTTATTTGGGCGCTTTCGCGGTTTCGCGCTTTCGCGGTTGGCTCATAGGAGCGTGCAGCATTAGCGGAGGGTTCAGCATCAGTGTAAATAAGTTTGAGGATCGGGAAGAGTGTTTGCCGGAAGGGTGCGGCAAGTCCCTACCCGGGGGTAGGCAAAGCTGCCAACGCGGCGCTCAGGCTCTTTTCCCGGATGGCCCAATGCGAGGTATGCCAGACCGGCTGGCCCTGCCAGAAAAGGAAAACTTGCGGCGATTTGTGGGGAATCCCGGTAACCTGGGCCACAAAATTGGAGACCGGACGATCCTCGATTACCAGGAGTTGGTAGGAACTCACCTCGGGATGAGCGCGGAGGAAACCCGCAAAATCCTGAAAGGCTCCGGCGGAAATACCGCAGCGGGTTGAATGTTTGAACAAAAAAGTGGGGGTCTGGTGGCTTTTTTGCAACATCTGCTGGTAATCGGCTTCGGATTTAAGGGCATTCACAGGCTTCTCCGTTGTCAGTCGCTGTTTTTCGCAGATTAGATTCCTCATTTTGCCCTAATGTTACATCAAAGTTTGCGGATTACAGTACGGATTCCCCCGGACCGGCCGGAAAAAATGAAAGGGCCTCAAATGTCCACCCGTCTCAATCACCTCCGAAACGAAAAATCCCCCTATCTCCTCCAACATGTCGAAAACCCGGTCAATTGGTATCCCTGGGGTGAAGAGGCTTTTCGCCTGGCCCGGGAGAGCGACCGCCCGGTTTTTTTGTCGGTCGGTTACGCCACCTGCCACTGGTGTCATGTTATGGCCCACGAATCCTTCGAGGACGAAGCGGTGGCGGAAATACTCAACCGCACCTTCGTTTGTATCAAAGTGGACCGGGAAGAGCGGCCGGATGTGGACGATCTTTACATGGCGGTCTGTCAGGCCATCAACGGGACGGGCGGATGGCCTCTGACCGTGTTGATGACCCCCGAAGCCCACCCCTTTTTTGCCGCCACCTATCTGCCCAAAAACAGCCGTCCCGGGGTGCCGGGAATGCTGCAACTGCTGCCGCGGATCGCCGAACTGTGGCGAGACAGCCGGGATGCCTTGCTGAAGGATGCCCAAACCCTGGTCAATTACCTCCGGGAAACCGCCAGGAATGCCCCCGGGGAGCAAGTGGGGGAGGGGGAAATCCAGCTTGCCGAAGCGCAACTTACCGACCGCTTCGACGATCAATACGGCGGGTTCGGGGATCACCCCAAATTCCCCGCGCCCCACAACCTGCTGTTTCTCCTGCATCGCTACCGAAGAACCGGGGATGAGAAGCTGCTGGCCATGGTGGAGCGCACCCTGCTGGGCATGCGCCTTGGCGGAATTTACGATCAGGTGGGTTTCGGTTTTCACCGCTATGCGACGGATCGCCAGTGGCTGGTGCCCCATTTCGAAAAAATGCTGTA
>JAGRBF010000383.1 GCA_020434205.1 Calditrichota bacterium | reverse complement strand
CTCAAAGCGAAAGCACCGGGCACCACATTGTCGACCGGCTCGATAGCGGTTATCCCCTCCATAACCAGATCGTCCATTTTAAAGGTCGAGCCAACCGAAGCCGCTCCGCCGCCGGGAATCAGCACTATTTGCAATTGAACAAAGGCGGGTGTTTCCGAGGAGCTGTAAGTTACTGCACTGTTGAATGCGGTATAGCTGCTGGCTTCCTGACGCAGGAAAAGGTTCGCCTGCCCCACCACCGAAAAATTGGCGTCCAGAACCAGCAGCACCACCGCCAGACTGTCCGTGGCCGGAGAGGTCAGGCTCAGTTGATAAAACCCGGTCAGGGCGGTGGGCGTCCCGCTGATGGGCATATAAGCCTGGGTGAGGTTTCCCAGGGTCAGATTGGGCCCGAAAGGCACGCCCTGGAAGCTGAGGACCTCCCCGCCAACTGCGGAGGCGCCGCTATGGGCATCGTTGCTTTCGGTAACGGGGGAAACCAGCCCGGGAACGTTGGAGGTAACCCAGAAGAAGGGCTCCCCGTTGGTCCAGGTCTCAAAATCGCCGTTGGTGATGGCTATCTGGGCATTTAAGGAAATGCTCAGCAGCATCAGGAATCCGGTAAACAGCCGCAAAGATCGCATGTGATTCTCCTTTTGAAAATAGTTGTTGTAATGAGCCTCCGGACCGCCCCTAACGGCGGGTGAAAACCAGGCGCGCCGTGGCCGGCTCGTCCCCGCTACCGAAATCGTAGGAGGTATTGCTGGTTTCCATCCTCAGGGTATTGCCGTCCAGGGTGACGGTGGTATTGGGGTCCGGGGAGTTAACCACCCCGTTCTCGAAGCCGAATTGTCCCGAAGAGGTAAAACTCTGCCCCTGCACGGTGGTGGTGAGGGTATAGGAGCCATTGCTGTTGATCACCATGGTCTGGCCCAATCCCTGGAGCTGCATGATGTCCGCGGTAACGCTGCTGTTGGCGCTGCTGATGTAGATATATTGGGTCATATCCCAGGTTCCTTCCAGATCATTCTGGTTGAGGTCTCCGGGGCCGGTGCTGTCGTCCGAACAGGCGGCGGCAAAAATCAGCATCAGGAATGTCATAAAAAGAGTCAGCTTGGATTTCATAATAATTTCTCCTTGGTAAACAGGTTAGGATTTACGTATTAGATGACGGATCAAAAGCGGTAAAGGGCGCCCGCGGTGATGGCCAGGAAATTGGCCTCGCCCACCCGGAAGCGTCCATCCGCGACCAGATCGAGGGTGGGACTGAGGTTCATCTGCACACCGCCGCCGAGGTCGATCCCGAAAGCTGTGGTGCTGGCCGATGCGCTTCCGAAATTGAAGCCGGCCTGATTGGGGATGTCCACCGAGGCTTTGTAGAAGTGGATGGCCAGTCCCCCGGCGGCGTAAGGCATCACTTTGGAGGAGGACAGGGGGAAATAATAATGGGCGGTTGCCGCAACCGTGATATCCCGCCAGGAACCTTCGGCATTGTTACCCGCCGATTCCGAATGCGACCAGTAATCCAGGGAGGAGAAAAGGTTAAGGCGGGGAAGAATGGTTCCCCAATCCGCCATGACCCCAAAGCCCAGGGAAGAGCCGATATCATTCTGGACACTCACAAACCCGACTTTGGCGCCCACCCCTTTGAAACCCAGATCCGCCTGAGCGGCCAGCGGACTTAGCGTCACCATCGTGGCGAATAGCAACAGATACAGTTTGAAACGCTGCATAGGAAATCCTTTCAGTTAAGCAGTATTTTGGAGAGACGGTTACAAGAAAGGATTTCCAAGGGGGCAATTCAATTGCCCATATGCGGTAATTTTGGGGGGATTATTTCGGGAGAAATTCGTCATCCCGCTCCGGCCTAAGGCATACCGGGGTGACGGTCAAGTGGCCCTAAATCAGACCGTCTTTGAGGGCTTTTTTGACGGCTTCGGCGCGGGAGCTGACCTGCAGTTTGCGGTAGATGTTTTTGATGTGGGCGCGCACCGTGTCCCCGCTGATGAAAAGGGCCCCGGCAATATCGCGGTAGTTTTCCCCGTCGCACAGGCGGGCCAGGATTTCGTTCTCGCGTTTGGTCAGGGGATTTTCCACATTTTTTTTGAAGGAACTCACCACCCGGCGGGCGATGCTGGCGGTCATGGGGGAGCCACCCTCATAAACCTCTTTAATGGCGGCCAGCAGGTCGGCGGGTGGGGTATCCTTAAGCAGGTAGCCGGTGGCCCCGGCGCAAATGGAATCGAATATCGACTGATCGTCTTCCTGAATGGTGAGCATGATAAAATCGGTCCCGGCCACCCTGTCCTTCAGGCTGCGCACCCCTTCGATTCCCGAAATCCCCGGCAGGCCGATGTCCATCAACACCACATCCGGCGGATCCTTTTCGATGCTTTCCATGGCGGATTCGCATTCGCTGAAGGCCCGTTTGCAGGAAAAGCCGGGGGATCCGTCGATAATGAGGGTCAGCAAACGGCGAATCTCGCCGTCATCTTCGACGATAACCACTTCGATTTCATGAGCTGCTGGCATGGTTCAAGGTAAGTTGAGGACGGGCATAATTCAATCACCCATATGCGGTATTTGGAATTCAAAGGCACAGGGCTGCATGGCTTTGCGCCTCCGGCGCAATTGTTAATTGCTGATTGATGATAAATTTACGGCAGACGGCCAACGGCAGACGGCAGACGGCTAATCGCCGCTCGCTAACCGCCGCACCAGCCGCACCTCGGTGCCCTTCCCCTTCTCCCCGGTAATTTCCAGGGTGGCCCCGATACCGGCGGCCCGCCGTTTCATGTTGGACAATCCGTAGCTGTCCGAGCGGCCGCTGGCCTCGTCCAGCCCCACCCCGTTATCGCTCAGGACGATATACAACCCGCCATCCTGCCGCCCTGCTTTCAGAAAGACCTCCCCGGCCCGGGCATATTTCAGGGCGTTGTTCATCGCCTCCTTGAAAATTTTAATGATGGCCCGTCGCTCGTCCATGCTCAGGGGCATATCCTCCAGCTCCTTGCTGGCAATTTCCGCCTGGAAATGGGAGTCGCTGTAGGCAAACATAGCGCTTCCGAATTCCTTGAGACGCATCAGGGTGTCGCTCAGAGAGTCCTTGTCCGGATCGAGAATCCAGATAAAATCCCGCATCCCGCTGGAAAGCAAGCGGGTGTTTTCTTCGATGCGCTGCAGAAACTCGCTCAGGCGCGGGGAGGTTTCTCCGTCGCGTTTGGCCAGTTCCAGAAAGAGGTTGATCTTGGTTATCAGGTTTCCCGCCTCATCGTGGAAATCGGCCGAACTTTTCTGGCGAACCCGCTCCCGTTCGTCCAGGCGGGCCTTTTCGATACGGGCCTTTTCGGCCAGCTTGCGCGCCGCGGCCCGGGTTCGCTGGCGAACGATAAAACTCATGGCCAGCACAAACAACAGGGCGTAAGCGCTATAAGCCCACCAGGTTCGCCAGGGCGGCGGATACACCACCAGTTCGATAGCCGTCCCGGTTTCGTTCCAGATCCCGTCGTTGTTGGACCCTTTAACCCGGAAGACGTACTGACCGGGATCGAGGTTGGTATAGGTGGCAAAGCGACGAGACCCGGAGTAAACCCAATTTTTGTCGAAACCTTCCAGGCGGTAGGCGTAGCGGTTTTCCCGGGGTGCGGTAAAATCCAGGGAGGCGAACTCGAAGGACAAAACCTGGTCGCGATACCCCAGCTCCAGGCGTTCGGTGGTGGTGACCACCTCCCTGAGGGGGGAAGGCCGCCCATCCGGTAAAAATCCCCCCACCGGCACCGAGGCGTTGAGAATCCGGAAATCGGTGATCACCTGGCGCGGCTGGTGGGGATTGTCCCGCACCTCTTCCGGCCGGAAATAATTATACCCGTTGATGCCGCCGAAATAAAAATAGCCCTCGCGATCCGTATAAAAACCGTTCTGGTTGAATTCTTCACCCTGCAATCCGTCGTCCGTGCCATAAGAGCGAACCCGCAGCGAGTCGCCTTCCAGGCGAACCCGGGCCACCCCGCGATTGGTGCTGATCCAAATATTGCCGCCGGAGTCGGCCAGCATTCCGTAGATCACCTCATTGGGCAGACCGTCTCTTTCGTAAAAGGCGCGAAAAGAAAATTGGCGAGGGTTGCGCGGGTCCTCCCCGCGCTCCAGGCAAAACAGGCCGTTGCCGGTGCCAAACCACATCCGTCCGTCAACGGGGTTTTCCAGGATGCTAAGCACCGTATTGTTTCGGGGAACCGCTTCTCCGTTTTGCCCCCGGGAAAAGGCGTAAAAGGTTCCGCTGTCCCGAT
>JAGRBF010000382.1:2988-7605 GCA_020434205.1 Calditrichota bacterium | reverse complement strand
CTTCCGTGCCCACACCTGCTTTGGAGAACGGACGTACACCAGCTATCCCTGTTGGTTCGCAGATAACCGCAGAACGAGCAGATTTTCCGGTGCAGGGACAGATCCGTCCGGTTTCAGTTTTCGCGATTTCGCAGTTTCGCGGTTAATGGGCCGGAAATCGCTTCCGGCGCGTAACGTCCGTTTCGTCATCCCGCCCCGAAAACCTTAAAGCGCCTCGATCTGTAATTCCCTCAAAAAAAAAGCGATGCCAAAAGGCATCGCCACAAAAGGTGCGTATAAAGATCCCCGCTCCCGCATTCCAGGGAATCCGGGGACTCTGCAAGGCCGCTAAAACGTCCCGATCCGGAATTATTCCCCGGAAGTCCGGACAAAATTGGGCAACCCGACCAGGCGGTTCACCAAATCGTCGGCCACCTGTTCGGAATTGTAATGTCCCTCGGCAACCTTCTCGCGAATCATTTCCATTTCCTCCCGGGAAAGCACCGAGGTGTTGCTGCCTTCCGCACGGTATTTTTCCGCCAGCTCTTTGATGTTGAGCATCTCGCGGGCGGTTGAGGAAATTTCGGCCCGATCCTGACGGGTCACTTTCTCGCCGCTGATCCGGCCCTGCTGATAGGCCTTTTCGCTGGTTGCCCGGAGTTTGTTTTCGGCCTTTTCGACCTTCTTGGGCTCCTGCGGCAATCCACCGAGGCTTTTTATAGGTCCCATGATCTACTCCTGAGTAATATCGAGAATTTTTGTATCCGGGCGCGGGGTTCGCTGCCGATACCCCTTGCCGACCGCCGTATCCGAAATCAACTTAATGTATTTGATCTTGCGCTGCTCCAGATGCGCGTTGATCTCCTCGCCTACCTTCACCAGGCGGGACGCCAGACGGGATATTTCCTGCACATAGGCGCCGGTATCCCCTTCGCCGGCCTGATCGGTCAGCTCCAGCCGGCGCTCTTCCAGCTTCTGAATCTTGTCGATCCATTCCTGACGGTAGCGCAGCAACTCGCGCAGCACGTCGATGGAAAGGGATTCGATCTGCTCAAGCGATTTTTCCGACACCTGCAAAACGGTGCGAAAGCCGGCGATCTGGGTCTCCAGGACCTCGTTGAGCGAGGTTATGGTGTTCGTCTGAAACACTATACTCTCCTGTTGAAAAGTAAGCCTTCGAATTCGTCCATTTTCTCTGCCAGCTTTTCCAGCTCTTCCGGGGGAATTTGGCGAATCAGCTTACCGGAATCTTTTTCGTACACCATAATTTTGGAATCACCGCTGCTGGGGTCAAAATCAAAAGACACCTTGGTGTTGTAATAGCTGCCCATGGCGCTGATTTTTTTGACCACTGCCGCGGTATCGGTCGGCTCCGTGGCGGAGAGTTTCCGGAGACCGGCATCCACATCCTTCTTGTCTTCGGCTTCCTTCCGGCTGGAAATATTGGCGTCTTCAACCTTGATGACCGGAGCAATCCGGGCCACTTCGGTTACGCTCTTCATAATTTGATTATCGTCCATGATCAACCCGCCTTCCTAAGGGTTAAACGATACGACGGCGCAGGCCGCCAGGTTTCTATCCGTATAGCGCGCTGCTAAATGCCGTAAAATAATTCTGCTGATTCTGAAAGCTGACCATGAGCCCCTGCAGGGTGGAAAACTCGTCGCGCAACTGCTTTTCCCGCCGCTCCAGCAGCTCGTCCATAAAGGAGATACGATCGTTCAGCGAGGTAATCTGCTGATCGATATTCTTTTTATTGCTGGAAATGGTGCCGCCGGCTTTCACAAAATTGTCGACATAATCCTCGATTTTGCTGGCAAAACCATCTTCCAGGTTAAAAAGGTCCGAGACATACTGAGGATTGGTCTCCAGGGCTTCGGTGAATTTGCTGGCATCGGCGATGCGCAAATTTCCTTCCCGGTCTCCTTCGATCCCGATGTCGTAGAGCGAGTTGTAGACGTTGGTCAAAACCCCGTCCACCTCATCAGCCACATAACTCCGCAGGGTGCTGATCATATTGCGGTAGGCGTATTCATCCGCCAAAACCGGGCGCGTGGAGGACTCTCCGCTGGCCTGGGTTTTATCCCGCAGGAACTTCAAAGACTCGTTGTAAGAATCCAGAAAACCCTGAACCTCGGCCTTAACGCCGGCCACATCCGAGGTTACCGTAATGGTTTCTTCGGTATTGGAATCGTCCAGCAGCTGCAGGGTAACCCCGGGCAAAGCACCGGTTACGCTGTTGGAATCCCGGTAAAAGGTCAGGCCGTTCAGGAGGAATTTGGCGTTCAGTTCACTGTCGCTGGCGCTGCTGCCGACGTTGGTAATGTAGCCGCCGTTATCGCCGCTGGACTGGGCACCGGCATTAACTTCCAGAGTGTCCAACAGCCCGCTGGCGCCGAAATCCATACGATTGGTGAAGCCCGAAGCCCCGGAACGCAGCACCAGACGACTCTGACCGTTCTCTTCGGAAACCACCGAAGCCACCACCTTGTTGGCGTTCTCAATTTCGTCATTGGTGACCGCCTCGGTCATGGCATTGTTAATGGCATCCGAAATCGCCGACAGCACTTCGTCATTGGTGCCGGTAAAGACGTCCGCGGCAACGGTCACATCGATGGAAACCCGGTTGTCCGGATCCTCATCAGTGGGACTGGCCACCTCGATGGAAAAGGTCTGGTCGGTACCGAAACCGGAAAAATCCGTTCCGCTGTCCGCGTATTTCTGAGAAACCCGCGTGTCGGTAGCGGCCAGACGTTCGATGCGGATGGAGCTGGTTCCCACTGCCGCGGCATTGCCGGCCGAGACTGTCAGCGCATCCGTGTTGCTGCTGGTGGCTTTTTTGGCCTCAAAATATTCGGCAAAGGTGTCCGTTAAGCGCCGGGACTTATTCCGCAGGGTGGACAGCTTGGCGTTCAGGTCGGAAAGCACACTCTTTTTGGCGGTCAGGCTGGTCTTTCTGGTAGCCAGAGAATCCCGGGGGCCCTTTTCCAGGGACAGGGTTTGCTCTATCAGAAAGTTAATCTGATCCTGAGAACTGTAAATCGACGACAGATCCATGATCTACTCCGGCAGATTAACTAAGGTTAAACGCTTTTTTCCAGGTCTGGTGCAAATCCACCAGTATACTCTTAGCTTCGTCAAATTTACCCCTGGAGATTAGCTGATTTAATATTCTGTAGACCCGATAGAAAACAACGGCCTGATCGCGATACTCAAAATTGAGGGAAGAGGTCAGCTCGGCGATGGCCCGGTTGATCTTTACCCGGTCGCGTTTGTTGCATCCCACAATGGCAACTTCCAGCACATAGGCCGTCAACTGATGTTTGTCGGCGGACATAATACGCTGGAGCTGGTAAGGATCGATTTGGCGGCGCTGTTTCTTTTGACGTTGGGCTAACATTTTCTTTATCTCCGTTTTACGACAGAGAGGTGGGAAGATAATCTCCCCACCTCGTCAGTTTCAGTTCCGTTGGTCTATTAACCGAAGAGGGACAGGACTGCGTTCGGTGCCTGGTTGGCCTGGGCCAATGAGGAGAGCGACGTCTGCTGCAGAATGTTGTATTTGAGCAGGTCCACCTGTTCCTTGGCAAAGTCCGCATCCTCCAGGGTGCTTCGGATACTCTCCGTGTTGGTGATTGCCACCGAGAGCGTGGCGTCCTTGGCGTTCAGGCGAGCCTGATATTCACCCACGTCCTGAGTGCGGGTTGCCAGGGTGTTGATGGCCGAGTCGATGGCGCTCAGGGCTGCCGTGGCGCTGGCCTGGGTGGACAAGCTGATGCTGTTGATGCCCAGGGCGGCGGAGTCGGAGTCCAGCAGGGTAACCGAGAGACTGTCCGTGGCATTTTCACCGGTTTGGAACGTGGTGGCGAAAGTGCCGTCGATCAGGGATGCATCGTTGAACGTGGTTTCGGATACGATGTCGTCGATTTCCGAGATCAGAGCCGATACCTGATCGTTCAGAGCGGTGCGCTGGGTGCTGTTCAGGGTCCCGTCGGAAGCCTGGGAGGCTTTTTCCTTCAGGGTCTGCAGGATATCCATAACATTCGAATATCCGCCTTCAGCGATGGTCAACACGTTTTTGGCGTTGTTGACGTTGTCCAGCGCGGTGCTCAATCCGCGGCGGCGGCTTTCCAGAGAACGGGACAGGTTGTAACCTGCGGGATCGTCGCCGGCGCTGTTGATGCGCTTGCCGGTTGCCAGTCGTGTTTGGCTGTCTTCGATTTTCTTATTGACAGCGGTAAACGCATTCAAGGACTTCAGGGCTTGAATGTTGGCGTTGATTCTGGTGAGAGACATAATAACCTCCGTGTTGTGTTGGGGCGTCTTTTAATAGGGTGATTGAAAATTTAGTGTTGATTTCAGAGTCGGTTCCGAAAGCGTGCGTTTTGTCCGCCTTCTGATAGAGATATCGGTGGTTGGATCATTTTTTTAAATTTGTGGGCATTTTTTTTTGTTTTTCCCATTTCCGGGGTCAGTTGTGTCAAAATTGAAGAAGGAACGATAAAGAAGAATAAAAACTCACCAGGCAATTTCCGATTTTCTAAAGTGGACGTCCGGCATGCCTGCGGTAGGCCGTGGGCCGTGGGCCGTGGGCCGTGGGCCGTGGGCCGTGGGCCACTAGTAGACTGTCAATTGTAA
>JAGRBF010000382.1:0-2937 GCA_020434205.1 Calditrichota bacterium | reverse complement strand
CCCGGCCCAAAAGCATACCGGGGTGACGGTCCAGAGGCCACAACCAGACTAAGCACACTTGACAGACTACTAGCAATAACCATCCAACCATCCAACCATCCAACCATCCAACCATCCAACCCTGTACCAAAAACAAAAAAGGCCCTGCGGTATCCACAGAGCCTTTCCGAAAATGGGACGCTAAAATGCTGACGCCTACAAACCGATACTCTCCCGGGTGCTTTCCTTGGCACGTTCCAGAGATTCCTCGAACATCCGATCCAAATGAGAACGTTTAACCTTCCACTGCCCACCGATCTTAAGCGCCGGGATCTTTCCCTGCTGCACCAGTCGATATACGGTCTGCTCCTTGACTTTTAAAAATTGAGCCACATCCTTGATGGTCATAATTTCTTCCGACATGGTGATCACTCCTTTGTTTTCATTAGGTTATTCACTATCAATACCCATTGTCGGAAGGGCAGCTACCAAATTTTAGGAAAAACCTGAAAATTTATGATTCTTGCGCCAGGTTTTATTTTTGTCCTTCTTTTCACGCCGTCCTGCCCCCTTCTTCCCCCAAATCATCTTCCCCGCCGGCATCCGGGCCCTCCAAAAACGAAAGCTGCTGCGGACCGATCAGGGAATCCAGGGATTTGCCCGCCAACCCCAGCAGGGAATCGGCAATGGGGCGAATCTGCCGGTCTATATAATGGGCGTAATCCGGGGGACCGGGATTTTTGTTGATCGGCACCGGGCCTTCCCGGGTCATCAGGTAGCGGATCTCCCGCACCGGTTTGCCCAGCATCTGGGCCGCCCGAACCTGCGGGCTGAGGTGATGGGTATACTCCTGGGGATCCTTGCGCAGCTTCTTGTAGTAAACCATCGCCTCATCGTAACGGCCGGCGTGGATATCCCGGATGTACTGGCGCAGCCAGCCCTGCACGGACTCGCCCCGCAAAAAGCGGTTGTACAATTCAAATTGAAACTGCCTGGCCAAAGGGGTCCAGTCCGACCGGACGTATTCCATTCCCACAAACTCGAGGGCCAGCCCGGTTGGTCCGTCCCCTCCCTTTCGGCGCAGCAGCCCGGCATAGCGTTTGCGCGCCCCGCCACCCCCACCCCGGGACCTGGGCAATACCAGAACCGCATAGGATTTTTCGTACTCCATTTCCAGGAAGGATTCCAGGCCCTTTTCCCCCAACACCTTGCGCCAGTGCCGGTTTAAATCGACCGCCAATTCCCGGCCCACCGCCGCAGCGCGCTCCCCCTCTCCCTCCCGGAGCTGAACAAAAAGGCTGTCGGTATCGCCATAGAGGACCGCATACCCGCGTTGCTCCAGATAGTCCTTGCAGCCGTTGAGCAGCCAGTGCCCGGTACTGGTGATGGCGTTGGGCAAATCCGGGTGGTAAAAGCGGCACCCGAAAGAACCCATCACCCCGTAGAGACTGTTCATCAATATCTTGATGGCCTGGGACAGGTGAGAATCTCCGGCGGCCTTGGCCTCCGCGCGCCGCTCCAGAAGGCCGGCGATAAAACCCGGCAGAAAGTTGAGGCTGCGGGAGAAGCGATAGCC
Organism: Calditrichota bacterium; assembly: GCA_020434205.1. Taxonomy (GTDB): domain Bacteria; phylum Calditrichota; class Calditrichia; order RBG-13-44-9; family J075; genus JAGRBF01. Next base: position 1,382 of record JAGRBF010000382.1, on the reverse strand, counting down.
GCGCGGGGTTTCCAGGGGATCGACCCCGGCCATCAGCCGGGCGTACGGCTCAATTTTAAAGGTCTGAATGATGGAGGGATACAGGCTGCGGAAATCCAGAACGATCACCTCGCGATGGATCCCGGCAATGGGCTCCCACACCAGCCCCCCGGCGGCCTGTTCTTCCCCGTGGATATCGTAGGCATTGGGCGCCACCATCCCCTTGCGGTGCAAATGGGGCAGGTAAAAATGGTCGAAGGCGGCTACCGATCCCCCCACATCCGGCAGCAACATCCCCGAGATCTGGGAGCGGCGCACCAGTTGTTCGATTAACCCGGTTTTGCGGAGAATTTCGGTGACCAGGCGACAATCTTCCAGATTGTAGGTAGCCAGGGCGTTTTTATCAGCCGCGAACATGCGCTCGATTTCATCGATTTTCGCCTCCTCGGCCTGAATGGCCTTACCGCGCCCCAGCAGCTCCCGGGCCACCGTTTCCAGGCGCATGTCCTCAAACTGGAAATAGGCGTAGCGCAAACCGGTCATGGCATCGATAATCACCCGTCCGGATAGGTCGGCGCGAGGGCCGCCCCGCGGTCTTTTGGCGCGCAAATGCGGGGGACGCCCGGTGCGGGACAACGGCAGGCTAGCCCCCAAGGCTTCGGCCCGGCGAATCAGGAAATCCACGTCAAAGCCAACCACATTCCAGCCGGTCAGGATGTCCGGATCCTCCCGGCGGACAAACTCACAGAAAGCCGCCAGCAGGTCCTTTTCATCCCCCACGGGAAGATAACTTTTGCCGGTGGGATCGGGGTCGGGATCCCGCACCCAAACCGCCTCGCGGGTCCCTTGCTCATCCCCCACCTGAATGGCGATGGAATAAAGCTCTCCCGATTCGTACCCGGTTTCGATATCGAAGGAGGCAATTCGCAGCGGCGGGGCGGTTAGCTCCACCGGAGTGATGCGCGGGTTGCGAAACACCAAAAAGGCGCCCTGGCGCGACGCCGCCCCGTGGAAACAAGCCTGGGCAAACACGAAACGTTCCATCAGAAAGCGGCGCTCCGGGCGAACATCCGCTTCGTAGGTAACCACCCCCTGGCCCTCCAGCTCCCGGGCGGCCCGGCGCAGATCGTTATACCCCGGAAAATAAAGAGCGTCCACCGGGATTCCCTCGAAGGTGGTCATCTCCAGAGGCCGGCGCTCCGCGGGGCGCACCGAAGCCGGCAACCTGGCGCTGCGGGACACGAAACACACCGGGGGCGTTTCATCGAACTCTGCGATAACCCGGTCCCCATCGGTGCTGACCCCAAAATAGCGCAGCAGGTGTTTTCCCGGCAGATCGGCCCATTCGCCGGTTAGCAGCAACACCTCTTTGGTTACCTTTTTTTCCGTTTCGGACAAATTGT
>JAGRBF010000381.1 GCA_020434205.1 Calditrichota bacterium | reverse complement strand
ACTTCTGTTGCGCAACAATTGACCAAAAGCCTTTTAGTAGACTGTCAATTATAGTAAGTCCTGTTCGTCATCCCGGCAATCTTTAGGCCAGGATCCATCGGGACGTTGGGTATGTACCCCGGCCCAAAAGCATACCGGGGTGACGGTCCAGAGGCCACAACCAGACTAAGCACACTTGACAGACTACTAGGCTTGTAGGGATTTAGATACACCCCTAACACCTGAGTACCTACAGCCTAAATACCTACAGCCTAAATACCTACAGCCTAAATACCTACAGCCTAAATACCTACAGCCTAAATACCTACAGCCTAAATACCTACAGCCTAAATACCTACAGCCTAAATACCTACAGCCTAAATACCTACAGCCTAACTACCTACAGCCTAAACACCTAATTACCTATCCCTCATCGCCGGATTCCTGCTTAACGCTCTCTTCGGCGAACAGTTTGGCCAGCACTTCCAGGACCTTGTCCGCAGTATAGGGTTTGTGCAGGAAATATTGCACCCCGTCGGCAATCAATTCCTTGACCTTGGGTTCCTCGACAAAGCCGCTGGAGGCAACCACCTTGAGGTCCGATTTCATCTTGCGCAGGTTGCGAATGGCGGTGGGACCATCCATCACCGGCATCATGATATCGGTGATAACCGCGTCGATAACGGCCTTGTGCTGGGCAAACAGCCCCACGGCCTCCGCGCCGTCCCGGGCGGTGATAACCTTGTACCCATAGGTTTCCAGGGTCTCCCGGGTGATATCCAGAATGGAACTTTCGTCGTCCACCAGCAGAATGGTCTCGCCGTTGCCGTGGGGCAGCAGACCTTCACCGTCGCTGAGGTCCTCGCTCTCCAGCTCGGTACTGGCCGGCAGATACACCTCAAAATCCGTTCCCCGTCCCAGGGCGCTTTCCACCTTAACAAACCCACCATGACTTTTCACAATGGCGATAACCGTGGATAAGCCCAGGCCGGTTCCCTTACCCGGTTCTTTGGTGGTAAAAAACGGTTCGAATATTTTGTTGATGATGCTGGCCGGGATCCCGCTACCGCTATCGCTGACCCGCACCAGCACGTACGGCCCGACATTGGCTTCCAGCTGAACCCGGGCAAACTCTTCCTCCAGATTCACATTGCTGGCTTCGATCACCAATTCGCCGCCTTTGGGCATGGCATCCCGGGCATTGACGCACAGATTGAGCAACACCTGCTGAAGCTGGGTGGAATCCCCGGAGACCGGCCACAAATCGCTGGCGATATCCAGATGAATGGTGATCGACTTGGGAAAAGTTTCCAGGGTGATTTTTTCCAGATCGTGAATGAGATGCTGGATGTGCAGGGGAATGCGCTCTCCCTCTACCCCCCGGGCAAAGGTGAGGATCTGCTTCACCATATCGGCCCCGCGCTTCACGTTGGATTCGATGGTGTTGAGAATTTTTTCGCTTTTGTCATCGGTAAAACGCACCTGGAGAATCTGCACCGCGGTCAGGATGGGCGCCAGAACGTTGTTGAGGTCGTGGGCAATGCCCCCCGCCAAAGCGCCGATACTCTCCATGCGCTGCGCCCGCAGAAACTGCACTTCGATCAGCTTCTTTTCGGTGATATCGGTATTGACCACCAGGATGGACTTGGCTTCTCCGGTGTTGTCGTGGACCAGGGTCCAGCGCGATTCCACCAGAATTTCGCGGCCTTCCTTGGTAACCTGATGCAGCTCGCCCAGCCATTCTCCATGCTCCAGAACCGCCCGGCGGGAGGAGATATATTGGGTGGAATCCCGCTGAAAAAGCAGTTCGAAGGCGTTATTGCCGATCGCTTCCTGGTTCTTCCAGCCGTAGAGGCGCTCGGCGCTTTTGTTCCAGTAAATCACGTAATCGTTCAGGTCGCAGACCATAATGGCGTCCTGGGCTTTGTCCAGCAGAGCAGCCTGATCGCGAATCTGGGTTTCGGCGCGCTTGCGGTTGGTGATGTCCCGGGCGATGGCCATGATGGTGGGGCGATCGCGAAAGGTAAACAGGTGAGCGCTGATCTCCATGGGAATGGCCACCCCGGCGCGGGTCAGGAAGGTTTCCTCGAAAAGGATGTGCTGCTCGGAGAGCAGGCGGCGCAGGCGCCCCTTCATATCTTCCTGGCGATAACCGATCACGATACTGCGCATGGACAGGGCCAGCAATTCTTCCCGGCCGTATCCCAGTTTCTGGCAGGCGACATCGTTGACTTCGATAAAATTGGAGAGCTCTCCGTTGCTTTCCGCGTGAAAGGCGAAAACGCTGTCGTTGCCGCTGTTAAACAGGAGCCGGTATTTTTCCTCGCTGTTTTGCAGTTCCTCTTCGGCGCGGCGGCGCACCACGATCTGCTGCATCAGGATCTGGTTGGCTTCGGAAAGCTCGGCGGTCCGTTCCTGCACCCGCGTTTCCAGCTCGTTTTTGGCCACCTGCAGGGCGGCTTCCTGATTTTTTAACTCGCGGACATCGCGGTAGATAATGGCAATGGCAATCAGGTCGTCGGACAGCGGATGTTTGACGGCGAAACCATTGAACAGGGTGGGCAGTTCTTCCCCGGATTCATTGTTGAAAAAGGGCAGCTCGCCATGCCAGTTGCCCGCCTCGGTGATGCTGGGGAGAATTTCGGTGGCCAGGCGTTCCTGAAGATCGGCGGGATGGCAATCGAAAATGGTCTGGCGATCCAGGCTGCCTTTCTGGCTTTGCCCCAGAGCGCGCAGGGCGGCCTTATTGGCGTAAATCAGCTTGCCGGAATCCGGATCGGCCATAACAATCAGGTCGCTGCTGTTTTCCACCAGCGAGAAAAACTTCTGCCGCTCTTCTTCCACCTGCTTGCGCTCATAAATTTCGCGCATCAGGGAATCGTTCATGGCGGTCAGTTCGCGGGTGCGTTCCTTAACCCGCTTCTCCAGCTCGCTTTTGGCGCTTTGCAGGGCCGCTTCGGAGGCTTTGCGTTCGGTGATGTCGGTGAGAATCCCGAAGGAGCCGACCACCTTGCCGGCGGCATCCACAATGGGCGCCCCGCTGATCTGCACCCAGAGCGTTTCTCCGCCATTGGCGAGCATCTCCACTTCGTAGGTATCGGCCACCCGCTTGGTGCGCAGGCGGTTTTTTTCCTGGATAATCTTCTGGTATTCTTCGCTGAAGAGAATGCGATAACCTACCTCGCCGACCAGCTCATCGCGGTCGTATCCCAGCATGGTCATAATGCGGTCGTTGACGTATTGGATACGGTCGTCATTATCCACCAGCATTACCCCTTCGTGCATGTTTTGCAGAAGGGTGCTGAATTTTTCTTCGGATTCCTTGAGCTTCTTTTCGGCGGGGCTGGGTTCGGTGCTGTCGCTGCAGGTTAACAGCATCACCTCGCTGCCGCCGGCTTCGATCAGCTTGGCGGTGATGTGAAAATTGGTTTTGCGATCGGGATTAACCGACAGGCGCAGGCGTCCTACCGTTCCTTCGCCATTTTTCTGAACCCGGGCGGACAATCTTTTCAGGCGGCTTTTGGCGGAAGAAAAATGATTCAGCAGCGAAGTATTGCTCAGGTCCTCCCCGCTGATCTCCAGGAGTTCCAGGGCCATAGGATTGGCCCGAATAATCCGGAAATCGGGGTCTACCAGCAACAGGGCATCCGGAGAGATGTCCAGCAAAGCATCGATAAACTGTTCGGGTTTTACCGATTTGAAAAAAGACGCATCGTTCATCCAGGCCTCTGAAGCGCAAGCGAGTTGGGTGATAAAACAGGGATGATTCAAAGAGTAAGTCTAAAGAAAACATACATTCAATGCCCGGAGAGTCAAAACGAAAAAATCACATTTCACATTTCGAAGATTGGCAAGGACAGCAGGGCCGGGGATTCCCCGGGAACAACATCAATTATCCAGAACCTGGCGGATCGTTGAGGCAACTTCGAGGAGAACATAAGGTTTGAAGAGGAACTTTTCGACGCCTTTTTCCTGCATGGCGGCCTTGGTTTCCGGGTCGAAAAAGCCGCTGGCAAAAATCCCCGGAATTTTCGGTCTCAACTGGCGCATTTCCAGGAACGCCTGCCATCCGTTCATTTTGGGAAGACCGAAATCGCTGAAGACCAGATCAATCTCTTCCTTAAAATTACGGAATACCTGAATGGCTTCCTCCCCGTCCCGGGCAGTCAGGACATTGTAACCGTGGGTGGTGAGGACGTGGGTCAGCAGTTCCACCAGCATTTCCTCGTCCTCGACAATCAGCAGGGTTTCGGTCCCGCGGATATTGCCGTTTACGCG